>NZ_JBHRTQ010000010.1:0-23007 GCF_042646485.1 Novosphingobium bradum | reverse complement strand
CGGCTGGAACGCGCGGCGCACCGGATCAAGCTGCTGACCGACGAGGTGGGCGACTATTACGGCCACTTCCGGGTAACGACCGACCTTATCGAGCTGAGGAACCTGCTGCAGAGCGCCGACCTGATCGTGCGCTCGGCGCTCAAGCGCCACGAGAGCCGGGGGCTGCACTATACGCTCGACTATCCGCAGACCCGGGCGACCGCCAAGGATACCGTTCTGGTCCCCTAGGGTCGGGTGCCGGCGCGGGTTCAGTGCCCGCGGTGCGGCGGCAGGGCCAGCTTCCAGCGGATCGCGGCGCCCCGCAGCGCCAGCCCGGCGGCAAAGCCGATGGCGGCCGGCCAGGGCGCGGCCAGGCCGGCGGCGGACAGGCCGGCGAACAGGGCCGCGGCGATGACTGCGGCGGTCACATAAAGCTCGTGGCGCATCAGCACCGAGGGCTGGCCGGCGGTGATGTCGCGGATTACCCCGCCAAGCGAAGCGGTGATCACCCCGGCGGCGGCGGCGGGGACTGGCGGTACGCCCCAGGCGGCGGCCTTCGCCGCGCCGTAGACCGCATAGGCGGCAAGCCCCACCGCATCGAACCATTCGAGAGCCCGCTCCGGCCACCAGCGCAGCGGGACCAGCCAGGCGGCAAGGGCCACGACCAGGCACAACACGACCGGCATGGCATCGTGCATCCAGAACACCGGCGCGCCGATCAGCAGATCGCGCAAGGTGCCCCCGCCGGTCGCGGTGACCAGGGCGAAGAAGCAGGCGCCGATGAAATCCAGCCGCTTGCGCGCTGCGGCCAGCGAACCCGAAGCGGCAAAGACCATGATCCCGCCGATATCCAGCCACGGCATGATCGGCGCGAGCGAAAGGGTCATCGCGGCGCTCCAGCCACGAGAGGGGGCATGGTCGGCCTCAATGCCAGCCGAAGTGCCGGCCCAAGAAGATCAGGACCATGGCCCCCAGCACCGAGGCGAGGCAGCCGGCGCGGTTGAAGCCGGCATCGTAGCCCGCCGGATCGCGCATCCGGATCACGAAATTGGCCAGCAGCGAACCGCCCACGCCGAGCAGCACGGTCATGATCCAGCCCGCCGGGACCGGGCCGGGATAGAACAGCCGCGCCAGGGCGCCGATGACGAGGCCCGAGACGATCGCGCCAATCAGGTTGAACACTGGCCTTGCCTCCTTTCGTCGGCCGCGCCGCCTGGTGCCCGGGATCGGCGGGCAGGATACGCGCTGGGTCGGCAGGATACACTGGCCCGGTGCGTCCGCAATGATGTTGCGCGGCCCGATTCCATCGTGAGTCAACGGCGCTGCCGGCCTGTCCACCGGCAAAAATTTTTTCACAGTTTCACTTTGACTCTTGCACAGCGCGCCAGTGCCGCTTGCCCCGCGCGTCGCGCAGCATGGGTAGGGGTTGAACCTGAGGCCGGCCACAATATCTTGGGGGTGAACCGGTGGGCGCCCCCTTGCGCCGGTTTCAGGATGAGGCACTATCCAGCCCGGTCCGACGACCGCGAGGCCTTTTCGCCAGCCCTGTTCCCGCTTCGCGCCGCAAGCGCGCACGGGGGCGGGATTCGGAGCAAGGGAAGCGCAGATCGGGGGGCGGGCCACAGGGTGGTTAATTTTCATTCCCGTTTTGTTCTCGCGCGATGGAAGGCTGGGGCGTAAGATGCCCGCACCCTTTCCGATTCGCCGGCGGGGCGGGGACGGTCGGCGTGGTGCGGATAGAACGAATGGGGGCGGCAGTGGATTTCAAGAGCGGAGACGACGCGGTGTCGGGCGCGGATGTGACGGGCGGGGCGGAAGCGGAAGCTTCGCTGTTCGGCGATGTCGGCGCACCCACCGCGGGCGGCGCGACCAACCAGGAGGCGGGCGCAGGCCCGGCAGTGGCGATGACGGACAAGACCGATGCTGGCAGCGCTGGACTGGTTGAAGGTGGGCTGGTCGAGAAGCTGGGGGCCGAAGCGCTCGCCGGCGCCGTGGCGGGCGTGGCCAAGGCCGCGCGGGTCGATGATTCCAAGTCGGTCCAGCCGCGCCGCTTCACGATTCGGACCGATGTCGCGCGCGATGCCCTGCTCACCGATTTCGGCAAGGACACGCTCGACGATCGCTACCTGCTCCCCGGCGAGACCTACCAGGATCTCTTCGCCCGCGTGGCCGATGCCTATGCCGACGATCAGGATCATGCCCAGCGGCTTTATGACTATGTCTCGAAGCTGTGGTTCATGCCGGCCACCCCGGTGCTCTCGAACGGCGGCACCGGCCGCGGCCTGCCGATTTCGTGCTACCTGAATTCGGTTTCCGACAGCCTGGAAGGCATTGTCGGCACCTGGAACGAGAACGTCTGGCTGGCCAGCCGCGGCGGCGGGATCGGCACCTATTGGGGCAATGTGCGCGGGATCGGCGAGCCGGTTGGCCTCAACGGCAAGACCAGCGGGATCATCCCCTTCGTCCGCGTGATGGACAGCCTGACGCTGGCCATTTCGCAGGGTTCGCTGCGGCGCGGCTCGGCCGCCTGCTACCTCGACGTCTCGCATCCCGAGATCGAGGAGTTCCTCGAAATCCGCAAGCCCAGCGGCGATTTCAACCGCAAGGCCTTGAACCTCCACCACGGCGTGCTGCTGACCGACGAGTTCATGGAAGCGGTGCGCGATGGCGCCGAGTTCAAGCTGCGCTCGCCCAAGGATGGCTCGGAGCGCGGCACGGTCGATGCGCGCTCGCTGTTCCAGAAGCTGGTCGAGACGCGGCTGGCCACGGGCGAGCCCTATATCGTCTTTGCCGACACCGTGAACCGGATGATGCCCAAGCATCACCGCGACCTGGGGCTGAAGGTTTCCACCTCCAACCTCTGTTCGGAAATCACGCTTCCCACCGGGCGCGACCACCTGGGCAATGATCGCACGGCGGTCTGCTGCCTGTCCTCGCTCAACCTGGAAACCTGGGACGAGTGGAACAGGGACGAGCGTTTCATCGAGGACGTTCTGCGCTTCCTCGACAATGTGCTGCAGGACTATATCGACCGCGCGCCGGATGAAATGGCCCGCGCCAAGTATTCGGCCATGCGCGAACGCTCGGTCGGCATGGGGGTGATGGGCTTCCACTCGTTCCTGCAGATGAAGGGCATCGCCTTCGAGAGCGCCATGGCCAAGGCCTGGAACCTCAAGATGTTCAAGCACGTCGCCGGCAAGGCCGATGAGGCTTCGCTGCTTCTCGCGCAGGAACGCGGGGCCTGCCCCGATGCGGCCGACATGGGCGCGATGCAGCGCTTCTCGTGCAAGATGGCGATTGCGCCGACCGCCTCGATCTCGATCATCTGCGGCGGCACCTCGGCGTGCATCGAACCGATCCCGGCCAACATCTACACCCACAAGACCCTCTCGGGCTCCTTCGTGGTGAAGAACCCATACCTGCAGAAGCTGCTGGCGGCGAAGTCGAAGGATTCCACCAACGTGTGGAACTCGATCCTCGAGCATGGCGGCTCGGTCCAGCACCTCGATTTCCTCTCGCCGGAGGAAAAGGCGGTCTACAAGACAAGCTTCGAGATCGACCAGCGCTGGCTGCTCGAATTCGCCGCCGACCGCACGCCGTTCATCGACCAGGCCCAGTCGCTCAACCTCTACATCCCGGCCGATGTCGACAAGTGGGACCTGATGATGCTCCACTTCCAGGCCTGGGAGCGGGGGATCAAGTCGCTCTATTACCTGCGCTCGAAGTCGGTCCAGCGCGCCGGGTTCGCCGGCGGGGTCGAGGCGGACAACACCGCCGAGGCGCCGGTGATCGAACTGGCCACGCCGACCGACTACGAGGAATGCCTTGCTTGCCAATAGGGGCTGCCGCTGAGGCAGCCCGGGCGGGCAGGACATTGACCATGACCATTCCGCCCACCCCGGCAGGAGCGTTCGCCAGGCCAGCCGCCTTGCGACAGGGCGCGACATTTTGCGCGTTGCCCAGCGCCGCCCGTGCTGCTCAGGCGCGGCCGGGTCGCGTAATCGAAAGGGCTGGATTTCATGCGGAAGTGGCATCGGTGGTTGGCGGTGGTGTTCGGGGCGTTCCTGGTGTGGATCGCGATAACCGGCGTGCTCAGCCAGGTCGTGCCGTGGTTCGTGCCGCGCCCGCAGGTCTCGGCGGCCGCGCTGCCGGCGGGCTTCGTCTGCCCGGAAACCATGACCTGCCGGCCCCGGCCTTCGGGGCCGAACCTGGTCGGCACGCTCCATCACCTCCATTCGGGCGAGAGCTTCGGGCCGCTGGGGGTGTTCGTGGCCACGCTTTCGGGACTGGCCATGGTGTTCTTCAGCCTGTCGGGCCTGTGGATGTATGTCCGGATGTGGCGCAACCGCGCGGCCCGCAAGCTCAAGCCCGGCTGGTTCTGGAACTAGCGGCCGGCGTTCGCAAGGCGTCCGGCCGGAGCGCGCCGTTTTCCCCAGCCGCACCGGCTGGTCGCCCTTCGTTTGCGCCTCCGCGCAGCCTATATTGAACGCCTGACCGAAGAGAGATTCGCGCCATGCCCCTTCTCGAAGCCCGCAAGACCTACAAGCCCTTCGAATATCCGTGGGCCTACGAGTTCTGGAAGCGCCAGCAGCAGGTCCACTGGATGCCCGAGGAAGTGCCGCTCGGCGAGGATTGCCGCGACTGGGCGCAGAAGATCTCCGAGCATGAGCGCAACCTGCTCACCCAGATCTTCCGCTTCTTCACCCAGGCCGACGTGGAAGTGCAGGATTGCTACCACGACAAATATGCCCGGGTGTTCAAGCCCACCGAGATCAAGATGATGCTGGCCGCCTTCTCCAACATGGAGACGGTGCACATCGCCGCCTATTCGCACCTGCTCGACACCATCGGGATGCCCGAGAGCGAATACGGGATGTTCCTCGAATACGAGGAACTGCGCGCCAAGCACGATTATATGCACACCTTCGGGGTCGATTCCGACGAGGATATCGCCCGCACCCTCGCCATGTTCGGCGGCTTCACCGAAGGGATGCAGCTGTTCGCCTCCTTCGCCATGCTGATGAACTTTCCGCGCTTCAACAAGATGAAGGGCATGGGCCAGATCGTCTCGTGGTCGGTGCGCGATGAAAGCCTGCACTGCGAAGGCATCACCCGCCTGTTCCACACCTTCGTGAAGGAGCGCGATTGCCTGACCAAGGCGGTCAAGGAAGACATCATCGACTGCTGCCAGAAGACCGTGCGGCTCGAAGACGCCTTCATCGACCTCGCCTTCGAGCAGGGGCCGGTCCCCGGCATGAGCGCGAAGGAAATCAAGCGCTACATCCGCTACATCGCCGATTGGCGGCTGGGCCAGCTCGGCCTGCCGGCGGTCTACATGATCGACGATCACCCGCTGCCCTGGCTCGCCCCGCTGCTCAACGGCGTGGAACACGCCAACTTCTTCGAAACCCGCGCGACGGAATATTCCAAGGGCGCCACCCGGGGCGACTGGCAGACCGTCTGGGCCAGCTTCGACAAGCGCCGCAAGGCCAAGGAAGCCGCCAACGGCGAAGACGCCGGCGAAGGCTCCACCGAGACCGAGATCGATATGTTCGGCGCGGCGGGCATCGCGGCGGAGTGAGTGGAGCCCGGCGGGGCTGAAGGGGCAAGGGATTGATGCGAGGGGCAACGCCCCTCGCGCTCCCGAATATGCGGTGACGAGCGCATTCGCCCGCCGGCCTTATCTGAAGGTTTGCAAGCCCGCCCCCGGCCCATCCCGCAGGTGAGAGGGGAACCTGTTTGCGCCATTCCGGACATCGTTCGCCCGCATTGCCATCCCGCCGCCGCAGGCATACCTTTCCTCTCAGGCCAAGCCCCGGTTTGCAGAGGAGGAATTCCGATGCCGTCTGTTGCCTTGCGTTCGTTTGTCATGGTCCTGCCGCTGGCCCTTTCTGCTTGCGGGCCGAAGGCGCCGGAGCCGGCGGCTTCGCCCACGGTCGAGGGGAGCGATGCTGCCGAGGTCTCGACCGACTGGACGGTCGAGAATCCGACCGATCCGGCCGTTCCGGTCGATCTTCCCACCACCCACATGACCAACCAGTCCGTCGCCACCGCGCCGGCGAAGTGACGGCGGCCTGAGCGGACGGGCGCGCGCCAAGGCGCGGCCTCGGGCATCCTTCGGCAAGCGCCGGCCGGGCGGGGCCGGGGCTTCCCGCCGGGCGCCATCCTGCCTAGACGCGCGCCATGCCTTCCGATCCCGCTTCGCTCGTTGCCCTCGCCCTCCTTGCGCTCAACCTCATCACCCTCGCCCTGTTCGGGCTGGACAAGGCGCTGGCCCGCGCCAGTCGGCGGCGCATCCCGGAGGCGCGGCTCCTGGGGCTGGCGCTGCTGGGGGGAACTCCGGGCGCCTATGCCGGACGCGCGCTGTTCCGCCACAAGACCCGCAAGCAGCCGTTTTCGCGCCAGCTCGGTGGGATCGCGGCGATGCAGGTGCTGGTGGCCGGCGCCGCGCTGGGCTGGTGGCTGGGCGGTTGAGCGAACAAGGCGCCGGGGCGGCTGGCGCGGCCTCGGCGCGGGGCGGTCAGAACAGGGTCATCTGGATCGGCGGGTTGCTGCCCGCGCCCCCGGCGGTGGTCAAGGGCAGGGGCAGGGCGCCCTGGTAGCCGGTGCCGTTGGAGAAGGCGCCGCCCACGTTGAACACGCTGCGCTGCGTGGTCCACAGTTTGGCGTTTCCGGCCTGGGCGGCATTGCCGGTGCGGTGCAGTCCGGGAATGTAGATCTGCAGGATATCCTCGTCGGGAAACCACACCGACATCTGCCGGCTGCCCAGTTCCGCCTCGGTCACCGCCTTGCCGATGCCGTACCACACGCTCAGGTCGCAGGTCAGCACGATCGAGGCGAACAGGGTGCAGTCCCCGCCCCAGCCCGGATGAATGGCGTAGGCCGAACGGGCGGCGCCCGCCTGGTCGTCCCCGCCGCGCGCCCAGGTTACCTTGTTGAAATCGTAGTAGGTTGACCACCACGGGCTTTCGTAGACGGCCTCAGGGGTGTTTGGAACCGTCTGCCCGGTGGCCTTGTCCAGCCGGAAGCGGTGGCCGGCGCGGTAGAGGCAGGTCTCGGCCGGCAGGATCGCATCGGATGCGTTGTGGATCCCGCTTTCGACCTCGGCCAGAACCTGGCTGTCGGTCATCCATTTGCCATTGGCGGTATGCGTGTGATCGATCGGCACGGCAGCACTCCCTCGCAGCGCGACCCGCGGGGCTGGCGAGGGTTAGCGCAGGCCGCGCCGGTCCGTCAAATCGCTGGCCCGTCCGTTCACCGCTTGCGGACGAATTCCGCGCGCAGGACCAGCCCCTTGATCCCGTCGAACCGGCAGTCGATCTCCTGGGCATCGCCGGTCAGGCGGATCGACTTGATCAGCGTGCCCTGCTTGAGCGTCTGCCCCGCGCCCTTGACCGTGAGATCCTTGATCAGGGTGACCTGGTCGCCATCGGCCAGCAGGTTGCCGACCGCGTCGCGCACTTCGACCACGCTGGCGGCGGCCTGCTTGGCGGCAAGTTCGCTGGCGGGCAGCCATTCGCCGCTCTCCTCGTCGTACACGTAGTCTTCGTCGCTGTCGGCCATGGGATACTCCGGAAGATGGGCGGGCGGCGGCCCGTGGCGGGCCATAGGCCGGGCCGGGCGATTTGCCTAATCCGATCGCGGGCCGGGGGTGGGGGTCAGGCGCCGCCCGCCGGGTCGATGGCGCCGCACCAGTCCGAGCGGCGGCCGCGCCAGGGTTCGGCCAGCCGTTCGCGCACCAGTTGCGCGCCCAGGCTCTGGCCGTGGCGCACGACGATCCGCAATTGCCGCCCATAGCGGTCGCGGTCGCGCGCAGAGGGAGCCAGTTCGAAGGGGCCGGCGTTGAGCAAGGCGATCAGGCGGCGGGTGGCCGCATCGCCGCGCGCCTGTTCGCCGGCGCAGCGCGCGCCGTGGGTTTCGGGCGCGTTGATATCGGCGATGCGGATCTTCTCGCCGGCGAGCCAGAAGGTATCGCCATCGACGACGCAGGTGGTCCGCGGGCCTTGCGGGCAGAGCGAGAAGGCGGCGGCAGCGAATGCGATAAGGGGGAGGGCCATTCACCCACAAGGACGGCAAACGAATGCCGGTTCCCATTCGTGCAAATACGTGGTTTCCCGCCGGAATGGAGGGAAATTCATCGGTTTTGCAAGGCGTTATGGGCCGGACCCGGCTTGCCGGCACGCAGGCGGGCCGGTTTGCCTGCCGCCCGCCGATCGCGCGTGCCGCCGATCCGGCGGTGAAAGTCCGTCCGCCCGCTCCGTTTCGGACCGGGTCGGCGAGGGGGCAACGGGACTTGCCTGCCGCCGCGCCGTCGTAAAAGCGCTTCAAATTGCGCGCGCAGCAATTAAGGGGCTATCCATGACCATTCCGCAAGACGCCACCCGCGATCCCGCGATGCTCGCCAAGGCCGAGACCCTGGTTGAGGCGCTGCCCTACCTGCGCCGCTATGCGGGCCGCACCTTCGTGGTGAAATATGGCGGCCACGCGATGGGCGATCCTGAACTCGCGCTCGATTTCGCCGAGGATGTGGTGCTGCTGAAGGCGGTGGGGATCAACCCGGTGGTGGTCCACGGCGGCGGGCCGCAGATCGGCGCCATGCTCAAGAAGCTGGGCGTGGAAAGCCGCTTCGTCGATGGCCTGCGCGTGACCGACAAGGCCACGGCCGACATCGCCGAGATGGTCCTGTGCGGCTCGATCAACAAGGAACTGGTCGGCTGGATTGCCAATGCCGGCGGCCGGGCGCTGGGCATCTCGGGCAAGGATGGCGGGCTGATCACCGCGCGCAAGGTGGAAAAGACCGCGCGCGATCCCGATACCGACGAGATGCTGAGCGTCGATCTCGGCTTTGTCGGCGAACCCGACGTGATCGATACGACCGTGATCGACACCGCCATCGCCGCGGGGCTGATCCCGGTGATCGCGCCGATCGCGCGCGGCCACGATGGCGAGACCTACAATGTCAACGCCGATACCATGGCCGGCTCGATCGCGGCGGCGCTGGGCGCGGCGCGGCTGTTCCTGCTGACCGACGTGGCCGGCGTGCTCGACAAGGACAAGAACTTGCTGACCGATCTCACCCCGGCCGATATCGCCCGGTTGGCTGAGGATGGCACGATCAGCGGGGGCATGATCCCCAAGCTGGAAACCTGCGTCCACGCGGTCGAGGCCGGCTGCGAGGCGGCCGTGGTGATCGATGGCCGGGTCAGCCATGCCATGCTGATCGAGGTCTTCACCTCGAAGGGCGCGGGAACGCTGATCCGCAAGGGCTGATGCGGGCGGCGCGGCCACCCGTGCCCCGTGGACGCGGCTGTGCCGAACGGCTAAGGGCGGGGCCAAGACCACCCATGCGAAAGGCGCCGCGGTGCTGTTCCTGACCCTGTTCGAAATCGTCGGCTACCTGATCTCGATCGTCGTCACGCTGGTTATCGTCCAGTTCGTGATGAGCCTGCTGATCAGCTTCAATGTCGTGAACCTGCACAACAACGTCGTCGCCGCGATCTGGCACGCGGTGAACGCGCTGCTCGAACCGGTCCTGCGGCCGATCCGCAAGATCATGCCGGCCACCGGCGCGCTCGATCTTTCGCCGATGGTGCTGATCATCGGGCTGACGATCGTCCAGATCGTGCTCAAGAACATGGCCTACGCGGCCCTCTATTGAACGGAGCGACCCCCAAGTGACCGATCTCATCGACGGCAAGGCCTTTGCCGAGGGCCTGCGGAGCCGGGTTGGCGAACTGGCCGCCGCCTTCACCGCGCAGACCGGGCGCAAGGCGGGCCTCGCGGTGGTGCTGGTGGGCGAGGACCCGGCCAGCCAGGTCTATGTCCGCAACAAGGGCAAGCAGACCGTAGCCTGCGGCATGGCCAGCTTCGAGCACAAGCTGCCGGCCGAAACCAGCGAGGCGGACCTGCTTGCCGTGGTCGAGGCGCTGAACGCCGATCCGCTGGTGGATGGCATTCTCGTCCAACTGCCGCTGCCCGCCCACATCGACGAGCAGAAGGTGATCGCCACGATCAACCCCGACAAGGACGTTGACGGCTTCCACGTGGTCAACGCCGGGCGGCTGGCCGTGGGCCTGCCGGGCTTCGTGCCCTGCACCCCGCTGGGCTGCGTGATGCTGCTCAAGGACCGGCTGGGGAGCCTTTCGGGCCTCGATGCCGTGGTGATCGGGCGCTCGAACATCGTCGGCAAGCCGATGGCCCAGTTGCTGATCGCCGAAAGCTGCACGGTCACCGTGGCCCACAGCCGCACGAAGAACCTGGCCGAGGTGGTGCGCCGCGCCGATATCGTGGTGGCCGCCGTGGGCCGCGCCGAAATGGTCAAGGGTGACTGGATCAAGCCCGGCGCGACCGTGATCGATGTCGGCATCAATCGCGTTCCGGTCCCGGCCTCAGCGGGCTCGGAAGGCAAGACGCGGCTGGTCGGCGATGTCGATTTTGCCTCGTGCCAGGGCATTGCCGGGGCGATCACCCCGGTGCCGGGCGGGGTCGGCCCGATGACCATCGCCGTCCTGCTGCGAAACACCCTGGTCGCCGCCCACCGCAACAGCGGCCTCGCGCTCGCGCCCGACGCAATCTGAGGCGGACAGCCTGGGTTCACGCGCGGGCGGGCAGCCTGGGGCGATGAACCGCCTGTTTCCGCGCTGCGCCCTCCTCGCCCTGGCCGCCGCCTGCGCCGCGTCCGCCGTGGCCCGGGACCGCGCCGACGACCCGCCCGAAGGTGGCGCCAGCGGCCGGGGCGCCTTGCACGGCTATGCCAATCCCAGCGCGGCGATCGCCGCCGAACTCGCGCTTGATCGCGATGGCGCGGCGCGCGGGACATGGACCGCGCTGGCCGCCACCGCCGCGCCCGAGGCCGTGGTCTTCTCGCCGAAGCTGGTCTGGGCGCGCGATGCCTTCAAGGGCCGGGCCAATTCGGCCCTGCCCCGGCGCTGGCAGGTGGGCGCGGTGTGGTCGAGCTGCGATGGCTCGCTGGTCGTCGCCCGCGGGTCGTTTCGGGAAGGCGAGGGGCGGGAAGGCGAGGGGCGGGCGGGCTGGTTCGCGCGGGTCTGGCAGCGGCAGGGCGATGGCCGCTACAAGTGGCTGGCCTCCGCCACGGGCGCGCAGCCCCATGCGGATGCCGAGCCGGACATGATCGCCGCCGCCGTCGCCGATTGCCCCACGCGGCCCGCGCGGGCCGACGGCGATGGGTCGCACCAGCCGGGCAAGGCGCCATTGCCGAAGCACCGGGAACCCGCGCCGCTCGATCCGCTCCTGCGTGCGGGCGCCGCGGCTGATGGAACCCTGCGGTGGACCGCTCGCGTCGATCCGGACGGCACGCCGCGCCTCACCGCCATCTGGCGCAAGGACGGGACCGAGCAGACCCTGCTCGACGAGCGGCCGCCGACGGGCGGTTCCTGACTATTGCATCGTCGTCCGGTCGTCGTCGGAATCGCGGCGGGCGTAGAACTGCATCGCCTGGATCATCAGCTCGCAGCGCGCGGCGAGGTCGGGCGCTTCGAGCAGCGCCTGCTTGGAGGCCGGATCGAACGGCGCGATCTGGGCCACCCCGTTGACCAGGCTCTGGTCATCGAGCCGGGCGACCGATTCCCAATCCACCCGGTAGCCCTGGATCGCGGCGAAGCGGCGGGCCTCGCGTTCGAACGAGGCGCGTTCCACCGCGGCCAGCGATTCGTGCTCCGGTTCGGCGAACAGTTCGCCATCGACCTGGCGGAACGGGGTGGACACCTCGCGTTCGCGGATCACCCGGAAGCGGGCCTCGCCTTCGAGGATCAGCTTGAAGCGGCCGTCGGGCAAGGCCTCCACCTCGCCGATCCGGCCCAGGCAGCCAACCGCATAGAGCGGCGCGCCCTCTACCGGCTGCTGCGGCTGGATCATCCCGATCCGCCGGTCGCGCGCGAGGGCGTCGGAAATCATCGCCCGGTAGCGCGGCTCGAAGATGTGCAGCGGCAGCTGGAGGCCGGGATAGAGCATGGCGCCGGGCAGCGGGAAGATCGAGATGCGCTGGGTGCTCGGCGGCGTGGCCATCGGCGGTGTCCCGGTCAGCCGAACAGGATCGTGGAAAGCTTGCGCCGCTGGCCGGCCACCCACGGATCCTCCAGCCCGACCGCCTCGAAGATCTGGAGCAGCCTGGCGCGCGCTGCACCCTCGTTCCACTCGCGGTCGGCCGAGACCATCCGCAGCAGGGTTTCGGCGGCCGTATCGCGCTCGCCAGAGGCGAAGGCGGCGCTGGCGAAGGCGAGCTGCGCGTCCATGTCGGCCGGGCGCTCGGCGGCGGCGGCACGCAGGGCGGCCAGTTCGCTGTCTTCCGGCCGGTTGCGGGCCAGTTCCAGCGCGGCGCGGGCCTGGGCCACGGCGGGATCGGCGGCGAGCCTGGGATCAAGCCCGCCCAGCGCGGCCTCGGCCTCGTCCACCTGGCCGGCCAGGGTGAGGGCGCGGACCAGCCCGGCGGCGGCCGGCGCGCTGTCGGGCGCCATGTCGCGGATCTGGGCGTAGATCGCAGCGGCGCGTTCGCCATCGCCGGCCGCCAGCACTTCCTCGCCCATGGCCAGCAGCGGCGCGATATCGGGGGCCGCGCCGGCCCCGCCCGGCTGGATCGGCAACTTGGCCAGCAGCTGGTCGAGCATGGCCTTGAGCTGGCTTTCGGAGCGGGCGTTGGTCAGGTCGGCGATGGGCTGGCCCTGGAACACGGCATAGACCGTGGGGATCGAGCGCACCTGGAACTGGGCGGCGATGAACGGTTCCTCATCGACATTGACCTTGGCGAGGACCACGCCCTTTTCGGCATATTCGCCGCAGACCTTTTCCAGCAGCGGGGTGAGCGCCTTGCACGGCCCGCACCACTCGGCCCAGAAATCCAGCACGACGAGGCTGGTCATCGAAGGTTCGGCAACGGCCTTGCGGAAGCGGTCAACCGCCTTCTGTTCGTCGATGCTCAGACCCATGCTTGCCACGCGAATACTCCATGCCGGGCGCGCGCCTGATGCCTGGCGCGCGCGGTTCCCGCCAATGTGGGCACGGCGGCGCATTTGTGAAGCAAAAAAGCGGTTGCCGAATTTTGGCCAAGAAACCCCTTGCAGCCCATGGGGACCGTTGCTAATGGGCCGCCTCCACCCCGGCGGTGGCCTTCCACAAGGCCCCGCCGCGAAGCCAGAGCGGGCGTAGCTCAGGGGTAGAGCACAACCTTGCCAAGGTTGGGGTCGAGGGTTCGAATCCCTTCGCCCGCTCCAGTTTTTCCACGGAAAAGCAAGCAGTTAAGCGACCCCAACGGGTCGCTTTTTCTGTTTACGCGCCTCGCAAAATCGCAAAAGTAAGCACCGCGTAAGCGACGGAACCCGCAGGAACGGCGGTGTTTAGGTGCCTCCCGGCGGTGGACAACATCCAGTTGGTGATTTTGGGTGGGCTTATGCGGCTTTGCGTTGGTCGATTGTGGGTGGCGCACGCCCAGATGCGACGTATCGGCACTGCTTACGCACGGCATGGAATCTGCTTACGTGTGGCGGTATTTCGCTTACGCGACGAGATCGCACTGGTAAGCATAGCCCAATGGTCACGGCATCCCGCACGATCAATGCGTTTGAACGCTGAAATCAGTTTACATGTTTGCGCTTGGTTGACAAATTTGAAAATTTGCCCATCATGCAGCGTGAGATTTATGCAGGGGGCGATCGTGTCGAAAACCTATCCGTGGGAATATCATAGCGATTTGACCGAAGACCGCATCGTTGCGGTGGCGCGAATGATCGTCGATGGGCGCCAAGCCGCAGTCGAGCTCTTCGATGAAGAAAATGGTGACAATGGGTGGACCCTAGGTTGCCGTGCGTTTCAGTTCGGGAGGGCACGCATCTTGCGTGCCGTGGATGAAGGCGCATACGACTGGCTCGGCGTCGTAGACCGGTCACTCCAGCTTATCTTCACGATCGGCGAAGTTCCTCTCCGCATCTACCGTGGTGAGGCGGACGAGCCCACTGATCGTACAATGCGACAGAGCTTGCCCGAACTTCGCCAATTGGGCTTCTCGTTTGATGACTGCGACGAGGGACGCGAACTTGCCTATCGTTTGGCCATTGAAACGGACGTTGATGGTAGTGTGATTTCGGTCAAGTTCGTCGGACTTCGGGGTGAGACGGCTATCCTCAATTGGGATGTACCGCTCGACAGCCGTCGTTTCAGTGGTGCGATTGGCCGTCCTGCCAGCGAGAGTGTCGAACTAGAAGCACCGGCCATCGGTGTGCGCGATCGCGAAGGCGAGACCAAGACGGGCGGTTAGGCTGCCGGTGCGGCGAGAGGCACTTATGGTTTCATTCGCTTTTTATGGCGATCGACTCAGGCTTGCCCGGGTCGCGCTTGGGCTCACGCTTGAGCAACTCGGCACGCGTGTAAGCGCGACACGCCAGTACCTGAATCAGCTCGAGCAGGGCATCAAGGTGCCGACTGAGGAAATGCGCGACGCGTTGGCTGACGCCCTGGGCGTCGGGAGGCATTTCTTTGGGCTTCCCGTGGACCTCGGAATCCGGCCGGAGCAATGCCACTTTAGGAAGCAGCGCACGACGCCTCTTACCATTGTAAGTCAGGTTTTAGCTCGAGGCACTCTGCTTGACGGTTTTGTGAGCAGGCTCGATCGCGAGCTCAAGCTGCCCGACGTTTCCTTCCCCGACATTCCGGTCTCAACGCTTAGTGACGTGGAGGATGTCGCGGATGCTGCTCGGGCGCATTGGCAGCTTGGCACCGGACCGGTTTCAAGCATGATGCGTGTGGTTGAGAATGCAGGTGCGGTAGTTAGCTTCTTCGGCGGTGTTTCCGAACGGGTCGACGCGCTGTCAATAGATGCCGCCCGCCCCATGATTATTCGTAGTGATGCGAAGCCGGCCGCATGTCGGCTCCGCTTTGACCTTGCGCATGAGGCCGGACACCTGATCATGCACCGGGGCGTCCAGACCGGGGACAAGGAAACGGAGGACCAAGCCAATCGGTTCGCAAGCGCCTTCCTGCTTCCCCGGTCTTCATTTGTACACGAGTTCCCCCGTTCACGTTTTCTGGATTGGGCCGAGATCTTTAAACTCAAATTGAGGTGGAAGGTGTCAGCTGCAGCGATACTGCGCCGTGCCTATGATCTCCGCATGATCTCTGCCGATCAGTATCGCACAGGGTACATCCATCTCAGCAAGACAGGCCAGAAGCGGCAAGAGCGCTATGATGACATTATCGCTTGTGAGGTTCCTGAACTTTTGCCGCGCGCTCTTTCCGCCCTCGAGACCGCCTATCCTGGTTCTGTCGGACGAATGATCGGTGAAAGTGGGCTCGAGCGTGAAATGTTTGGCCGTGTGTCCGGTCTAGAGCTTCCCGAGGCCGAGGTGAGCGACGCGAACGTGACGCCATTCCGCTCCTACGTCTGACTCTGGGCGCAGCCCTGCGACGTTTGACTGAGTGGTTCTACAGATGGACATGACGGTGCGCAGGGGGCGATCGAAAAGTAAGCAATTGGGCAATGGCAATGGATAATGACGACAGTGCTAACGGCGAGCGCCCCAGAGACAAGCCTTCGGAAAGCGTACGCGGTGAGCCAATAACGATAGCCGAAGCAATCGCACGCAGCGGCCGGGGCGTCACGACCGAGAATCTCGCACGTGAACACTTGGAATCGCCGGCTGCAAAAATCGCGAGAGAGCTTTACGATTCACCTACGGCAAAGCTTGCTCGCGATCACGCAAAATCCCCTGCGCAGCAACTAGCCAAACAGATCGCGGATGTGCTTGGCCCGACCTTTGGCGCTGCCGAAGCCGCGCGAACCGAAGCAATGCGCAAGATGCTCCAGCCGTCTGCGGAGTTGTCCGCAAGTCTCAAAGCGATACAGCCATTGGCTATCGACCAGGCCAAGCTCGCTTCGATCGGGGCGATCATACCCTCGATCGACCCGAAGGTAATTGCGGCAATCCAAGGCGTCCAGCCGCTCAAAATCGATCCAGCCTTGGCGCTCGCTGTCAGCCAGGCACAGCGGACACTCGAAGAAGCCATGCGCCCACTTGGTGGTATCGGTTCGGTGATCAAGCAATTCGAAGATCAGCAGCGCGCCATCCAGAAATCGCTTCTGGCATCGTTGGCTGGGCCGTGCGGCGACATTGCCCGAACCTCACAATGGGCCAGCACTCTTGGCCGAGTTGACACTCCTGCGCTTGCCAAGCTTCTTGGAAGCGGCCTTGGATCAGCGGTCGATGGCATACGCAGCGCTATAGCCAAAAACTTCATTGGCTCGGCCGCGCTCGATCAGGCCAAAATGAGCGCGATGCTTGGGTTAACCTCCCGGTTCGAGGCAGATTTCGCGGCGACGCAACTTAAAATGTCAGCTCTAGCCGGCATTGGCGAAGCGTTTGATAGGGGCAGTCATTTCCATCTCGACGCCTACCATTCGCTGTTCGGCGAATGGCGAACTCGCGTCGATTTGCCGGAGAATTTCTGGCGCGACAGGCGCGTGCGCAAGCGCATGTACCATGAGGCTGAGGTTGATGAAGGGCTGATCGCAGCCGAGCCCGGTATGGCGCTAGAGATCATGATCGAAAGCGGGCTGACTGTCGGCCTTCGCTCTGAGGTCAGCGCTGTTGCGGTTGTGACGCTTGGCGAGGTCTCGATGACCGTGCGGTCACGCGGCACCAGCAAGGATGCCTATGCGCTGGTCGGACGGTTCGAGCAGGAGCTACGCGCCTATGTTGAGCGCAAGCTCAAGGAACGCTGCGGCCAAGACTGGTTCAAGCTGCGCGCGTCGAACCTGATCGGCAAAGCGAAGGAGATCCGCAAAGCGGCGATGGCGCGCGGAGAAGCGTTCGCATCGCTGATCAATTTTACCGAGCTGGGTGACCTGTCGGGAATCGTTCAGAGCACGAAAAACTGGGATGAAGTTTTCGGCGACGTGTTCGTCGAAAAGACAGGATTCGACCATGATATGCAAAAGCTGATCGCAATCCGACGTCCAACAATGCATATGCGCCGGATCGACGGCGTGCGCCTCGTTGAAGTGGTCTGCGTATTGCAACGCCTATCGGAGCAAATGGCTGACGATGGCGCATGGAAGCTTGCGGCTGAGGCTGATCATTAGCTAATTGGCGAGACTATCATATTCAAAAATATACCAACCTACTCCCCGGATCAGAAACATGCAGCTTAGGATTTACGCAGCAGGCATATTGTTCCTGGGTTCGTACCTGCCCCTGAGCGTAATTTTGCTCGTTCAGAATTTTCGCTATGATCTATGGGGTTCGGAGATTTGCACGGAATGGCGACCATTCAATTGCATCATTCCGCTTCGTCAACCGATTATAAGCCTTTCCTTTGTCGCGATTTGCCTCGCGTGCTTTGTCTTCACTCTCATTGTACTCAATGCAATCAAGGTTCGCCAACAGGCTGTGGTGTCTGAGGTTAAGCACATCCCTACAGATCTTATGAATTATGTACTCCCCTATGTCGTGTCGTTTATGGGAATAGACTACAATGACATAGGGAAATTCGTGGGATTCATCGTGTTTCTGGCTTGGATATTCATCATAACTTACAAGTCAGAGAGAGCCATCATGAATCCGGTTCTTACCGTTTTTGGCTGGAAGCTGTTTGAAATTAAACACTCGTCGCCGGGCGGGCAAGTGGTATCCACTTCAATGGCTCTATCTCGCATCAACCTGAATCCAGGAGATACCTACAAGGTAAATGCTGTTCAGGAAGTGCTGGTCGTAAAATAGGGGGATTTCGTGAGCGCTCTTGAAGATTTTAAGGCATTTGACGTTGCAGGCGGCGCCTTGAGTCTATGGACATTCCGGAAGTCGCAGCGCCAAGGCGCGGCCGTTCCAACCTATGCCGGACATTGGGTGGGCATAACCGAGACGCTGGAACAAGCGCTGAAGGCCGCGATTATGGCGGCACGCGACCAGATTACCGAAACTATCGAATATGAGCTTTTGGCGCAGAACAATGAAGGCAGCGCCCTTACCTTGACGACGCTTGAAACGAATGCAGGCTTGGTGATCGACGCAGCGAAGGACGAATTGCCCGCAAAAAAGGCTCGAAAACTCAAGGATCTTCAAAATACCGAATTCTACACGGTTAAAATTGTATCCAATGGCGAGGTTTTTCACGCAATTTGTCGCGCCAATGATTCTTGGAAGACCAAGAAATTTACCGGTTTGCTTCCTGTAGTATTTTCGGATGATGAGTTGGAGCTGGAGGAATCTCCAGCATTTTCCCTTTCAAAGCGTTTTGATTTTTTCGTCCTCGCGGATCATGTCCTCATATCCAGTAAGGGGAATTTTGAGTCTGTTATGAGTTATAGGCAGGCGCACGCGCATGAGTTTACCGAACTTCAGGCAGAGCCAGAATTTTCAGAAACATTCACCGACATTGCAGAAATAATAAACTACGTTGGATCGAACAAAATTCAATTAAGGCGGAGTTTTGCAATCCGACAAAAGGGTCACTACAAGAACCAAGGCTTCATGGAAGCACTGCGCGCAAATCACGGGCAGGCGGGCCTAAAGATAAACTTTGATGCCGCAGGCCGCATCATTCCTTGTGCCGCGACGTGCCCAGACATTTTCCAAGCCCTGCTTGACCATAGGCTCATGTCGTTATTTTCAAAACAGAATTACGATGTCCCGAGCGCCTCTACAGTCTGACTGCGAAGCCATTCGCATATCGCTTTGCTATGTGACTTGATTGACCAGCTCCCGCTGATCCTGCAAACATATAATTGGGAGATGTGCATCCTGGTCGCGGTCGAAGCCCTGCCGTTCCGGATGTCTGGTCATTTGACCTCAACAAATTGAGCTCTGATGGGGTCATATTGGTATTCCGTGATACTCCCGTCGCTTATCCTGACCACCAGCTCATCTATCGCATTGAGTGGTGCCAGAAACCATTCGCGGGGCTGAACGGTCTTGCCGAAGCGATCTCCGGCTGACAGGTCGAGCCGTGCCGGAGCGAGGGCGCGGTGGATCACGTTTTCGAGCTTGATCCGGTTGATGTTGTAGAGCCGGTACTCGGCGACCACCTCGACATCGGCAAGCAGAAAGGTCGGGTCATTCCTGGCATTGGCAATCCGGCTCGCGACAGGCTGTCCGGTCACGCCGATCTTGTGGATCAGGTCTCGATGCTCATCGACATAGGGGTGGGCTGACTTGCTGCGCAGGACGTAGATGGTTCCGCTGGCGAGGTCATCGGGCTCCGCAGTATCGCCAAACAGCGGTCCCGCACTCTGCTCGGTGATCCGGCGCGCGGTATCGTCGCGATAGAGTGCCTTCTGGAAGGAACGGGACAGCACGCTGGCCTCGGTCGCGTTGTCGTAGATCACCCGGACGCGGCGATCCTTGCGTTCGTACTGTGTGACAAACTCGTCGGTCGACGCGGCGACATAGGCCAGTTGGCCGCCGACAATGAAGAAATTGCCGGGCTGGATCTCGGCCAGTGTCACCTCGGTCTGATCGAGCACCTTGGCCTGGCGGTTGCCCGATGCAAGATCGGCCTGAACCCGCTCGAACAACGGCGTGAAAGTGTCGAAATCCTCGCACCGTTCGCGGTTGCCGATTTCCTCCGCTGCGCGTTTTTCCGCCCGCGGGGCGACGTGGCGAAGTTGGGAAATGTCGTCCTCGGCATGAGGCTCAATGCCCAGTTCCGCGAGCAGAGCTGTGTCATCGAGACTGACCGGCGCCGCACCGACGATCGACGTTCCCTCGAGAATGCCGTCCGTATCGAGCGCAGCCAGCAGCTCACGCGCGTCTGGCTGCGCGCGGAGACGATCAAGGCGCACGGCATAGAGCCGCTCGAAGATATCGCGCTCCTCGCCGTGCTGCGGCAGGCGGCCATGTTCGGTCACGAACCGCTGGATATCCTCGAACCCGGCAATGATCCGCTCCTGAAGCGGAGTCAGCGAGCGCGCAGGCTCCACCGCCGTCTCGACGCCCAGCTCTGCCAGCAGTTCGAGGTCACTGAGGTCAGCCATCGGTGGTGGCCTTCGCCGCATGGCGCTGCAGGAACGCGACCCCCTCCGCCATTTTGCGCTCCCAGGCATCCTGCGAGGTCAGCGACGGCAACCGGCCCCGTTCGCGCTTGAACTCCAGCGCACGCTCGGCCAGCGCACGGGCATCGTCGTAGGTCAGCTTGTCCTTCTTGGCATTGATCACCGCCTGGACCTGGAGCAGCGTCTTCTCGTCCATCGCCTTGGCCAGCACGGCATAGGTCGCGCTGAAGGGATTGACCCGGTCGATCAGGTCGATGTCGAGGTCGGTCACGCTGAGCGCGAACTTGCGCACGCCGTCGATGAAAGCGGTGTTGGCCTTGAGGTCGCCGTCGACGCCGGCACCGCTGATCGCGGCCTTCGCCTGCTGGGTCAGCGTCATCGCCGCGACCGCATGCTGGCGCACCGCCTCCTGGTCCTCTTCGGTGAGCTCGGGATACTTCTCGCGGATGATCTTGCCCATCTTGAGCTGGGTCAGTTCCTCCGGCACGACCTCCGGATCGAACATGCCGCGCTCCAGCGCCGCCTTGTCCTGCACAAAGCTGGCGATCACTTCGTTCAGGTCTTCGCGGCAGATCCTCGTCGCTTCGATGCTGGTCGGCAGCTTTAGGCCCTTGATCTCGAAGTGCATCTGCCCCTGGGCGTTGACGCCGACGTTGAGCTCGCCTTCCTTATAGCCCTCCTCGCCGTAATCAAACCCCGGCTTGGGACCGGCGTCCTTGGGCGTGAAATCAAACCGGGGTGCCAGTACCTGCTCCATCAGCAGGCTCGCGGCGATCGCCTTCAGGTAGTCGTTGATCGCATCGATCACGAGCGGGTCATCCGCCGCCGGCTCCGCGATCAGGTTGGTGAAGCGGGCACGGGTCTTGCCCGGCGCATCGCGGGTGGCCCGGCCAATGATCTGGATGATCTCGGTGAGGCTCGAACGATAGCCGACGGTGAGGGCATGTTCGCACCAGATCCAGTCGAAGCCTTCCTTCGCCATGCCCAGCGCGATGATCACGTCGACGAAATCGCGGTCGTCGCGCCCCTTGGGCGATTTGAGCGCGGAGACTACCCGGTCGCGCTTGGCGGCATCGTCGTCGACCAGATCGGCCACCTTGATGACTTGGCCCGCCGCCGTGCGGATTAGGTGGAACCCCGTCTCGGGATCGACACCCTGCCAGTCACCGAGGTGGTTCATGATGTCTTCGGCCTCGCGGTGCTTGTCCTTGAGGCTTTCCTTCGAATTGACCGAGGGAATGTGGACGATGGTCTTCACCGTCGGGTCGAGCAGCGCCGAAATCTTCTCGGTATAGGGGCCGGTGTAGAAGCTATAGCCGATGTCGAGCACCTTCAGGTGTTCGTACCCGTTGAGCTGCTCATAATAGGTATAGGTGACGGTCTCGAACTTGGTCTCGTCTTCGGGCGCCAGCACCGGGATCGCATCGCCCCGGAAATAGCTGCCGGTCATGGCGACGATATGCGCCTTGTCGCGCCCGATCATCTGCGCAAGCTGGGCGCCGAGCCGGTTGCCAGCATCGGCAGAAACGTGGTGAAATTCGTCGATGGCGACCAGTCGATTGTCGAAGGCTTCGACGCCCAGCTCATCGAAGGCAAAGCGGAATGTCGCATGGGTACAGACCAGCACCTTGGCATCGCTGGTGAGGAATTCGCCGACCGCCTTCACCTTGGACTTGGCGACCTTGGGATCGTCGGCGCCCGGTGTGTTGCACAGGTTCCACTGCGGAGCGACCACCCAGTCGGCGTAGAAGCCGTACTTGCTCAGCGGCTCGCTGCCGAAGCTTGCTCCGATCGAGCGTTCGGGCACGCAGATGATCGCTTGGCGGACCCCCTGATTGGTCAGCTTGTCGAGAGCCACGAACATCAGCGCGCGGCTCTTGCCTGAGGCCGGCGGCGACTTGATCAGCAGATACTGCTCGCCACGCTTTTCATAGGCCCGTGCTTGCATGGGGCGCATGCCAAGCTCGTCCGACTTCGCAGATGCGCCGGTGTGGGCGGTCTTGAAGGAGGCTGCGGGAATGATCTTGTCGACGGTCGAGGGTTGCGGGGTGGTCATGGGCTATTCGGCTTTCGCATCTGTCGCGGCAGCGGCCGCCTGTTTCCGGCGGATGATTTCTTCCGCCTCGGCAAGGGCGGCCCGGGTTTCGGCATTGGGCACTTTGAGTTCGAGAGGGAAAGCCTGGTCGGTCGCGATGCGATGCAGCAACAGTCGCACAGCATCGGACACGGACAGGCCCATGGCATTCAAAGCCTCGGTAGCCCGCGCCTTCAGGTCGTCGTCGACCCGGACGTGAATCATGCTGCTGCCCGCCATTCCAAGTGCCCTCGTATCTCAAATGAGACTGTGCGGCGGCGGGTTGCCGAAGTCAAGAAATCGAGGAGCACGCCAATGTCAGAAAGGCGCAAAGTTACTGACATACTGATCCGGCAATATCAGAAACTTCCGCTGCCCATCACGCTGCCTTCGCGCTGGTCATCCGGGTGTAGAGTTCGAACAGCTTTTCCAGCCGCTCGGTGTCGTTGCGGAAGCGGCGGCCGATGTAGATGCGTTCCAGCACCTCGTCGTTGCGCTCATGCGCGTGACGGAGGTTCTCCGGCATCTTTTCGGGATCGTAGAGATCGGCGATCGTCGCCGGGAAATGGGCCTCGCGCGCCAGCAGAATGTCCTCGGCACAGCGGGTGAGATCGGCCTTGTTCTGCTCAGTCAGCTTGGGCACGGGAAAGGTGTTCCAGCCGAGGGTGTTGGAATAGGAGAAGTCGGTACGCATGCGCACACAGACGGTGCCGATCCAGACCCAGTGAAGGCGAGAGGCAATGATTGCCATATTCCAAAGCGGGGCATCGTAGAGAGCGTAGCACTTGTTCGAGATGGCGGTCTGGCTGTCAACCAAACCCACGGGAAGGAATGGCCGCTGCTCTGACGAAATCGCCGGAACTACAATAGTGCCTTTCTTGCCGATTCTCATAATTTTAGGCTCAGGACTCATTGATCACAACCAGTAGCAGCAGGTTGCGGCGATGGAGATGGCGGACAT
>NZ_JBHRTQ010000009.1:0-218259 GCF_042646485.1 Novosphingobium bradum | reverse complement strand
ATGTCCGCCATCTCCATCGCCGCAACCTGCTGCTACTGGTTGTGATCAATGAGTCCTGAGCCTAGAGTATGTTTACAATAATACATATGACCAAGCTGGATCAATCTCAACTCACTCCCAAACCCATTCGTCGCGCGGTACGCCCAGCAGGGTCAGCACGCTGGTGAGGTCGCCCCGGTCCACCCAGCCGTCGGCGGCGGCGCGGGCCTTGGGCTTGGCGTAATAGGCCAGGCCATAGGTTGCCGCCTCGATCATCGGAATGTCGTTGGCGCCATCGCCGGTGGCCAGGCTCACCGCGCCGGCGCCAAGCCGCGCCATTTCCTCCAGCAGCACCGCCCGCTTCACCGATGAGTCGGTGATCGCGCCGGAGAGCCCGCCGGTCAGCTTGCCGCCATGCACGGCCAGGCGGTTGGCCACCACCCGCTCGAAGCCCAGTTGTTCGGCCACGGGATCGGCGAACTGGTGGAAGCCGCCGGTTACCAGCACGGTGAAGCAGCCCCGCGCCTTGAGCGTTGCCACCAGCGTCCGCGCGCCGGGCATCGGGGCGATCCGTTCAGCGAGGCACCGGGCGATGGCCTCTTCGCCAAGGTCCTTGAGCAGGGCCACCCGCTCGGTCAGGGCCGAGGCGAAATCGAGTTCGCCCTGCATGGCCCGCTCGGTGATTTCGGCGATCTGGTCCTTGATCCCGGCAAAGTCGGCCAGCTCGTCGATGCATTCGGCCGCGATCATGGTCGAATCCATGTCGGAGACGAACAGGTGCGGCACGGCGATCGGCCGGTCGCTGATGAGGAGGTCGGAGGGCTGGAAGCATTCGTCCAGCACCGCACGCACCGCCGCCGGGCTGCCATGCGGCATCTGCAACTCGATCGCATCCTCGCCGCTGGTGATCGGCTCGGCCATGGCGATCGGGATGCCCTGGCCCTCCAGCAGCGCGCGGGCGCGATCGAGGTTATCCGCAATCGTCGAAGTGTCTGCTATCAGCCGCGCGATGAGCACCGAACATTCCCTCATGACAGGCGGCCACCTGCCGCCGGTCGCGCTCATCGCAGGGCCGACCGCCAGCGGCAAGAGCGATCTCGCGGTGCGCCTTGCGCTGACTCTCGCCGATCGGGGCCGGCGCGGCGTGGTGATCAATGCCGACAGCGCCCAGGTCTATGCCGATCTCGCCGTGCTCAGCGCCCGCCCCACCCCCGCCGAGATGCACGGCGTGGACCACCGGCTCTATGGCGCCTGGGATGGGGCGCAGACCTGCTCCGCCGCCGACTGGGCAACGGCCGCCAAGGCCGAGATCGCCGAGGCCCATGCGGCGGGCGCCGTGCCGATCCTGGTCGGCGGCACCGGGCTGTATCTTCGCACCCTGATCGACGGCATCGCCCCGGTCCCCCCGATCGATCCCGCCGTGCGCGCTCAGGTGCGCGCCCTGCCCGTGGCCGAGGCCCACGCCGCGCTGACCATCGAAGATCCCGAACGCGCCGCCCGCCTTCACCCGGCCGACACCACCCGCGTCGCCCGCGCGCTCGAGGTCGTGCGGTCCACCAGCCGCCCGCTGGCTCACTGGCAGGCCCGGCGCAGCGGCGGCATCGGCGAGGCCATCGCGCTCCACCCGGCGATCCTCCTGCCCGACCGGCAATGGCTTTACGAGCGCTGCGACCGGCGCTTTGCCGCGATGCTGACCGGCGGCGCCATCGAGGAAGTCCTGGCCCTGCTAGCCCGACACCTGCCGGCCGACTTGCCGGTAATGCGCGCGATCGGCGTGCCGGAACTGGCCGCATTCCTTTCCGGCAAGGCCACGCTGGTGGCCACGCAGGAGCGCGGCGCCCAAGCCACCCGCAACTACGTCAAGCGCCAGCTCACCTGGCTGCGCCACCAGTGCCCGCCGGAATGGCCGCGAATCGAGTCAGAACATTTCGATCCACGCCTCCTGTTTGAAGCATTATTGCGCGAATAGCGGGTTGACGCGCCATTTCATAACCCCTAGTGCCCCGCCCGAATGATGGTCCGCGCGCGGGTTGACAGGCCTGTGCGCGCGGCCGATGGGGCCGCCACGGCCCCGCAGCTAAGGAAATGAACGTGAGCCAAGAGCGCAGCGGCGCAGATATCCTGGTCGATAGCCTGGTCCGCCAGGGCGTCGAGGTGGTGTTCGGCTATCCCGGCGGCGCGGTGCTGCCGATCTATGATGCCCTGTTCGAGCACAGCGCGATCCGCCACGTCCTGGTTCGCCACGAAGCCGGCGCCGCGCACGCCGCCGAAGGCTATGCCCGCTCCACCGGCAAGCCCGGCGTGGTCCTCGTCACCTCTGGCCCGGGGGCGACCAACGCGGTCACCGGCATCGCCGATGCCTTCATGGATTCGATTCCGATGGTCGTCATCACCGGCCAGGTTCCCACCAGCGTCATCGGCACCGATGCCTTCCAGGAAGCCGATACGGTCGGCATCACCCGCCATTGCTGCAAGCACAACTACCTGGTCAAGGACCCGGCCGAACTCGCCGCCGTGCTTGATGAAGCCTTCCAGATCGCCACCACCGGCCGTCCCGGCCCGGTCGTCGTCGACATCCCCAAGAACGTCCAGATCGCCACCGCGCCGTGGTCCGAGGCCGCCCCCCAGCGCCGCAACCGCTACGCGCCGCGCACCCGCGCCAGCGCCGAGGAAATCGACCAGGCGATCGACCTGCTGGCCAATGCGAAGCAGCCGGTGCTCTACACTGGCGGCGGCGTGATCAATTCCGGCCCGCGTGCCACCGAGCTGCTGCGCCAGCTCCAGGCGCTGACCGGCGCTCCGCTCACCTCCACCCTGATGGGCCTGGGCGCCTTCCCGGCCGACCATGGCGACTGGCTGGGGATGCTGGGGATGCACGGCACCTACGAAGCCAACATGGCGATGAACAAGGCCGACCTGATCCTGTGCGTCGGCGCCCGCTTCGATGATCGCGTCACCGGCCGGCTCGATGCCTTCGCGCCCAATTCCATCAAGATCCACATCGATATCGACCGGTCCTCGATCAACAAGACCGTGGCGGTCGACCTGCCGATCGTCGGTGATTGCGCGCAGGTCCTCGAACAGCTGATCGAGGCCTGGGGCAAGCGCCCGGCCCAGGACCTCGCCGAGTGGAAGGCCCGGATCGACGGCTGGCGCGCCCGGCTGAGCCTGTCCTATCCGCGCACCACCAAGGCGATCGCCCCGCAATATGCGATCGAACGCCTGTTCGCGCTGACCCGCGATGTTGATCCGATCATCACCACCGAGGTCGGCCAGCACCAGATGTGGGCGGCCCAGCACTTCCACTTCTTCGGCCCCAACCGCTGGCTCACCTCCGGCTCCCTGGGCACCATGGGCTATGGCCTGCCGGCCGCGATCGGCGCGCAGATGGGCAATCCGGGCAAGCTGGTGATCGACATCGCCGGCGACGCCTCGATCCAGATGAACATCCAGGAAATGGGCACGGCCACCCAATATCGCCTGCCGGTCAAGGTGTTCGTGCTCAACAACGAATTCATGGGCATGGTCCGCCAGTGGCAGGAACTCACCTACGAGAGCCGCTACTCCAATTCCTATTCCGACAGCCTGCCCGATTTCGTGAAGCTGGCCGAAGCCTATGGCTGGAAGGGCATCCGCATCGAGAGCGAGGATCAGCTCGATGCCGGCATCCAGGCGATGATCGACCATCCCGGCCCGGTCTTCGTCGATTGCCTCGTCGCCAAGGAAGAGAACTGCCTGCCCATGATCCCCTCGGGCGCGGCCCACACCGAAATGCTGCTCTACGGGGATACCGTGGAAGGCACGATGGACGATGAAGCGAAGGCACTGGTGTAAGGGCGCGATGATGAAGATCACCAAGGAACACGAGGAACGCCACGTCCTCACCGTCATCGTCGACAACGAGGCCGGCATTCTCGCCAAGATCGCCGGCCTGTTCACCGCGCGCGGCTACAACATCGACAGCCTGACCGTGGCCGACATCACCGAAAACCACGCGGTGAGCCGGATCACCATCGTCACCCACGGCCCGCCCGCCCAGATCGACCAGATCCACGCCCAGCTCGAACGGCTGGTCCCGGTCCACAAGGTGATCGATCTCACCGAGGCCGGCCCCCACGTCGCGCGCGAACTGGCGCTGGTCAAGGTCTCCGGCACCGGCGATGCCCGGGTGGAAGCCTTGCGCCTGGCCGATATCTTCCGGGCCAAGCCGGTCGATACCACCACCTCCAGCTTCATCTTCGAGCTGACCGGCGCGCCCGACAAGATCGACACCTTCATCGGCCTGATGCGCGAGCTGGGGCTGGTCGAAGTGGGCCGCACCGGCGTCGTGGGTATGGCGCGCGGCACGCAAGGCGTCTGAATTTTACGTCATCCCGGGCTTGACCCGGGATCGCTGTCCGGCAAGGGGGCAGCGCATGAAGGATACCGGTCCCGGATCAAGTCCGGGACGACGACAACGACGATCCCGGTTCGCCGGGCTGACGACAAGGAACGAACCCATGAAGGTTTATTACGACGCCGATTGCGATCTGAACCTGATCACCGGCAAGAAGATCGCCATCCTCGGCTATGGCTCGCAGGGCCACGCTCACGCGCAGAACCTGCGCGACAGCGGCGTCAAGGACGTGGCCATCGCGCTGCGCCCGGGTTCGGCCAGCGCCAAGAAGGCCGAAGCCGCCGGCTTCAAGGTCCTCGCCAACGCCGATGCCGCCGCCTGGGCCGACATCCTGATGATCCTCGCGCCCGACGAACACCAGGCCGCGATCTACGCCGACGATCTGCACGCCAACATGAAGCCGGGCGCCGCGCTCGCCTTCGCCCATGGCCTCAACATCCACTTCGGCCTGATCGAGGCCCGCGCCGACATCGACGTGATCATGATCGCCCCCAAGGGTCCGGGCCACACCGTGCGCGGCGAATACGTGAAGGGCGGCGGCGTGCCCTGCCTCGTCGCCATCCACCAGGACGTGACCGGCAATGCCCACGACGTGGCCCTGGCCTATGCCTCGGGCGTCGGCGGCGGCCGTTCGGGCATCATCGAGACCAACTTCCGCGAGGAATGCGAAACCGACCTGTTCGGTGAGCAGGCGGTGCTGTGCGGCGGCGCCACCCACCTCGTCCAGGCGGGCTTCGAAGTGCTGGTGGAAGCCGGCTATGCCCCGGAAATGGCCTATTTCGAGTGCCTCCACGAGCTGAAGCTGATCGTCGACCTGATGTATGAAGGCGGCATCGCCAATATGCGTTACTCGATCTCGAACACCGCCGAATACGGCGACATCACCACCGGCCCGCGCATCATCACCGCCGAAACCAAGGCCGAGATGAAGCGCGTCCTCGCCGACATCCAGTCGGGCCGCTTCGTGAAGAACTTCGTGCTCGACAACCGCGCCGGCCAGCCTGAACTGAAGGCCGCCCGCGGCCTCGCCAAGCGCCACCCGATCGAGGAAACCGGCGCCAAGCTGCGCGCCATGATGCCCTGGATCGGCGCCAACAAGCTGGTCGACCAGACCAAGAACTGATCGGCCTTTCCGGCAAACGGACGGGCGGGGGTCGCAGGCGCGACTCCCGCCCGTTTCCATTCGGGCCACGGCGACGCAGGCTTTCGTGCGGGCTAATGCTCGGCTAAGGCCCAGGCTCAGATGACCGCCCGCCACATCCTGATCCCGATCCACGACTTCTCGGCCGGCGGCACCGAGATCATCGCCTTCCGTCTGGCCGAGGCCTGGCTTGCCCGGGGCCGGCGGGTCACGATCCTGGCCGGCGCGCGCGATGGCCCCATGGCCGCGCGGGTTCCCGCCGGCGCCGCGGTGGAAATGCTGGCCCCTCCCATCCCCCGCAGCCCCGTCTCGCGCCTGCGCCTGGGCGCGCCGATGGCCGAGGCCGCGCGGCGCCTTGCGCCCGATGTCGTGTTCCTGCCCGGCAACTTCCACTTCATCCTTGCCCGGGCACTGCGCGCCGCCATGCCCGGGATCCCGGTCGTCGCCAAGATCAGCAACCCGCTGATCCCGGCCCATGCCGCCGCGCCGGTCCGCGCCCTTGCCGCCTTCGTCCTGCGCCGGCTGACCTTCGGCATTTCCCACCTATGCGCCATGTCCGATGGCCTTGCCGGCGATTGCCGCGCCCTGCTTGGCGCCATCCCGGTCAGCACGATTCACGATCCCTTCCTCGATGACGATGCTCCGATCATTGCCCGCCCCGGCTCCTCGGCGGACGGACCGCTGCGCCTAGTCGGCATCGGCCGGCTCGAACCGCAGAAGGACTGGCCGCTGGCCATGGCCGCGGTGAAGGCGCTTTCCGCCCGGCGCCCGTGCTCGCTGGTGATCCACGGCGAAGGCGCCCTGCGGCCCCGGCTGGAAGCGGAAATCGCCCGGCTTGGCCTTGCCGGCCGCGTCACCCTCCCCGGATTCTGCGCCGACGTGAACGCCGCGCTCGATGCCGCCGACCTGCTGCTGGTCTCCTCGGCCTACGAAGGCGGCCCGGCCGTCGCGGTGGAAGCGCTGGCCCGCGGCGTGCCCTTCGCCGCCACCGATTGCTCCCACTTCCTGCGCGATCTCGTCGTCACGCCGGGCGTCGGCACCCTGGCGAAGGCCGCCGGCCCCCAGGCTTTGGCTGAGGCCGTGGCCGCCCAGGCCGCCCGGCCTTTCCCCGACGCCGCCGCGATCGAAAGCGCCGTCGCCCGCAGCCGCCTCACCCCGGCGGTCGAGGCCTGGCTCGCCGTGTTCGACCGGCTCGCCGGCGCAGGGGACTGAGCGGAATCGCCGTGCGGAAATGGCCGGAACAGGGCTTTTCGCGCCCTTCGCCCTTTACATCGCGCGCCGTCATGCCCATAGGCTGGAGCCATGATCCTGCGGCTTGACCTTACCCTGCGACTTACCCGCCCTTGGGCGTGAGCTGACGCGTCGGTCGGTCCGGCGCGTGCGGCGCCCAAGGGAGCCAGCACCGCCTCCACTGCAAACAGATTGCAACGGCACTGCAAGTTGCCTGCAAGCCACCCGAGTTCCGATCATGACCATGTTGAAAGACCCTTCGGTCAAGTACCGCCCCTTCCCCCAGATCCAGTTGCCCGATCGCCAGTGGCCCAGCCGTACGATCACCAGGGCACCGCGCTGGCTCTCGACCGACCTGCGCGATGGCAACCAGTCGCTGATCGATCCGATGGGGGCGGAAAAGAAGAACCGGTTCTTCGACCTGCTGCTCAAGGTCGGCCTCAAGGAGATCGAGGTCGGCTTCCCGGCCGCCGGGGCGACCGAGTATGATTTCATCCGCGCCCTGGTCGACAATGGCCGCATTCCCGAGGGCGTGAAGGTCCAGGTGCTGACCCAGGCCCGCCCGGACCTGATCGCCACCTCGTTCGAGAGCCTGGCCGGCGTCCATTCGGCCATCGTCCACGTCTACAACGCGGTCTCGCCGCTGTGGCGCCAGGTGGTGTTCGGGATGGAACAGCCGCAGATCAAGGAGATCGCGGCCAGCGCGGCCAGGATGCTGCGCGACAATGCCGCGCGCTTCCCGCAGACCGACTGGCATTTCGAATATTCGCCGGAAACCTTCTCCACCGCCGAACTCGATTTCAGCATCGAATGCTGCGAGGCGGTGATGCAGATCCTCCAGCCGACGCCCGAAAAGCCGATCATCCTCAACCTGCCGGCCACGGTGGAAGCGGCAACGCCCAACATCTATGCCGACCAGATCGAGTATTTCTGCCGCAACCTGCCCAATCGCGAGAGCGCGGTGATCTCGCTCCACACCCACAACGATCGCGGCACTGGCGTTGCCGCGGCGGAGCTGGGCCTGATGGCTGGCGCCGACCGCGTGGAAGGCTGCCTGTTCGGCAATGGCGAGCGCACGGGCAACTGCTGCCTCGTCACGGTCGGCCTCAATATGTACACGCAGGGCGTTGATCCGAAACTGGATTTCTCCGACATCGACGAAGTCATCCAGACGGTGGAATACTGTAACCAGCTGGCCGTGCCCGAACGCCACCCCTATGGCGGCGAACTGGTCTACACCGCCTTTTCCGGCAGCCATCAGGACGCAATCAAGAAGGGCTTCGCCGCGCAGGAAACCCGCAACGACCAGCTCTGGGCCGTGCCCTACCTGCCAATCGACCCGGCGGACCTGGGCCGCTCCTACGAGGCGGTGATCCGCGTCAACTCGCAGAGCGGCAAGGGCGGCTTTGCCTGGGTGATCGAGCAGGACCAGGGGCTCAAGCTGCCCAAGCGGATGCAGGCGCACTTCAGCCGCTACGTCCAGGACCTGGCCGACGAGCTGGGCCGCGAACTGCAGGCGAGCGACATCTGGGACGTGTTCCGCAAGACCTACCGGCTCGACGCACCCCAGCACTTCCAGCTGCTCGACTACAACGAGATGCGCTCCACCGATGGCAGCCGGGTCTTTGCCGGCAAGATCGGGGTGGACGGCAAGGCCCACACCGTTTCGGGCCGGGGCAATGGCCTGATCTCCTCGGTCGTGGCGACCCTGGCGGAAAGCTTCAACGTGCCGATCGAGATCCGCGACTATTCCGAGCACGCGCTGGGCAAGGGTGCGGATTCGCGGGCGGCGGCCTATGTCGAATGCGTGACCGCCGATGGCCGCACCGTCTGGGGCGTGGGGATCGATGAAGACGTGGCCACGGCCGGCGTCCGCGCGGTGCTCAGCGCGGCCAACGCGGCGGCGACCGCCCAGGGCTGAAAACCGGAGCGATCCGGGCGGACGGGATCACCAACCGCCCGGATCGACCGCCTCGGCCTCGGTCCACAGCAGATCGGCCATGGCATCAAGCTCGGCAAAGGCGCTGTCGGCCAGGGCCGGATCGCGCCCGTTCAGCACCACGCGGCGCGGCCCCGGCTGCAACAGGCGCCGGCGCAAGGCGTTCTGGAGCAGCCGCAACCGGAAGGCCACGGTGCCCAGCGCCGCCTCGTCGTCGCGCCTGCGCTCGCCCGCCCAGCCGCGCTCGATCAGGCCAACGCGGTCGATGACCATGCGGTTGTAGTGCCGGTGCGGCCCGCGATGCAGCGGCAGGCCGAGGATGCGCGCTGCCTTCTCGCTCGCAGGCAGCAACAGGCCGTTGCGGCGAAAATCATCAAACCCGATCGCCTCGCGCCCCAGCCGGTCGAACAGGCGCGACAGCCCGGGCACGCCGACCAGCTGACGCGGCAACAGGTGATGGCGCTGAAGCCCGGGATCATGCCCGCCAGCACCCGGGCGGTTGACCGCGCGGAACGGCAAGCTGGCCCGCCCGACACCGCCCCGCCCGGCAATGCCCTGCCCGGCAATGCCCTGCCCGAGACTGGCCTGATGATCGGCCCCTAGCACGACGGCGGCCCCGGACATGGCGCCGGGAACCGGGCCGACGCAAATTGCGCTGCCACGGCCAGGCGCTTTGCCGAATAGCCCGACAACGCAAGGTTCAGAACGACTTCCAGGTCGCGGAACCAGCGCGGGAGGCTGCGCGGAATGGTCCCCGGCCTTGTCCCCCACACAGGCGGCGACACCGATCCCGAAAGCGGCCTCGGGCGCGGCATCGGCCCGCCGGGACCAGCGCCCCGCGCCACGGCCAGGCTGACCACACGGAGACTGGCCCCGGTGCGCGGGGTTACCTGACGATGTGCAGGAGGCTCATGTCGGCGTTGAAGCTGCAATGCAGCACGTCTCCCGTGGGACCTTCATGGTCTCCGGGGCTGTAGGAACCATTTTGCACCAAATCGTGAATCAGCCGCACTGCCAGGCGCGCGGTATCGGCAGGCGATTCCCCGGGGCGGGCGGCCAGTTCCAGCTCATGGCCGAGGAAGAAGCCCAGCCCGATGCTTCGCATGGCCCCGGCCGGCGAGCGCGCCAGCGCGGTGAACCCCAGCGCCGGGAACGCCCCGCCTTCGAGCCAGGCGCCGGCCGTGGTGCGGAAATAATCAGGCGCCATGATCGTGCCAGCCGGTTCCCAGCCGATGCCGACCAGCCCGGGCAAGCTGGCGAGTTCGCAGCCCAGCGCCGCCATGGTCCGCACGATCGGCATGAGCGAACCGGCCGAGGCAAGATGCGGCCCGGTTCGCAGCACCACGCATTCCAGCCCGCGCGCATCGGCCAGGGGCAGGCCGAAGGCATGGCCAGGCGCGGCCACCTGGGCGCCGATGCCCGGCGCCAGGCCGCGCAGATCGAAGGTGAGGCCCAGTGCCAGCAGTTCGACCCAATAGGGGTGATCCTTGGGCTGGTGGCTGATCGAGAAGGACACCACCTTGCCCGATTCCGCCGCCAGCGCGCGAATGGCATCGGCATCCGGGCGCGCCGGACGGCCGGGCAGCCTTTCCGCATCCGTGCCACCTGCCGTGGGCGCGAAAAACAGCGTCAGACCCGCCTCACGGCGCACTGCAATGCCCTCCTGCCACGAGGCGAACCTTTCGCCAGCCCTGTCCATTGGCGAACCAATGGCACAAAATGGCCCCGCGTCGAGTCCTGTGGATAGGACCCGTACCGTTTTGAACCTATCTGCGGTTCAGAAGATGCCCAGGGCCAGACCGGCCGAAAGCGCCTCTCCCAAGCGCCTGGCCGCATCCAGCGCCGGGGCTGGTACTTTCTTGGCTGTCAATATCTCCTCCGGCGTCTGCGCGCCGAGATTGACGATCATCGGCTCGGCCACCCGTCGCAGCCGCCAGCCGGTGACGATTCGGTCGATCTGGGCCTGGGCTCCGCGCCCGTCCGAGCCGGCGGCGATGATCGTGGCATAGGGCCGCCCCTCCACCTGGCCGAGCAGAGGATAATAGCAGCGATCGAACATCTCCTTCATCGCGCCCGACATCGCGCCGAGGTTTTCCGGGCAGGCGAACAGGTAGCCGTGCGCGGCGAGAAGATCGGCGGCGCCGGCCTGTTCGGCCGGGATCGTCCGAACGGCCCCGGCAAGCGCCGCGCCCGCGCCCGCCGCTTCCGCCAGCTGCCGGCTGGCTCCGGTGCGACTGTGCCAGATGATCGCCAGCATTTCCGTGCTTCTCCGCCCCGCGTTTCTCTGCAACGCCGGCCAGCGCCGGCAGGACCGCGCCAACCGGATGCCCGGCCGGCGCAGGGCTATCAACACCCTGGCAAGGTGGGAACCCTTCTCTTGGGGCTGGCGATGGGTTAGCCGGGAGCCATGACCATGCGATCGCTTTCCGCCAGCCAGTTCGGGCAATCGCTTGGGGGCCGGCAATGGCTCTGGCGCGGCGGGAACATGGCGCTGGGCGATGATGCCCCCTTCGCCATGGGGGACGACCTGCTGGCCCAGCTTCTCCTCGCCCGCGGCGTCCCGCGCGAAGACCTGGATCGGCACCGCCGGCCCACCTTGCGCGATTTCCTGCCCGATCCCGCTGCCTTTCGCGACATGGTTCCGGCGGCGGAACGGCTGGCCCAGGCCGTGCTGGGCGGCGAGACGGTCACCATCTTCGGCGACTATGACGTGGATGGCGCCACCAGCGCCGCCCTGCTGCTGCGCCTGCTCGCTGCGCTGGGCCTGCCCGCGCGCTATTACATCCCCGACCGCCTGCTCGAAGGCTATGGCCCTTCCGCCGAGGCGCTGGTGCGGCTGGCGCGCGAGGGATCGAGCCTGATCGTGACGGTCGATTGCGGGGCCATGGCCCACGAGGCACTGGCCAGCGCCCACGAGGCCGGGGTCGACGTGATCGTGGTCGACCACCACAAGTGTCCGCCCGAGCTTCCCCGCGCCGCCGCCCTGGTCAATCCCAACCGGCTCGACGAGAGCGATGTGGGCCTCGCCCATGGCCATCTGGCGGCAGTGGGCGTGGCGTTCCTGCTGGCGGTGGAAACCGTGCGCCGCCTGCGCGCGGCCGGCCATTTCACCGCTGGACGCCCGGAGCCTGACCTGTTCGCCCTGCTCGACCTGGTGGCGCTGGGCACCGTGGCCGATGTCGCCGCGCTGCATGGGCTCAACCGCGCGCTGGTGGCCCAGGGGCTGAAGGTGATGGCGCGGCGCGAGAACGTGGGGATGTCGGCGCTGATCGATGCCAGCCGGCTCAATCGCGCGCCCACCTGCAGCGATCTCGGCTTTGCCCTTGGCCCGCGCATCAATGCCGGCGGCCGGGTGGGCGAATCGAGCCTGGGCGTGCGCCTGCTGACCACGCAGGACCCGGAGGAAGCCCGCACCATCGCCGCCCAGCTTTCCGCGCTCAACGAGGAGCGCCGGGCGATCGAGCAGGCGGTGCAGGAAGCGGCCGAGGCCCAGCTGCCCAGCCAGCACAACCGCGCGGTGGTCGTGCTGGCCGGCGAAGGCTGGCATCCCGGCGTGATCGGCATCGTGGCCGGCCGGATCAAGGAAAAGACCGGCAAGCCGACCCTGGTCATCGCGCTGGGCGACGACGAGGCCGGCTCCGGTGCGGCGCTGGGCAAGGGCTCGGGCCGATCGATCACCGGGGTGGACCTTGGCGCCGCCATCATCGCCGCGCGCGAGGCCGGGCTGCTGGTGGCGGGCGGCGGCCACGCCATGGCCGCCGGGCTGACGATCGCGGCCGACAAGATTGACGCCCTGGCCGATTGGCTCGACGCGCGGCTTGGCGCCGATGTCGCTGCCGCCTCGGCCGAGCGGGTGCTGCTGCTCGATCTCAGCCTCTCGCCGCGCGGCCTGACCCCGGAACTGGTCGAAGGGCTGGAAAGCGCCGGCCCCTTTGGCGTGGGCTGGCCGGCGCCGCGCGTGGCCGTGGGGCCGCTGCGGCTGGTCAAGGCCGACGTGGTGGGCACCAACCACGTGCGGCTGATCGTGCGCGGCGACGATGGCGCAAGCTTCAAGGCGGTCGCCTTCCGCCAGGCCGAGAGCGACCTGGGCCAGGCCCTGCTCCACGGTCCGCGCGACAAGCGGCTGTGGCTGGCGGGCCGGCCCAAGATCGACGACTGGGGCAGCCGCCCGGCGGCCGAACTGCACATCGAGGACGCCGCCTGGCTGGCTGGTTGAAGGCGGGTTTGGGTGTGATCGGGTGGGTGCGCGCAGGTGAAGGCCAACCGGTTGGTGCCCGGGCGCGCCGACACCTCGCCGCCGCCGGTTCCGCAAGGATGAGCGAACCCGCCGGAAAGGGCCGGCTTCGGGCAAGCGCGCCAGGCTGGCCGCACGAGAATTTCCGGGACGGCCGGGGCGCTTGCGCGGTGGCTGCCGATCTCTCTTCCCAATCGGCAATTCTGGGGCTTGACCCCGCCTTCCCTGCCCCGTAAAGGCCCGGCCTCGCCACGGCGCAAGCCGATATGGCCCCTTCGTCTAGCGGTTAGGACGCGGCCCTTTCACGGCTGAAACACGGGTTCGATTCCCGTAGGGGTCACCATCTTCCAGCGCCGCAAGGCCACCGGGGATGATCGGACGGCACAAGTGGCCCCTTCGTCTAGCGGTCAGGACGCGGCCCTCTCACGGCTGAAACACGGGTTCGATTCCCGTAGGGGTCACCACGCAAAATCAGTGGTTTAGTTGCCAATCAGGCCTGCCCGGCTGGCCATTTCGGCAATATCTCGGCAATAAGCGCGGATGGATCGGCGCTCAGGCCCGCACCCCTGCGCCGGAAATTCCGCCGATGCCGATTATGAAACCCAGGTCATACCAGCCGCCTGAATTCGGAAAGGCATAAATCCGAACCGTGGAGTCGAACAGGTGCGCGATCAGCGCGAATGGTGCGATCATTCCGTGCCATATCCCCGACAAAAACCCCGGAGGATCGTAGGCGGCGAGGTCTGCAAGCTGGTGAGCACAACCTGCAAGCACAACCAAAGCGCCTGCCGCCAAAATGTATCGGACCATAATCAAACCTGTCCTTAGGCCCGCCGCGTCGATGAGACGGCTATTGCAACAATGACCGCGCCAACGATGATCGCCTCATTCGTGGACATGTCTGCAATACTCTGGTTCGCCCACAAGCTGACTAGGACAATTGCCCCCACGGCAACGCCAGCCGCAACGAGCCATGCGCCGTATCGCATCACGCGCCCTAAGCCGGCCCCTACTTTCGCGAAAAGAGCATCGATCCGCCGGTCAATTGTGTCGCCCTCCACGGCGGATTGCGAGCCTGTGAGACCTGCCAACATAATCCAGCCGATAACCACGCCCCATACGAGGGCAGGCACAACCACAATCCAGCTACCGCTGAAGATGTAAACCGGCTCGCCGGGGAATATTTCGTGAAGCAGGGCGGAGGAAAAGACAGTCAGCGTCAGCCAGATCGGAGCCGACCACAACAGTCGGCAAACCAGCTTCCACGTTTTGGCGAGGAATTGGAGGTTCATACGCCGCAGGGCTTGCCCGATCAGATCACGATAGATCAGGGCCACCACAGCAATGGCTATCCACCATGCAAGTATTCCGTCCATACGCCGCCACCGTGATTCGTGCCTTATCTACCGAAGTAACGATTCCCGCAACGGAGGTCCGCATTAACGGACAGCGCACTCCCTGATTATGCGAGAAGCCGCCCGCCTGAGCGCCGCAGCTTCAACGGTCCGCCCGCCATGCCGAAAGACCCCGTTCCGCTCTCCTGAGGGCGCTCCAGAGCCGCTAGCGCCGCCGTGCAGCCTACACCTTGCCCTACCCCTTACGGCTGGACAGCGGCAGGACGTTCCCGCCCTCGTCCGGGCTTGGCAGAGCGGCGCACTTGTCAGCAGCGGTGATCGCCCGTCCATGGGGTTGCCGTTCATTTTCGGTTGCCCGTGAGGCAAATGTTCCGGTCAGCCACACACATCGAGATGATGCGCGGGGCTGACCGGCTTGCGGGCGGTGGCGGCGCGCCTTTGCGGGGGGCGCCGCCAGGCCGTCAGAGGATGAAATCGGCTGCGGTCAGGCCGACATTGCCGACCAGCTGGATCGACAGGTCGGCCAGGGCATCGCCGGTTGCATCCAGATGGACGAAGGTGGCGCCGAGGCTGCCGTCGGGATTGCTGGCGCCTGCGACATATTCGAACCACACGCCGTGCGCCGTCGCCACGGTGCCGCTCCAGGCGAAGGCCTGGTCGCCCGCGGTGCCGCTATCGGCATCGATGGCCGAGAGGTCGATCAGGTCTGCCTGCAACCCGCCGTGGACGAAATCCGTGATGACGTCGGCGCCATCGTCAAGCGAGAGGTATGCGATACGGTCGGCGCCGAGGCCGAGGCCGGAGGTGATGGTATCGTTGCCGCTGCCGCCGATGAGCAGATCGTGCATTTCCTTGCCGATCAGCCGATCGTCGCCGCTGCCGCCGTAGAGCGTATCGAAGCCGGCACCGCCATCGAGCAGATCATTGCCCGAGCCGCCGTAGAGCAGATCCTCGCCGTTGTTGCCGTAGATCGAATCGTTGCCGGCGCCGCCGTAGATCGTGGCGCTGGCATCGTGATCGACGATCCGGTTGTTGCCGGGATCGCCGAGATCGTCATGGTCGTTCGGATCGGGCAGGACATCGGAGTGGCCGTTGATGGCGATCGCCACGGTGACCGTCTGGCCATCGGCCGTGGCGACGGTGAACTGGTCGGTCAGGCTTTCGCCATCGTTGAGCGCATCGACCGCGGCATTGGCCTGATCGAGCACGTAGGTCCACTGGCCATCGGCGCCCACGGCGAAGGTGCCGTAGTGCGCCCCGCCGGAATGGCTGGCCGCCACCCACTGGTCAGCCGGCGAATCGATATCCGTGCTCTGGACATTGCCCTGGGCGGTTCCCGGCCCATCTTCCGTTACCGCCCCGCTGTTGCCGCCCGGCTGGATCACGGCAAGATCGTCGGTCCCCACCACGGTGATGGTGATGTCCTGGGTGGCGGTGGCGCCATGATCGTCAGTGACGGTGACGGTGAAGGTTTCGGTGTGGACTTCGCCCGCAGCGAGTTCCTGGTGGTGGGCATTGTCGAGCGTGTAGGTCCACTTGCCGGTGACCGGATCGACCGCGAAGCTGCCATAGGCGCCGGTGGCATTGCCGGAAAAGGCGGCGGTGGCGCCGTGATCGGCATCGCTGGCGGTGATCTGCCCGGTGGCCTGGAGCGCCGTGTCTTCCTGAACGGTGCCGGCCTGGACCGCGCTGGTGATCACCGGCGCATCGTTGGTGCCGGCGATGTTGACCGTGAGCCTGCCGACCGACAGCGTGCCGTTGGCCAGGCGGATCGTGTACTGGATGGTATCGGTAAACACTTCGCCCAGGGCCAGCGCGTTGATCTGGGGGGCGAGCGCGGAGGCATCGTATTTCACTTCGCCGCTGGCGGTGATCCAGAAGCGCGCGCCGGCATTGCTGGTTTCCACCGCGCCGACCGCATCCTGCCAGAGCAGGCCGGTGTTGTAGGCGGCGAAGGCCTTGTTGACGGCGACCGGCGCATTGTCATCCCCCTTGGTGCCATCATCCACCGACCAGACCCTGGCCTTCGCGCCGCCGCCGCTGGCCTTGAGGACATCGAAGGTGACGAGATAGGCGCCGGGTCCATCGCCTTCGGTGAGACTGCGGGTGAGATTGGCCGCTGCCGACGAATTGGAGAACGTGACGCCGGGATTGCGGCCCCCTGATTCGCCACTGTCCGATTCGCGATTCTCCGGTCGTTCCGCGTTTGCTGATGCCATGCCCCGCACTCCATTGCCTTTTTGGCGCGCCCGCCCCGGACTTTCCCGGAAGACGCCCCACCGTTCCGCCCGCGAGGTTACCAGCGCTCTCCCCCATCGCTGCGGGAACTGCCTCCCTTTCGGACCTATTACAGCGCGGCTGGTCAGCCCCCGGCCACGCGGCTAAGGCAGCGCGCGATGACGCGCAGGCCATCCCCTCCCTGGTCCGGCATGGCCCTGGCCGCCACGGGCGCCATAGGCCTGCTGCTGGCCGGCACCGGCTGGTGGCTGTCGCTGGCGGTGCTTGTCCTGTGGCTCGGCTCGCTGTGGCTGGTCCGCCCGGAGCCTGAGCCGGCGACCGTCCGGGTCGATACGGTCGAACTGCGCGAGGAAGCGCGGCAGGCCTCGATCGAACCGATCGGCGTGCCGCTGGTCATTCTCTCCGGCGAACGGATCACCAATGCCAACCGCGCCGCGCGCGCGCTGCTGGGCGGCCATATCCTGGGCCAGGACGCGCGGATCGCGCTGCGCCATCCCGAAGCCCTGCGGCTGCTGGCCATGGCCGATGGCGAGAGCCTGACGATCGCGGGCTTCGTGCGGGCGCGCAGCCTGTGGCAGCTCACCCGCCGCCAGATCGATGGCGACACCTGGCTGATCGAGATGGCCGACCGCACCGCCGAGGCCGACGTCAGCCGCGCCCACACCGATTTCGTCGCCAATGCCAGCCACGAGCTGCGGACCCCGCTGGCCGCGATCATCGGCTATGTCGAAACCCTGGCCGAGGACGGCCCGGCGGTGGACAAGCCGACCCGCCAGAAATTCCTCCAGACCGTGTTGCGCGAGGCGCGGCGGATGGAGGCGCTGGTGACCGACCTCATGTCGCTTTCCCAGATCGAGGCCGAGAAGCACGAGGCTCCGATCGAGCCGGTCGACCTGTCGGGGCTGGTGCGCCAGGTGGCCGGGGAACTGGCGGCCCTGGCCGGCAAGGAGCGGATCGTTATGACGGTCCCCGCCGACCCCGTGCCCCTGCCCGGCGATCGCGCCCAGCTGGAGCAGCTTGTCCGCAACCTCATCGACAATGCCCTGAAATATGGCGACCCCGGCGAGCCGGTGATCGTGGAACTGGGCGACGATACGGCTGCCGGCATTGTCCTCAGGGTCACCGATCGCGGCCCCGGCATCGCGCCCCAGCACCTGCCCCACCTCACCCGCCGGTTCTACCGCGCCGATCCCGGCCGCAGCCGCGCCTCGGGCGGAACGGGGCTGGGGCTGGCCATCGTCAAGCACATCGTCGAGCGGCATCGCGGCCGGCTCGACATCGCCAGCAAGCTGGGCCAGGGCACCACGGTCAGCGTAAATTTCCGCAAGGTCGGATCCGTGTCATGAAAGTGTCATCGAACTCCAACAGAGGCGGGCCAACGCCCTTTGGTACGGAGCAAATCGTGATGCCCAGGAATTCGTTCAAGCTTGCCGCCGCCACCGCGCTCTGCGCCCTGCTCGCCGCCTGCGGCGGTTCGCAGAGCGCCACCCGTGACCAGGTTCGCGCGGTCGGTTCGTCCACCGTCTATCCCTTCGCCAAGGCGGTGGCCGATGCCCTCGCCAAGGACAATTCCGCGATCAAATCGCCGATCATCGAATCGACCGGCACCGGCGCCGGCATGAAGCTGTTCTGCAAGGGCGTGGGCGCCGACTTCCCCGACGTGGAGAACGCTTCGCGCCGGATGAAGAAGTCCGAATACGAAGAATGCGCCAAGAACGGTGTCGACAAGATCATCGAGATCCAGGTCGGGCTTGACGGCGTGGCCTTCGCCGAGGCGGCCTCGGGGCCGTCGAAGTTCGCCCTCACCCCGGCGATCATCTACAAGGCGCTGGCCGCCAACCCGTTCGGCAAGCCGAACACCGCCAAGCTGTGGTCCGACATCGACCCGGCCCTGCCGCACGAGCCGATCCTCGTCTATGGCCCCCCCTCGACCTCGGGCACGCGTGACGCGCTCAAGGAGCTGATCCTGGCCAAGGGCTGCGACAGCGATGCGGCCATGGCCGCGCTGAAGGAGACCGACAAGGACAAGCACGACAAGATCTGCACCGAAGTGCGGACCGATGGCGCCTATGTCGACTCCGGCGAGAACGACAACCTGATCGTGCAGAAGCTGGAGGCCAACCAGGCCGCCGTGGGCATCTTCGGCTTCAGCTACCTGGAAGAAAACGCCGACAAGCTGCGCGGCCTGACGATCAATGGCGTGGTCCCGACCTACCAGTCGATCTCCGACTTCAGCTACCCCGGCGCCCGTCCGCTCTACATCTACGTGAAGGCCGCGCATCTTGACGCGATCAAGGGTCTGCGCGAATTCGTCGCCGAGTGGGCCAAGTCGTGGGGCAAGGGCGGCCTGCTGGCCAAGCAGGGCATGGTCGTCTCGCCCGAGGCGGTCCAGGCCACCAATGCCAAGGTCGCGGCCGAGTTCACCCTGCTCGACCCTTCGGCCCTCAAGTAAGCACAACCAGGTCAGGAACCGCATAGCGTGCCACCAGTCGTCCCCTTCGTGCTTGTCCTCGGACTGGCTCTCATCGGATGGCTGGTGGCGCGTACCCGCGCCCGGGCGCTGCGCGCAGCGGCCGGGCCGTTGGGGATGCATTCGCTGCCCGCACAGCACGCCTGGTTCGTGGCGCTGTGCGCGGGGGTTCCGGCCGCGATTTTCGCGCTGGCCTGGGTGGCGGTTGCGCCCGGCCTGGTGCTGGCGAGTGTGCTGCGCGACAAGGCTGCGGGCGCCCTGCCGGCCTTCGGGATGAAGCGCGAGGCGATCCTGGCCGAGGCGAGCGCGCTGGCTTCGGGCACCACCGACATGGCTTTCGACCCGCTGTCGCGCGCGCTGGTGCCAGCCTTCACCCAGGCCCAGCACCTGTACGGCACGATCGGCATCGCGGTGACCCTGCTGCTCGCGCTGGTGGGCGGCGGCCTGGCATTCCTTCGCATCCGGCCGGACTTCACGGCCCGTACCCAGGTTGAACGGATCGTGATGACCGGGATGCTCGGCGCATCAATGGTCGCGATCCTGACCACCTTCGGCATCCTTGTCTCGCTGATGTTCGAGACCTTCCGCTTCTTCCAGATCATCTCTCCCGTGCAGTTCCTGTTCGGCACCCATTGGTCGCCGGATCCGATGGCGACGGTGGGGGCATCGACCGGCGATGCCTATGGCGCGCTGCCACTGTTCTGGGGGACGATCTTCATCGGCGCGATCATCGCCATGATCGTGGCGATCCCGCTGGGTCTGATGAGCGCGATCTACCTCACCCAATATGCCTCGGCCGGACTGCGCCGCTGGATCAAGCCCCTGCTGGAAATTCTCGCCGGCGTGCCCACCGTGGTCTACGGCTACTTTGCCGCGCTGACCGTGGCCCCGATGATCCGGGATTTCGGCAAGGCCATCGGCATTGCCGGCGCCTCTTCGGAAAGCGCGCTGGCGGCTGGCCTGGTCATGGGGATCATGATCATCCCGTTCGTTTCCTCGATGGCTGACGATTCCATCGCCGCCGTCCCCCAGGCCATGCGCGATGGCAGCCTTGCCATGGGCGCGACCCGCTATGAAACGATCACCCGCGTGCTGGTTCCCGCCGCCCTCCCCGGCATCGTCGCCGGGGTGATGCTTGCGGTGAGCCGCGCCATCGGCGAGACCATGATCGTGGTCATGGCCGCCGGCGCCACCGCGCGGCTGACCGCCAATCCGTTCGAATCGATGACCACAGTGACCTTCCAGATCGTCGCCATGCTCACCGGCGAGGGCAGTTTCGACCACCCCGCCACGCTCGCCGCATTTGCGCTGGGCATGGTCCTGTTCCTGGTGACGCTGGGTCTCAATTTCATCGCCCTGCGCGTCGTCAAACGGTTCCGCGAAGCCTATGAGTGATCTCACCCTTCCCCGCGCGGCCCAGGCTGCTGCCAGCGACGCCGCGAACAAGGCCCGCCGGCTGAAGCGACGCTATGCCGCCGAGCGCCGGTTCCGCCTGCTCGGCCTTGCGGCCATCCTGTTTTCCGTGGCCATGCTGGTTTTCCTGCTGTTCGACATGGCCAGCAACGGCGTGGGCGGGTTCAAGCGCACCGAGCTGGCCGTCGAGATCGACTTTGCCAGCGGCGCGCTGACGGTGGACCCGGCGCAGTTGCGGGGCAGCGAGGCCGAGCGCGTGCTGGAAGGTGCGGGCCTGCCCGCCGTGGTGGCCTTTGCCGCGACTCAGGGCGACGGTCCGCAGGCCGCCACCGAAGTGGACACCGGCGCCTGGCGCGAAGTTGCACAGAGGCTGGTCCGCGATCCCGGCCTGCTCAGCCGCAAGGCGACCGTCTGGCTTCCCGTGTCCGACGACATGGCCGCGGCCCTGCGCGGCGAAGGCCCGCCGGAACTGCGCCCCCTGGCCGCCAGCCTGGCCGCCCAGGGCAAGCTGCAACGCAACTGGGACTGGGGCTTCCTCACCCGCGGCGATGCCACCCATGCCCAGGAAGTGGGCATCTGGGGCGCACTCAAGGGTTCGATCATGACCATGCTGGTCACGCTTGCCCTCGCTTTCCCGATCGGCGTGCTTTCGGCCGTCTATCTTGAGGAATATGCCCCCCGCAACCGGTGGACCGACCTGATCGAAGTCTCGATCAACAACCTCGCGGCGGTCCCCTCGATCATCTTCGGACTGCTCGGGCTGGCGGTCTTCCTCGGCCTGTTTCCCAACTGGCGCTCGGCCCCGCTGATCGGCGGGATGACGCTGGCCCTGATGACCATGCCGGTGATCGTGATCTCGGGGCGCAATGCGATCAAGGCCGTGCCGCCGTCGATCCGCGATGCGGCGCTCGGCATCGGCGCCAGCCGGGTGCAGGTGGTGTTCCACCATGTCCTGCCGCTCGCGCTCCCGGGCATTCTCACCGGCACGATCATCGGCATGGCCCGGGCGCTGGGCGAAACCGCGCCGCTGCTGATGATCGGGATGCGCGCCTTCGTCGCCACCCCGCCCGAAGGGCTGACCTCGCCCGCCTCGGTCCTGCCGGTGCAGATCTTCCTGTGGTCCGACGAGATCGACCGCGGCTTCGTCGAACGCACCAGCGCGGCGATCATTGTCCTCCTGCTGTTCCTCCTGGCGATGAACAGCCTCGCAATCTACCTCCGCAACCGCTTCGAGAAACGTTGGTGACAAGCCGGTGACCACTTACCACGAACTTGATCCCGTCGAGGCCAAGATCTCGGCCCAGGACGTCTCGGTCTTCTATGGCGACAAGCAGGCGCTCGACAGCGTCTCGATCGACATCGCGACCGAATATGTCACCGCCTTCATCGGCCCCTCGGGCTGCGGGAAGTCCACCTTCCTGCGAACACTCAACCGCATGAACGACACCATCGCCTCGGCGCGGGTGGAAGGCGCGATCAAGCTGGATGGCGAGGACATCTACCGTTCGGGCATGGACGTGGTGCAACTGCGTGCGCGGGTCGGCATGGTATTCCAGAAGCCCAACCCCTTCCCCAAGTCGATCTACGAGAATGTGGCCTATGGCCCGCGCATCCACGGCCTGGCCTCGGGCAAGACCGAACTCGACGGGATCGTGGAACGCTCGCTCAGGCGCGCCGGCCTGTGGGAGGAAGTGAAGGACCGCCTGGCCGACAGCGGCACCGCGCTTTCCGGCGGCCAGCAGCAGCGCCTGTGCATCGCCCGCGCCATCGCGGTCGATCCCGAGGTCATCCTGATGGACGAGCCGTGCTCCGCGCTCGATCCCATCGCGACCGCCAAGATCGAGGAGCTGATCAGCGAGCTGAAGGGCCGCTACGCCATCGTCATCGTGACCCATTCGATGCAGCAGGCCGCCCGCGTTTCGCAGCGCACCGCCTTCTTCCACCTCGGCAAGATGGTGGAATACGGCAAGACCTCCGACATCTTCACCAATCCCCGCGAAGAGCGGACCAAGGACTATATCACCGGCCGCTACGGCTGACGCGAGAAGGATGGCCCATGGCCCAGGAACATACCGTCAAGGCCTTCGACGAGGACATCACCCGCCTGCGCGGCCTGATCGCCGAGATGGGCGGCCTTGCCGAAGTGGCTCTGAACGAGGCGATCGAAGCCCTGATCAAGGGCAACGAGCAGCTCGCCAACGGGGTCATCGCCCGCGACAAGAAGATCGACGCGCTGGAGGCCGAGATCGACCGGCTGGCGGTGCGGATCATCGCCCTGCGCGCGCCGATGGCCGATGACCTGCGCGAGGTGATCGCCGCGCTCAAGATCGCCGGCGTGCTCGAACGCATCGGCGACTATGGCAAGAACATCGCCAAGAGCGCGATGCGCGTGGAAAACCGCCGCAAGTTCGAGCCACTCACCCTGATCCCGGCCATGGCCGAGATCGCCGGCGAAATGGTCCACGACGTGATGACCGCCTTTGCCGCCCGCGATCCGGTGCTCGCCCGCGAAGTGGTCCACGCCGATGAAAAGGTCGATGCCTTCTACGACAGCATCTTCCGCAACCTGGTCAGCCACATGATGGAAAACCCCGCCTCGATCACCAGCGCGGCCGAACTGCTGTTCGTCGCCCGCAACGTCGAGCGGATCGGCGACCATGCGACCAACGTGGCCGAGATGGTCTATTTCGCCGCCACCGGAACCTACCTGACCGACCGCGACGATCGTCAGGAGGGCTAGGCATCATGGCGGGGGCCAAATTGCTGCTGGTCGAGGACGACGCCGCGCTCGCCGAACTGGTCGAGTTCCGCTTCCGCGCCGAAGGCTACGAGGTCACCCGCACCGACGATGGCGACGAGGCCTTGCTGCTTGCCACCGAGGACGTGCCCGATGTCGTCATCCTTGACTGGATGATCGTGGGCACCAGCGGGATCGAGGTCTGCCGCCGCCTGCGCCGCGACAAGGCGACGGCCCACGTGCCGATCGTCATGCTCACCGCGCGCGGCGCCGAGGACGATCGGGTGCGTGGCCTCGAAACCGGCGCTGACGACTATGTGACCAAGCCGTTCTCCCCGCGCGAACTGGTGGCCCGGGTCAATGCGATCATGCGCCGGATCCGTCCGGCGCTGGCCGGCCAGGTGCTGGAAGTCGGCGACCTCACGCTCGATGCCGCCGCGCACCGCGCCACCCGGCGCGGGCAGGCTCTCTCGCTCGGCCCGACCGAATTCCGCCTGCTGCGCCATTTCATGGAGCATCCCGGCCGGGTCTTCTCGCGCGGGCAGTTGCTCGACGCGGTCTGGGGCAACGACAGCGACATCGAACTGCGGACGGTCGATGTCCACATCCGCCGCCTGCGTAAGGCGATCGAACAGGCGGCGGCGCCCGATCCGGTGCGGACCGTGCGCTCGGCGGGCTACGCGCTTGAACCGGTCTGATCCGGCCAGTCTGATCCGGGGATGACCGCGCCGCGCGCGGTTGCGGATTGTGCAATGGCCGGTTGGCACGCTACATACCGTCCGCATGGAGGGCCGCTGCGCGTGAAACTGTCCAGAACCGGGCTGCTCATCGGCGTCGTCGTGCTGGCCGGCCTTGGCGGGGCGGCCTGGTGGCGCACGGGGGCCATCGCGGTGACCCTGGTGCATCCCCATTACGGCGCGGCGACCGAGCTGGTCTATGGCACCGGCTTCGTGGAGGCGCAGCAACCGGTATCGGTCCAGGCGCGGATCACCGCCCCGGTGGCCAGGGTTCTGGTCGAGGAAGGCCAGCGCGTCACTCGCGGCCAGCCGCTGTTCCTGCTGGCGGACGACGAACAGCGCGCGCTCCTGGCCCAGGCCGCTGCCCAGCGCCGCGCCGCCGAGCAGACCGAATACCGCACCGTCACCCTGTTCCGCCAGGGCTGGGTCACCAGGGCCGCGCGTGACCAGGCCGTGGCCAATGCCGATGTCGCCCGCGCCGCCCAGGCCACCGCCGGTGCCCGGCAGGACCAGCTGGTGGTGCGCGCCGAGATCGATGGCGTGGTCACTCGCCGCGATGTCGAACCGGGCGAACTGGCCACCCCCACCCGCGTGCTGGCCCTGCTTGGCGATCCCGCGCGGGTGCGGATCAACGCCACCATCGACGAGCGCGACATTGCCCGCGTCGCCCCCGGCCAGCAGGCGCTGATGTCGACCGACGCCATGCCCGGCCGGGCCATCCCGGCCCGCGTCGCGGAAATCACCCCGGGCGGCGATCCGGCCCAGCGCGCCTTCCGCGTGCGGCTTTTGCCCGCATCGGCCGCCAACCTGCCGCTGGGCCTCTCGCTCGAAGTCAACATCGTCACCCGCCGCAAGGACCGCGCCCTGCTGGTTCCGGCCAGCGCGGTTTCGGCCGGCGCGGTCTGGGTGGTGCGCGATGGCCGCGCCCACCGCCAGGAGGTCCGCACCGGCATTGCCGGCGGCGAGGCGGTCGAAGTGCTCGCCGGCCTGTCCGCCACCGATAGCCTGGTCGACAAGCCGCCCGAAGGCCTGGCCGAAGGCCGCAAGGTCAAGGGCCAGGCCGCCAGGGGAGCACGCTGAGTGGCCCGAGGGCCATTCGCCGGCCGGCTGGGCCTGCTCGTCCACATCGCATCCCGCCACCTGTTGATGCGGCGCCGCCAGACCGCGGTGGCGGTCAGCGGTGTTGCGGTGGGCGTGGGCTTCTTCCTCGCCGTCTCGGCGCTGATGGTCGGCAGCCAGGCCGACTTCGTGAAGACGCTGATCGATACCGCGCCGCACATCATCATTTCCGACGAACGCCGCAGCCCGCCGCCCCAGCCCGGCGTGGCCGCCTTCGGTGGGGGTGCAGCGGGCGGTGCGGTTGTGCTGCATGGCTACAAGGTTCGCAGCGAAGTGCGCGGGATCAAGGATTGGCAGGCGATCCTGCGCGAGATCGACCGCATCCCCGGCGCGATCGGCAGTCCCAGCCTGTCGGGCGCGGTCACGCTGCGCGTTGGCGGGCGCGAGGAGGGCCTGGCCGTGGTCGGCATCGATCCCTTGATCGAAACCCGCGTGAGCACCATTTCCGACAAGCTGCGGGTGGGCCGGCTGATCGATCTCGAACGGGTCCAGGGCGGGGTGATCATCGGCGAGGACCAGGCCCAGCGCCTCGCCCTTGGCATGGGCGATATCGTCGCGGCCACCTCGGCACGCGGCGGCACCCGCAATCTCAAGATCGTGGGCCTGTTCAAGCGCGGGCAGATGCAGCTCGGCTCGGGCACCGGCTATATGCTGCTGCGCGAGGCCCAGTCGCTGCTTGGCCGGCCCTTCGTCATCAACCGCATCGGGGTGAAGCTGGTCGATCCCTACGATGCCGAAGCCGTGGCGAAACAGCTCGAACAGGGCCATGCCTACAAGGCGGAGTCCTGGCAGGAACGCTCGGCCGATTTCCTCGGCCTGCTGCTCACCCGCAATGTCATCATGTATACGGTCGTCTCGGCCATTCTGCTGGTCGCCAGCTTCGGCATTTACACCGCCGTCTCCAATTCCGTGGCCGACAAGCGCCGTGACATCGCGATCCTGCGCTCGATCGGCTTCTCGCAGGGCGATCTCCAACTCGTCTTCGTGTTCGAGGGTCTGGCCCTGGCCGTGGTCGGAGTCCTGTTGGGCTGGGGGCTGGGCTACCTGCTGATGGGCATTCTCGGCTCGCTCGAATTCCCGATCACCGGCGACACCCAGCGCCTGCCGATCGACCGCAGCAGCCGGCAATACCTGATCGCCGCCGCCGCCTCGCTCACCGCGGGGATCGTCGCGGCCTGGCTGCCGGCCCGCAGAAGCGCGCAGGTCGATCCGGTCGACATCCTGCGGGGCGCGATATGAGCGATCCGGTCCTCGTCGCCGACAGGATCGGCCGGGCCTTGCCGGGCGATCCGCCGGTCACCCTGGTGGCCGAGGCCAGCCTCGGAATCGAGCCGGGCAAGTTCACCGCCATCGTCGGCCCCTCGGGCTGCGGCAAGAGCTCGCTGCTTTACCTCCTCGGCCTGATCGACCGCCCCACCTCCGGGCGGCTCCTGCTCGATAGCCAGGACGTCACCCCGCTCTCGGGCGACGAGCGCGCCCGCATCCGGCTCGAACGGTTCGGCTTCGTCTTCCAGTTCCACTTCCTCCTGCCCGAATTCACCGCGCTGGAAAACGTGATGCTGCCGATCCGCCGCCTCGGCCGGCTCGCCCAGCCCCAGGCCGAGGCCCGCGCCCGCGACCTGCTGGCCGCCATGGGCCTGGCGGAAAAGGCCGACAAGCCGCCCGACAAGCTTTCCGGCGGCGAACGCCAGCGCGTTGCCATCGCCCGCGCGCTCGCCAACGATCCCGTGCTGGTGCTGGGCGACGAGCCCACCGGCAATCTCGACAGCGTGAACTCGGCCCGGGTGGTCGACCTGCTGCGCGACCTGGCGCACCAGCAAGGCCGCGCCGTGGTCTGCGTCACCCACGATCTCGAGATCGCCGCGCTGGCCGATATCCGCGTGTCGATGCTCGACGGGCGGATCAGCGAGATCCGCCGCCAGGACCCGCCTTCCGCCTGAGCCGCCTGGCGCCCGGGGAACCCGCGCCCGCCCGCCCCCGTTCTCCCGGTACGACCGGCGACAAACGGAAAGGACGGTTCCATGCGATACGAACAGGGCGACCCGGCGCAACTGCGCCACAGGTTCTGGGATGCGATGGCGGAATCGCCGTTCGTCATGCTCCAGCTCGACAGCGCGCCCGCAACGGCGGCGCCGATGACCGCCCAGCTTGACCGGCACGCGAGCCACGCGATCTGGTTCTTCACCTCGCGCGACAATCACTTCGCCAGCGGCGGCCCGGCCACGGCCACCTTCGTCGCCAAGGGCCACGATCTCTTCGCTCGCTTTTCCGGCACCCTGGTGGAGGAAACCGACCGCGCCCGGCTCGACAAGGAGTGGAACCCCACGGTCGCCGCCTGGTTCAAGGGCGGCAAGGACGATCCCGCCCTGCTGATGCTCCGCATGGACCTTGGCCCGGCGGCGATCTGGTCGGGCCGGATCGGCGCGCTGAACGCGGTTCGCATGGCCCTCGGACTCGACGTGACCGACCGGATCAAGGGCGACTACGCCGAGACCCGGATCTAGCGCGCGCCGCGGCCGGCGCCGGCCGGCCGCGGCGCAGGACCGTCAGGCGTCCTTGTAGCCGGGCGTGTGCGCGCCGGGCACCGGCGGGACCGGCTGCGGCGGCGCGTCCGGATCGTCCTCGTGCACCTCGACCAGCCCGCGGCCGACATGGCTGTGGTGGCGGCTGTAGGCGAAGTAGACCACCAGTCCGATCACCGCCCAGCCCGCGAACAGTTCGAGCGTATAGGCCGAGAGGCTGAAGAACAGGTAGAGGCAGCCGGCGATGGCCAGCGGCGCGACCAGCCCGATCGCCGGCGTGCGGAACGGCCGGTGGCGCGTGGGATCGGTGCGGCGCAGGACCATCACTGCGATCGCCACCATGGCGAAGGCGAACAGGGTGCCCGAATTGGAGATGTCGGCCAGGGCGCCCACCGGGAACAGCGCGGCGAACAGCGCCACGAAGACCCCGGTGATCATCGTGACCACGTGCGGCGTGTGATACTTCGGGTGAACCCGGCTCAGCCGTTCGGGCAGCAGCCCGTCGCGGCTCATCACGAAGAAGATGCGGGTCTGGCCGAACATCATCATCAGGATGACCGAGGGCAGCGCGAAGCCGGCGGCCAGGCCCACCAGGTTGCCCACCTGCTTCCACCCGATCTCGCGCAGGGTCCAGGCCAGCGCCTCCTTGGAACAGACCACGACTTCCTTCGCCTGGGCGGCGCAGGCGGCGGCCAGTTCGGTGCTGCCGGGCGAGATGCCCTTGCCCGAGGCATCCAGCAGCGGGGTCGCGCCCACCGAGCCGATCACGCCCGAGGCGACCAGCAGGTAGAACACCGTGCAGATGCCCAGGCTACCGATCAGCCCGATCGGCATATTGCGCTGCGGATTCTTGGTTTCCTCGGCCGCCGTGGACACCGCGTCGAAGCCCACATAGGCGAAGAAGATCGAGGCCGCCGCCGCCGAAACGCCACCAAAGCCCAGCGGCGCGAAGGGGTGGAAATGCTCGGAGTTCATCACCGGCAGGGCCAGCACGCAGAACAGGGTCAGCGCGGTCACCTTGACCAGCACCAGCACCGCGTTGAAGGCCGCGCTCTCCCTGGTGCCCAGCACCAGGAGCGCGGTGACCAGCAGCGAGATCAGGAAGGCCGGCAGGTTGATCATCCCGCCGGTGGCGATCGCGGTCTGGATCGCATCGGTATTGGCCGCGCCCGCCGCCAGCTTGATCTGGGCGATCAAGGCATCGGCATTGGTCAGGACGTGCGGAATCTCGATCCCGGCATAGCCCTTGAGCAGGCCCACGAAATAGCCCGACCAGCCCACCGCCACGGCGCCCGCCGCCACGGCATATTCCAGCACCAGCGCCCAGCCCACCAGCCAGGCCATCAGTTCGCCCATCACTGCGTAGGAATAGGTATAGGCCGAGCCGGAAACCGGGACCATCGCGGCCATTTCCGAATAGCACAGCGCCGCCACCGCGCAGACCAGGCCGGCGATGATGAAGCTGAGCAGCATCCCCGGCCCGGCCTTCTGCGCGGCTTCCGCCGTCAGCACGAAGATGCCGGTGCCGATCACCGCCCCCACGCCCAGCATGGTCAACTGGAAAGCCCCCAGCGAACGGTGGAGCGATTTCTTCTCGGCCGTGGCCAGGATCGCATCCAGCGGTTTCACGCGTCCGAATATCACCGCAAGCCACCCCTCATTACAGACCGGATCGCCGTCCGGCACGCATGGCCCGGACGCTAGCGCGGGCAAGCCGGCGCGCAAGGGGCCGCGGCGTTTTGTCCCCAATATCCCGGCCCAGGCCCCATCCGGGCACGATGGGCGGCGCAGTGCCCCGCCCTTTGCGCCCCCCTCCCTTTGCGATTACCCCGCCACCGGCTAGAAGCAGGTCATGTCGACCACCTTCCAGCTCGATACGAGCACCAGCCGCGCCCATCCCACGCCCGCGCCGATGAAGCGGCTGACCATCCCGGCCATCCGCAAGCGCAAGCAGGATGGGCACACCGCCGAGCCGGTGGTCATGCTCACCGCCTATACCGCGCGCCAGGCGCAACTGCTCGATCCGCACTGCGACATCCTGCTGGTCGGGGATTCGCTGGGCCAGGTGATCTATGGCCTGCCCTCCAGCGTGCCGGTCACGCTCGACATGATGATCGCCCATGGCGCCGCCGTGGTGCGCGGCTCGTATCACGCGGTGGTCGTGGTCGATATGCCCTTCGGCAGTTATGAGGCCTCGCCGCAGCAGGCCTTCGCCAGCGCTTCGCGGGTGCTCAAGGAAACCGGCGCGGCCGGAGTCAAGCTCGAAGGGGGCGAGGCCATGGCCGAGACGGTCGCCTTCCTCGTGGCGCGCGGCATCCCTGTGATCGGCCATGTCGGGCTGACGCCCCAGGCGGTCAACGTGCTGGGCGGCTACAACGCCCGGGGCCGTAGCGAGGCCGAGGCCGCGAAGATCGTCGCCGATGCCCGCGCGCTCGATGCCGCGGGCGCCTTCGCCGTGGTGGTCGAAGGCGTGGTCGAACCGATCGCCGTGGCCGTTACCGAGGCGATCGGCGCCATCAGCATCGGCATCGGCGGCTCGGCTCGCTGCGATGGGCAGGTGCTGGTCACCGAGGATATGCTGGGGATGTTCGAGCGGGTGCCGCGCTTCGTGAAGCGCTACGAAAACATCGCCGAAACCATCGCCAGCGCGGCGCAGCGCTATGCCGAGGAGGTGCGCGCGCGCACCTTCCCCGGGCCGGACCAGACCTACCAGCCGCGCTGACCGGGCGCGCACGCCAGGGCACGCCGCCCGCCGGCACACCAATCACAGGGGCTCACACTTGCTTTCCTTCTTTCGCGGTTCGATCCTGTTCACCATCGCCTGCTTTGCCCTGGGCGGCATCTATGCCTGGGGCGAGACCGGCTCGGTCGCGGCCACGGCCCAGGTGCTGTGGATCATCGCCGTCCTCTCGGTGCTCGAAGTGTCGCTCTCGTTCGACAATGCCGTGGTCAATGCCACGGTGCTGCAGGACATGGACCACGTGTGGCGCAGGCGCTTCCTCACCTGGGGCATGGTCATCGCGGTGTTCGGGATGCGGATCCTGTTTCCGCTGGCGATCGTGGCCATTGCCGCCGGCCTCGGCCCGGTCGAGGCGGTGAACCTCTCGCTACGCGATCCGGCCCGCTACGAGCAGATCGTCAGCAGCGCCCATGTCGGCATCGCCGGGTTCGGCGGCGCCTTCCTGGCCATGGTCGGCCTGTCGTTCTTCTTCGACAGCGAGAAGGAAGTGCACTGGATCCGCTGGGTCGAAGGCAAGCTCAGCGCCTTTTCCAACGTCAAGGCCGCCGAGATCGGCGTGCTGCTGCTGGCGCTCTATGGCGTCTCGCTGCTGCTCCCCGCGCACGAGGCGCTCACGTTCGTGATCGCCGGGATGCTGGGGACCGTGGCCTTCATCGCGGTGGAGGCCGTGGGCACCTTGCTGGAAATGCGCGATGCCGCGCAGCGTGCCGCGGGCGTCGCGGTCCGCTCGGGCCTGGCCGGCTTCCTCTATCTCAACGTGCTCGATGCCTCGTTCAGCTTCGATGGCGTGATCGGCGCCTTCGCCCTGTCGAACAACATGGTGATCATCGCGCTTGGCCTGTCGATCGGCGCGATGTTCGTGCGCTCGCTCACCATCATGCTGGTGGAAAAGGGCACGCTCAGCCAATACCGCTATCTCGAACACGGCGCCTTCTGGGCGATCCTCGCGCTGGCCGCGATCATGCTGGTTTCCGCGCGCTTCGCGGTCCCCGAAACGGTCACCGGCCTGATCGGCGCGGTGCTGATCGCCGCCTCGCTGGGCTGGTCGGTGCGCTACCGCCGCCGCCACCCCGAACCCGACTGGTCCGACCCGCAGGTGTGACATCCATGCGACAGTTGCGGGCCGCGATCACCAGCGGCCCACGAAGCGCTTGTTGTTGCAGGTGCGACCAGTTAATCCGGTCACCGGGAGTTCTCGGAGAGGAACGAGAAAGGGTGCCAACTTCGGTTGGCGCCCTTTCTTATTTGTGCGCTGCTATCGGTGTGCGGCCGCGCGCTGGAGCAGCCGGGCTTGCTGCGCGGCGAGCAGCGCAGCATCGTCGCGCCCGGCCCGGGCATTGGCGATTGCCAGATCGGCCATCAGGCGGGCATCGCGGCCATCGCCGGTGATCGCCAGCCAGTGCAGCACGTCGACGGCCAGCACCCAGTTGCCGTCCTGCGCGGCGAAGCCTGCGGCGAGGCGCAACGCGGTCCGGTTTCGCGGCGTGGTCGCCAGCACGCCGCTCACCAGCCGCCGCGCCGCGCCGCCCTGGCCCGAGCGCAGATAGGCCTCGACCAGCCGCAGCATGAGATCGTCCGACAGGCGCACCGCCGCCGCCCGGCGATAGCCCTCCACCGCCCCGGTCAGGTTCCCGCGCAGCAGGCGCACATCGCCCGCCAGCGCCTGGGCCGAAGCCGAGGCGGGCGCCGCTGCCGCGATCCGCTCGGCCACCGCGCCAGCGCCCGCAAGGTCACCTCCCGCCAGCAGCTTGCGAACATAGGGCACCGCCGCCCCGGCATCGCCCGGCGCATCGCCATAGCGCAGCGCGAGGACGCCAAGCGCGGTCGGCTCGGCGATGACCTGCGCCGACGTGGCCCCGCTGCCCAAAGCACCCGGCGGCCCGAAGTCCGCCGCGCGGTCGAGCAATGGCGCGGCAAGGTCGCGCCGCCCGCTATCCTCATAGGCCCGCGCCACCAGGATCAGCAGGTAGGCCGAGGTTCCGGGCGCGGCCACCTCGTCGGCGAAGCGCGCGATGACCAGCGCGGGGTTTCCGGTGCCGGCCATGGCTCGCGCCAGCAGGTCGCGCGCCACCGCATTGCGTGGCTGCCGGCGGGCCAGCAGGTCAAGCCGTTCGACCGCGAGGTTGGTATTGGCGGCCTCCAGCTCCAGCACGCCCGACAGCAGCAGGGCCGCCGGGGTCGCCAGCCCGTCCGGCCCGGCCCGGCCCAGCATCTGGCGGGCCAGCGGATAGTCGCCCGCGCGCGCCGCCAGCGTGGCCTGGACCAGCCAGGCCCGCGGATCGCGCGGCGCCAGCCTGATCATCTTGCGGGTTACCACCAGCGCCTCGCGCGCGCGGCCCAGTTCGCCCAGGGTCGCGGCATATTCGCCCAGCAGCGCCAGATCGTCGGGCCGCCGCTTGAGCCCGGCCTCCAGCCACGACAGTGCAGGCTTCAGGCCGAACCGGTCGCGCACCAGCAGCCCGCGCAGTTCCAGCGCGCGGACGTCGCCGGGATCGAGCCGCACCGCCTGGTCCGCCGCGTCCACCGCCGCCAGCTCCTGGCCCGAAACATAGCGCAGGCGGGCGATGTCCACCCACACCCGGCTATCACGCGGGGCGATCGCCAAGGCGCGCGCGAAGGCGGCATCGCTGGCGGCCAGCGCCTCGCGCAGCGCCGCCTCGCCGGCAATGCCGTCGCCGCGCGCCAGGGCGCCGCGCGCCGCGCGCAGGGCCGCATCGCCAGCCCCCTCCCCCGCCTGCCCCGGCACCGCCGCCAGCAGCGCCAGCGCAAGGCCGGCCAGCCAGCGGCGCAAGGGCCGGTCAGGCGTGGAGATCATACTGCTTGAGCAGGTCGTAAAGCGTCGGCCGGCTGATCCCGAGCAGCTTGGCCGTGCTCGAGATGTTGCCGTCGCTGCGGGCCAGCGCGTGGCGGATCGCCTTGCGGTCAGCCTGTTCGCGCGCCGACTTGAGGTTGAGCCCGCTGCCCGCCTCGCCCGGCTTGGGGCCAAGGTCGAGATCGGCCGCGCTGACCAGCTTGGCATCGGCCATGATCACCGCCCGCTTCACCCGGTTTTCCAGCTCGCGCACGTTGCCCGGCCAGCCCCAGCCATCGATCGCGGCCAGCGCGTCGGCGGCGAAGCCCTTGACCTGCGGGTTCATCTCGCGGGCGAACCGCGCAAGGAAGGCCTTGGCCAGCAGCACCGCGTCGCCCGGCCGCTCGGCCAGGCTCGGAATGCGAACCACGATCTCGGCGAGGCGATAGAACAGATCCTCGCGGAAGCGCCCCTCTGCGATCATCTGCTCGAGGTTCTGGTGTGTTGCACAGACGATCCGCGTGTCGACATCGATCGATCGGCGCGCGCCGATCCGCTCGATCACCCGCTCCTGCAGGAAGCGCAGCAACTTCACCTGCAACTGCAGCGGAATATCACCCACCTCGTCAAGGAACAGGGTGCCGCCATTGGCCTGCTCGATCTTGCCCTCGGTGGTCTTGACCGCGCCGGTGAAAGCGCCCTTCTCGTGCCCGAACAGCTCGCTTTCGAGCAGGTTTTCAGGGATCGCGGCGCAGTTGATCGCGATGAACGCGCCGCCCGCCCGGTCGCTCGCCTCGTGCAGTCCGCGCGCCAGCAATTCCTTGCCGGTGCCGCTGGCGCCCAGCAGCATGACCGAGACATTGGTGTTCGCCACCCGCTCGATCGTGCGGGCCACCTTGACCATCTCGGGCGCCGCCGTCAGCAGCCGGCCCAGCACGCGGTTGTCCTCGCCGGCGCGGCTGGCGAGCTGGCGGTTCTCCTGCTCGATCCGGTGCAATTGCAGCGCGCGCCGCACGATCAGGCCCAGCGCGTCGATATCGACCGGCTTCTGGTAGAAATCGTAGGCTCCATGTGAAATCGCGGTCAGCGCGCTCTCGCGCGCGCCGTGCCCGGTGGCCACGATCACCTTGGTATCGGGCTTGAGCGCCATGATCTCGTCGAGCAGGGCGAAGCCTTCGGTGGTGCCGTCGGGATCGGGCGGGAGGCCAAGGTCGAGCGTGACCACTGGCGGCTCTTCGCTACGCAGCACGACCAGGGCCTCGGCGCGGCTGCCGGCCACGTGTACCTCGAAGTCGGGGTAGGCCCACTTGAGCTGCGCCTGCAGCCCGGCGTCGTCCTCGACGATGAGCAGCTTGGGCAGGACCTTGGGGTTGATAAATGGCATTTCAGGCGACCTTCTTGTGTTCGTTCGTAACGACCGCGGCGCTGGTTCCCGCCAGCGGCAGCCGGATGATGAAACGCGAGCCAAGGCCTTCGCGGCTTTCCACGTCGAGCCGTCCGCCCATGCCGCGCACCAGCTCGCGCGCCTCGAAGGCACCGATGCCGAAGCCACCGGCCTTGGAGGAAACGAAAGGCTTGAACAGGCGGCTGCGGATGAATTCGGCGCTCATCCCGGTGCCGCTGTCGATCACCTCGATCCGCGCATGGATACCCTCGCGCACCACCATCAGCCGAACCGGCGCATCGGCCGCGCTGGCATCGATCGCGTTCTGGACGAGATGGACCAGCGATTGCTCCAGCGCCTCGTGATTGGCGGTCACCAGGCAGGCCTGCGCCTCGGCGCAGGTCACCGGATGGTGGCCCGCGAACTGCGCCGCCACGGCGCGCACCAGAGCGCCGGCATCCACCGTGCCAAGCTGCTCGCTGGTGCCCTTGCCATAGCGCGAAAGGCGGGCGATCAGCGCGTTCAGCTTCTCCGCCGAATTCCGCAGGGTCACGATCATGTCGGCGCGGAAGGCCGGATTCTCGGCGTGGTGCTCGGCATTGCGGGCCAGCAGGCCGATCTGGCTGGCCAGGTTCTTGATGTCGTGCATGACAAAGGCGATCCGGCGGTTGAACTCGTCGAACCGCGCCGCCTCGGCCAGGGCGTCCTGCCCGGCGTGCTCGGCCAGGTAGCTGGCGAGTTGCTGGCCGACCACGCGCAGCACGTCAAAGTCCTCCCAATCGAGCTTGCGTGCCACCGGCGGCCGGGCCAGCACCACCACGCCATGCAGCCGTTCGAAATGGAGCAGCGGAACCACCGCCCAGGCGCGGGTTTCGGCCACCAGCCAATCAGGCACGATCGCCTGTTCGCCCTGCCGGTCGATCCCGCTCCGCACCGCCTCGAGATCAACGATGTGGCCCTCGCGCTCGAAGAACGAGGCCGCGCCGCGACCAAGCGCGGGCGCCGGAACTTCGGCGGTGGGCCATTGCCAGCGCGCGGCCAGCACCAGGTCGCCTTGCTCGTCCGGGGTGAGCAGCAGCCCGGCGGGCGCATCGGTGATGTCGCAGAGTGACTGGATCGCGCGCTGGGCCAGCGGCACGGCCCCGCTCCCGCCCGAACCGCCAATGGTGCGGTTGAAGCGCAGCCATTCGGCGCGATAATCGTAGCGGTGCTGGAACAGGTGCTTGACCAGGGTCACCTTCAGCCAGCCGCGCAGGCGCCGCGACGGCAGGATCAGCAGGGCCGCCGCCGTGCCGGCGATCAGGAAGCCGAACTGGAACATCCGGGCGAACTCGCCGCCCACATAGGACAGCCACTGGCCCAGCAGGATCATGCCCACCAGGTAGAGCCCGATGCCCAGGAGCGAGGCGAATTCGAAAGCCACCGCGCGCGACGGGCTGAAGCGCAGCTCGGCCCGGCGCAGGGTCATGCCCGGGGTCAGCGTGGCCACGCAGATCGCCAGGATGATGCCGCGCAGCGAAGCCAGCTCCTCGGGCCAGCCCTTGGTCAGGTAGGCCACGGTGTAGAGATTGAGGTCGAACAGCCACAACAGGGCGATGGCCACGGTCGGCCAGCGCAGCACGGCCCGCGCCGCCTGGCTGGCGCCGCCATAGAGATTGTGTAGCAGGACGAGGCCGCCGATGGTCAGCATCAGGCGGAAGGTCACGGTCATGTGGAACAGGGTGTCGCGCGCGGGGCCGGTGAAGGCCAGGCCCGGCGCCAACAGGATCTGCAGCACCTGGAACAGCTCCAGCGCGGCCAACGAGATGATCACCGGACGCACCGGGCGCACCAGCTGGTGGCGGCCGTCGGTGCTGAACAGGCGATAGATCACGTAGAGCCACGAAAGGTTCCGCAGCGATTCGGCGATGGCTGCCGCCGGCCGGTCAAGCCCGGTCGCGGCCACGGTCAGCGCCCAGGCCGCGCTCGCCACCAGCGCGCCGATGAAGGCCAGGCCCGCCGGACCGACCAGGCTGCGCCGGCCCGCCAGCCAGGCCGCAAGGGTCGCCGCGGCGCAGGCTCCCAGCAGGTGCGAAGCCCCGCCGAACAGGCTCCAGCCCCCGCTCATCGCCGGCTCCTCATCGCGCGCGCCCTCATCGCGCGCCCTCCCGCCACAGCACCACGCGCAGGGTCTGGAGGATGATCAGCAGGTCCAGGAACGGGGTGTAGTTCTTGGCATAGTAGAGGTCGTATTCCAGCTTGTGGCGCGAATCCTCGATCGAGGCGCCATAGGGATAGTTGATCTGCGCCCAGCCGGTGATCCCCGGCTTCACCATGTGGCGCTCGGCGTAATAGGGCAGCTTGTCTTCCAGGTCGGCCACGAATTCGGGCCGCTCGGGCCGCGGGCCGACAAAACTCATCTCGCCCTTGAGCACCGACCAGGCCTGGGGCAGCTCGTCGATCCGCACCTTGCGGATGAAGCGGCCCACCCGGGTCACGCGCGGGTCGTCCTTGGTGGCCCACTGCGCGCCGCCGGCCACTTCGGCATCGGTCCGCATCGAGCGCAGCTTGATCACGTGGAACGGCTGGCCATAAAGCCCCACGCGCGCCTGCCGGAAGAAGGCCGGTCCCTTGCTGTCGATCTTCACCAGCACGGCGAAGATCAGGATCAGCGGCAGCGTGAACAGCAGCAGCAGGCAGCTTGCCGCCACGTCGAACAGGCGCTTGGCCACGCTCGACACCGCCCGGCCGGACGAAAACCCGTCGGAAAAAATCAGCCACGAAGGGTTGACCGTGTCGAGGTCGACCCGGCCGGTCTCGCGCTCGATGAAGCTGGAGAAATCGTTGACGTGAACCCCGGCGGTCTTGATCCGCAGGAGGTCGGACAGCGGCAGCGAATTGCGCCGCTCCTCCAGGGCCAGCACCACCTCGCTCACCCCCAGGTTCTCGACGAAGCGCTTGAGATTGTGGATCGCGCTGCGGTTGATCGCCTCGTCGATCACCGGCTTGGCATCGCTCATGCCGATATAGCCGACGATGGCAAAGCCCACTTCCGGCCGCTCGCCCAGCTGGCGCAGCCGGTCGGCCCGGTGGCCCGAGCCCAGCACCAGCACGCGGCGGCGGAAGGCATGGGCGCCCAGGATGCCGCCGACCAGCAGCCGGTTGGCCACCAGGAACAGCACCGATGCGGTCATCGCGTAAGCCAGGGTGGAGCGCCAGAAATGCCCGCCGCGCATCGACCAGTCGACAAACGAGATCGCGATCGTGCCCAGCGACAGCGCCACCAGCAGCCGCGCCCCGGCATAGCGCAGCGACCGCAGCGATTCCGAGCCATAGACCCCCACCGCGATCATCGCGGTGAGCATGATCACCGCGAAACCGGCCAGTTCCCACTGGCGGTTGAAGGTGCCCAGGTCCAGCCCGATCTGCCCGGCGCGTACCCGCCAGCCCATCTCGGCGGCCCCGGCCAGCAGGACGAAGTCGAACAGGCCCAGCAGGAGCACCGCGTGCGGGATATAGTGTTTGAACAGACGAACCATGTCCCACCGCACCAATATCCCGCCACAAAGGCAGGACCTATCGGGTCGGGACTAGGGCAAAGCCGTAAATTGTCGGTAAACCTGACAGGGGGGCAGGTGGTGGCAACGCTCCGCGAAATGGCGCATTTACGAGGTTCGCGCGGTGCGGCAGTCGGGAAAATTTACAGCACCGAAACGCCGGTGCGGCCCCCCGCCGCACTTGTGGCTCAAGCCCGGATCAAGGCCGGCCTCGCGCGATGACCGGTGGTGCCCCTGGCCAGACTCGAACTGGCACGGATTTCTCCAACCGATTTTGAGTCGGTCGCGTCTACCATTCCACCACAGGGGCACTGCATCAACCGGACGGGCGACGGCGGGAGCCTTAGCTGCCCGCGCGCCGCCCCGCAATCTTACTTGAGCGCGCCGGCCACCAGCTTGTGCAGGCGCGAATGCAGCGCATCATTGCCGGCCAGGACCTGGGCCGCGCAGATCGGATCGGAGATGCCCTTGAAATTGGTGACGAAGCCCCCGGCCTCGCGCACCAGCAGGCAGCCCGCCGCGCTGTCCCACGGCTTCAGGCCGCTTTCCCAGAACCCGTCATAGCGGCCCGCGGCCACCCAGGCGAGATCGAGCGCGGCCGAACCGAAGCGGCGGATCCCCGCCACCTGCGGGCCGATCGCCGCAAAGATCCGCGTCCATTCACCGAAATCGCCATGCCCGGCAAAGGGCATTCCGGTGGCGATCAGCGCCTCGTCGAGATGGCGGCGGCCCGAAACGCGCAGGCGCTTGTCCTGCAGCCAGGCGCCCCGGCTCTTCTCGGCCCAGAAGCTTTCGTCGGTGACTGGCTGGTAGACCAGCGCCGCGGTCACCTCGCCCCAGCCCTTCCCGTCGAGCCGCGGCTCCTGCACCGCGATCGAGATCGCGAAATGCGGGATGCCGTGGAGGAAGTTGCTGGTGCCATCGAGCGGATCGATGATGAAGCGCGGCTTGCCCTCGGCGCCCGGAATCGTGCCGCCTTCCTCAAGCTCGAAGCCCCAGTCCGGCCGCGCGGCGCGCAGCTCGTCCCACAGGGTTCGCTCGGCGGCCTGGTCGGCCTTGGAGACGAAGTCGGCCGGGCCTTTGCGGCTGACCTGGAGGTGCTCGATCTCGCCGAAATCGCGGCGAAGACGCTGCCCGGCCTTGCGGGCAGCCTTCTCCATCACGCGGATCAGGCCGGAAAGGACTGCCATGGCTTAGTTGGCCTTGCCCACGTACGACCGTTCGTAAACGTCGACGATGATCCGGGTGCCGCTTTCGATATGCGGCGGCACCATCACGCGCACGCCGTTGTCGAGGATGGCCGGCTTGTAGGACGAGCTTGCGGTCTGTCCCTTCACCACGGCATCGGCTTCCACGATCGTTGCTTCGACCTGCTCGGGCAGCTGCACCGAGATCGGGCGCTCGTCGTACATTTCGAGCAGCACGGTCATCCCGTCCTGCAGGAAGGCGTCGGCGCCGCCCAGGAGATCCTTGGGCAGGGTAATCTGGTCGTAGGTTTCGGTGTCCATGAACACCAGGTCATCGCCCTCGGCATAGAGGAACTGGAAGTCCTTGGTGTCCAGCCGAACGCGCTCGACCGTGTCGGCGGAGCGGAAGCGGACGTTGGTCTTGCGCCCGTCGATGAGGTTCTTCATCTCGACCTGCATGAAGGCGCCGCCCTTGCCCGGCTGGGTATGCTGGGTCTTGGCGACCTTCCAGATGCCCTTTTCGTATTCCAGGATATTGCCAGGACGGATGTCCACGCCGCTGATCTTTGCCATGCGCCAAGCCTTCAGATTGGGAAAGAGCTGGCCGCTGGTTGCCCAGACGGCCCGGAAGCGGCGCCCTTAGCGCGGGCCGGGCCTCGGGGCAAGCGCCGCCACGGTGGCGCGGCGCGCGGCGGGATGCTAGGCAGGCGCCATGGCTTTCCCGATCCCCTCCCGCGGCATTTCGCTGACCGGCGCTCTTGCCGGCATCTTGGCCGGCGCCCTGCTTGCCGGCACTCCCGCCGTCGCCGCGCCGGGCGGCGCGATCGGCACGCTCCCGCTTGGCACCTACCATTGCGAATTGCCCGGCGATGCCGAGGGCGCGGCCGGAGTGCCCCAGCCGGAGCGGGATTTCACCGTGATCCACGGCTCCAGCTATGCCATGCCCGCCGGAACCGGGGTCTACCTGCTGACCGGCGACCGGGTGGAATTCACCTCCGGCCCCTTGCGCGGCGCGGTCTTTTCGCGGTCGGGCCGCTCGTTCCTGCGCGAAGCCCTGGCCGATGGCCGCGAAGGCGCGCTGCGCTGCGTGCGGGCGCCCAATTCCGGGCGCTGACCGCCAGCCTGCCGGATCTCAGCCGATCCCCAGCACCTCGGCGAAGCGGCGGACCTGGGCGGCCTCGTCGCCGTTCCAGACCGAGCCGCAGGCGGCGATGAAATCGGCGCCGGCCTCGGCCAGGGGCTTGCAATTGTCGGGCGTGATCCCGCCGATGGCAACGCAGGGCAGCTCAAAGAAGGTCTGCCACCATTCGAGGATATCGGGAGTGGCGTGGTGCTTCACCGGCTTGGTGGTGGTGGGGAAGAAAGCGCCGAAGGCCACGTAGTCTGCCCCCGCCTCACCCGCTTCCATGGCGAAATGGCGGCTGTCGTGGCAGGTCACGCCGATCTGGGCCTCACGGCCCAGCCGTTCGCGGGCGTCCTTCACCTCGCCGTCGTCCTGGCCGAGATGGACCCCATCGGCGCCGAGGCGCTTGGCCAGGCTGATCGAATCGTTGACGATGAAGGCCACGTCGCGGTCGTTGCACAGGCGCTGCAACGGCTCTGCAAGGCGCGCGCACTCGTGCTCGTCCAGCCCCTTCACGCGAAACTGGAAGGCCGCGACCGGCCCCGCGTCGAGCGCGCGGGCCAGGCGGTCGGGAAAGAGCCCGCCCACCTCGAGCGGGGAGATGAGGTAAAGCTGCGTGGGCAGCCGCGCGATCTGGTAGGGTTCCTTGGCGGACATGGCCGCGCTCTAGCCCAGTGGCCGGCGTTCGGGAACCATTCATCGCGCGGGGCGATGATGAAGCCATGACCCGGCCTCCCGCCCTCGCCCTGCTGGTCGCGCTGCTCCTGCTCGGCGGCTGCATCTCGATCCGCACGGTGGACGACGGGATCGCCCGCGCGCGGATCGGGGAGAGGGTGGCGCAAGGCGGGGTGTCGATCGTGCCGCTGGCCCTGCTCGAGGACAGCCGCTGCCCGGCCGGCGTGACCTGCATCCAGGCCGGCACGGTGCGGATCGCGGCGGACATTGCCGGCGTGCGGACCGAACTGGCGCTGGGCCAGCCGGCCAGCGTGGCGGGCGCGAGCGTGAGCCTGGTCGAGGTCTACCCGCAGCATCGCAAGGACATCACCTACTATCCCGACGAATACCGCTTCGGCTTCCGCGTGACCCGCTGACTATTCGCCAGCCATGTCCAGCACCATGGCCCACTCGTCGGGCTGGAGCTCGGCCACCGACAGGCGCCCGAGGCGGACCAACTCCATTTCGGCGAGCGAAGGCTCGGCCTTGATCTGCGCCAGGGTCACCGGCCGGGCCAGCTTGCGAACCGGCTTGACCTTGACCGCCGCCCACCGGCCTTCCGGATCGGTCGGATCGGCAAGGCCGCCCTGGCTGATCGTGACCACGCCGACGATCTCCTTGCCGATATTGGAATGGTAGAAGAAGGCCTGCTCGCCCACCTGCATGGCCCGCAGGTTGTTGGCGGCGCGGTGATTGCGAACCCCGTCCCAGGTCCCTTCGCCCTCGGCCACAAGATCGTCCCACGAATAGGCATCCGGCTCCGACTTCATCAGCCACAGGCGGCCCGACGGAACCTGCTTGCCCGGCTTGTTGCGATTGGTCATGTCAGCTCCCGCGCTTCCCGCTATGGCCGGGCGCATTAGCTGCAACTGGCGCGGACGCAAGACAGGCATGGACCTCGATACCCTTCCGGTGATTTCCCTGGGCGACGATCCCGGCACCCTCTCCGCGCGGCTTGGCGGCTCGTTCCGCCAGTTCGGCTTCGCCATGGTGCGCGACCACGGGATCGACGCCGGCCTGATCGCCGAGGCCTGGCGGCTGACCGCGCAGCTGTTCGCCCTGCCGGAAGCGGAAAAACTGGGCTGGTTCCAGCCCGGCCAGGCCGGCGCGCGCGGCTATACCCCCTTCGGGCGCGAGATCGCCAAGGGCGCCCAGCACAGCGACCTCAAGGAATTCTGGCACGTGGGCCGCGACCTGCCTGAAGGCCATCCCCTGCTTGGCCCATCGATGCCGCACAATGTCTGGCCCACCCGGCCAGAAGGCTTTCGCGAAACCTTCGCGGCGCTTTACGGCGAATTCGACCGGCTGGGCGCGCGCCTCCTCGGCCAGATCGCGGTCCACCTGGGCCTTGCCGCCGACTGGTTCGACGCGGCCGTCGCCGAGGGCAATTCGGTGCTGCGACTGCTCCACTACCCGCCGGTGCCCGACCAGCCCGGCGGCGCCATCCGCGCCGGCGCGCACGAGGACATCAACCTCATCACCCTGCTGCTTGGCGCCGAGGAGGCAGGCCTCGAACTGCTGACCCGGGATGGCCGGTGGATCGCGGTCACCCCGCCGCCCGGCGCGCTGGTGATCAACATCGGCGATATGCTCCAGCGGCTGACCAACCACGTGCTCCCCTCGACCACGCACCGGGTCCGCAACCCGGTGGCCGCGCGGGCCGATCGCAGCCGCTATTCGATGCCTTTCTTCGTCCACCTGCGAAGCGATTTTCCGCTGGTCACCCTGCCCGGGTGCATTTCGGCCGGAAATCCCGATCGCTATCCCGCCACCATCACCGCGGACGACTATCTCCAGGAGCGCCTGCGCGAGATCGGGCTGAAAGCCTAGCTCCTCCTCCCCCAAGCCCCTCGCCCGATTACCGGCCCGGATGCTTTGCGGCTGAATTCCTTGGGGCATTTCCGGCCGTTTACCAAAATTCAATCGTGTTCGCTCACAGTTGGCTCCGGGCAATAACGGGGGACGCCTTTTGGTCGCGGAATTGGACAGGATTGCGCCTGGGGAAGCACCGGCCGGCAAGGCCAGCGCCAACGACGACAGCGTAAATCGCGCCGGGCGCGACGTGCTGGCGCTGGGCATCGGCATGGCCGCGATCATCATGTTCGTGGGCACCGGCGGCAACATCATGCCGCAGGTCGTCCGTTCGCTGGCCGGGGTCGGCCTGCCCCCCGACCGGCTGCTGTCGAACGCGCTGATCCTCAACATCGCCCTGATCATCTTCGGCCTGCGCCGCTACCGCGATCTCACCGACGAGGTGCGCGAACGCCGCCGCGCCGAGCACAAGGCCCGCGAACTGGCCGAGACCGACCCCTTGACCGGCCTGCTCAACCGCCGCTCGATCGCGCCGGCCACCGACCTGCTCATGAAGGCCTGCTCCCAGAGCGGCGAGCAGGTGGCCTTCGTGATGATCGACATCGACAATTTCAAGCTGATCAACGACGCACGCGGCCACAGCACGGGGGATGCGATCCTCCAGCAATGCGCCCGCCGGATCGAGGCGCTCCTGCCCGACCGCGCCCTGGCCGCACGGCTGGGCGGCGATGAATTCGCCTGCGTCGTGCCGTTCCACGCCAGCCGCCCGGAACGGATCGACGACCTGGCCGGCCTGATCACCAGCGAGGTCGCCCGTCCGGTCGAGCTGGACGGGCTTCATGTCGAAGTGACCGTTTCGGTCGGCATCGCCCGCTCCGATGCCACGGCCGATCCTGTCTACCCGGTCGACGCCCAGCAATTGCTGCACATGGCCGACGTGGCGATGTACCAGGCCAAGCGCGGCGGCAAGAACCGCTACTTCTGGTTCGAGCGCCCGATGGAACATGAGCTGCGCTTCCGCAGCGAACTCGAACAGGCCATGCGCGCCGGCATTCCGGCGGGCGAATTCGTGCCGTTCTACGAACAGCAGATCGACCTGCTCACCGGCCGGATCGTCGGCTTCGAGATGCTCGCCCGGTGGCAATCGCCCACCTTCGGGCTGGTCGGCCCGGAAGTGTTCATCCCGATCGCCGAGGAAATCGGCGTGATCGCCGAATTGTCCGAGCGCCTGATCCGCGAGGCGCTCAGCGATGCGCGCGAATGGAACCCGGAGATCCGCCTCGCGGTGAACATCTCGCCGATCCAGCTGCGCGATCCGTGGTTTGCCCAAAAGCTGCTCAAGCTGCTGGTCGAGGCCAATTTCCCGCCGAGCCGGCTGGAAATCGAGATCACCGAATCGGCTCTGCACGACAATGTCGGGCTGGTCCGCACGCTGATCACCAGCCTCAAGAACCAGGGCGTCTCGGTGAGCCTCGATGATTTCGGTTCGGGCTATTCCTCGCTCGCCCAGCTTCGCAGCCTGCCGTTCGACCGCCTCAAGATCGACCGCTCCTTCGTCACCGCCATGCCCGACAGCCGCGACAGCGCGACCATCGTCCAGGCCATTTCCTCGCTGGGCGAAGGGCTGGGCCTGCCGATCACGGCCGAGGGCGTGGAAAACGCCGCGGTGGTGGCCGAATTGCAGCGGCTGGGCCAGTTCAACGCCCAGGGCTATCTCTATGGCCGCCCCGAACCGGCCGACAAGACCCGCGAGCGCCTGGCCGGCCTCGGGATGCTGAACGGGACCGATGCGCCGACGCCGGACGCCGAAGCCGGTGCCGAGGGGCCGCTATCGGACGTGGCCTGAACGGGCGCCTGAGCGGGGTCATTGCCCCCGACGCCGCCCGGCCTGCCTCCCCCGGCCTCGCCCCCGGCCCTTGCCGCGATCCGGCCAAGCGCCTAGATCGCGGGCCATGACTTCGACCCCGCGCGTTCCCTTCGTCAAGATGCATGGCCTCGGCAACGACTTCGTCGTACTCGACGGGCGCGAGAGCGGCGTGCCGGCGGTCGACGCGCGCCTCGCCGCCGCGCTTGCCGATCGCCATCGCGGGATCGGCTGCGACCAGCTGGTCCTGCTGGAACCCTCGGCCACGGCCGACCTCAGGATGCGGATCTTCAATGCCGATGGCAGCGAGGTGGAGGCCTGCGGCAATGCCACCCGCGCGGTGGGCCTGCTGCTGGGCCGGCCGGCCCGGATCGAGACCCTGGGCGGCCTGATCGAGGCCCGGCCCGATGGCGGCGGCATTGCGGTCGACATGGGCCGGCCCCGCTTCGGCTGGGACGAGATCCCGCTTGGCTATGCGATGGACACGCTGCACCTGCCGGTGGGCTGGGAAGAGCTGGACGATCCGGTCGCGGTCAATGTCGGCAATCCGCACGTGATCTTCTTCGTGCCCGATTGCGATGCGGTGGACCTGGCGCGGCTGGGACCGCTGATCGAAAACGATCCGCTGTTTCCCGAGCGGGTCAACGTCAATGTCGCCACGATCGAGAGCCGCGCGGCCATTCGCCTCAGGGTGTGGGAACGCGGCGCCGGGCTGACGCTGGCCTGCGGCACCGGCGCCTGCGCCACGGCGATCGGCGCGATGCGGCGCGGCCTGGTGGAGCGCAGGGTGCGGGTCACCCTCCCCGGCGGGCCGCTGGAGATTGCCTGGACCGACGATGACCGGATCGTGATGACCGGCCCGGCCACCGAGGCCTATCGCGGCAGCTTCGATCCCGCCGCCTTCGGCCTGGCCCCGGCGGGGTGAGCCGGTGGCGGTCGAGGTCGTTTCGCTGGGGTGCCGGCTGAATCTTTCGGAAAGCGAAAGCCTGCGCGGCCTGCTGGCCGGCGCCGACGACCTGGTGGTGATCAATTCCTGCGCGGTGACCGGCGAGGCCGTGCGCCAGACCCGCCAGGCGATCCGCCGGGCACGGCGGGCACGACCCCATGCCCGCCTGCTGGTGACCGGCTGCGCCGCCGAGGTGGAACGCGGCGCGCTTTCGGCCATGCCCGAGGTGGACGGGCTGGTGGCCAATTCGGCCAAGCTCGATCCGCGCGCCTGGAACGTGGCCGCCAGCGCCGCCATCCCCGTGAGCGGCCACACCCGCGCCTATGTCGCCGTGCAGAACGGCTGCGACCATGCCTGCACCTTCTGCGTGATCCCCCAGGGGCGCGGGGCCAGCCGCTCGCTCGCCGTGGCCGAAGTGCTGCGCGTGGTGGAGCGTCACCTCGGCCACGGCGCGCGCGAGGTGGTGCTGACCGGGGTGGACCTCACCTCATGGGGCCACGACCTGCCGGGCGCGCCGCGGCTGGGCGCGCTGGTCGAGGCGATCCTGAACGCATTTCCCGGCCTGGAGCGGCTCCGCCTGTCCTCGGTCGACGGGATCGAGATCGATCCGCTGCTCCATGCCCTGATCGCCGGTGAGGCGCGGGTCATGCCGCACCTGCACCTCTCCCTGCAGCATGGCCACGACCTCATCCTCAAGCGGATGAAGCGGCGCCATGTGCGGGCCGATGCCGCAAGCCTGGTGGCCGGCCTGCGCGCCGCCCGGCCCGATCTTGCCATCGGCGCCGACCTCATCGCCGGCTTCCCCACCGAGGACGAGGCCATGCACCAGGCCAGTCTTGCCGCGATCGGCGAACTGGGCGTGGTCCATGGCCACGTGTTCCCCTATTCGGCCCGCGCCGGCACGCCGGCGGCGCGGATGCCGCAGGTCGATGCCGCCACCATCCGCCGCCGCGCCGCGCAATTGCGCGCCGAAGTGGCCGCGTTGCGCGAACGCTGGCTGCGGTCGCTGATCGGCCAGCCGCTCTGCGTGCTTGCCGAACGCGACGGGACCGGCCATGCGCCGAATTTCGCCCGGGTGCGTCTGGCGCCCGGCACCGTGCCCGGAGAGATCGTGACCATCGTTCCCACCTGTATCGAGGAAGGCCTGCTGGCATGAATGAGGATGCAAGCTGGTCGGACCGCCTGCTGGGCGGCCTGCGCCGCACCTCCGAGCGGCTGGGCGAGAACCTGTCGGGCATCGTTTCGGCCACCCGGCTGACCGAGGCCCAGCTTGACGAGCTGGAGGACGCGCTGATCCTCTCCGACCTCGGCCCGCGCGCCGCCGCCCGCATCCGCGAGCGGCTGGCGAACGAGCGGTTCGAGCGCGGGGCCGACGAACGGGCGATCAAGGAAGCCGTGGCCGCCGAAATCGCCGCGATCCTGCGCCCGGTGGCCAGGCCGCTGGACATCGTCGCCTTCCCGCGCCCGCAGGTGATCCTGGTGATCGGGGTCAACGGTTCGGGCAAGACCACCACCATCGCCAAGCTGGGCCACCTGTTCCAGGAGCAGGACTATTCGGTGATGTTCGCCGCCGGCGATACCTTCCGCGCCGCCGCCATCGGCCAGCTCGGCATCTGGGCGGACCGGATCGGGGTGCCGATCGTCAAGGGGCCGGAAGGCGGCGATCCGGCCTCGGTCGTGTTCGACGCGGTCAAGCGCGCCACCGACGAAGGCATCGACGCGCTGATCGTCGATACCGCCGGGCGCCTGCACAACCGCCGCGAGCTGATGGACGAACTGGCCAAGGTCCGCCGCGTGCTGGGCCGGCTCAACCCGGAAGCCCCGCACGACGTGGTGCTGGTGCTCGATGCCACCAATGGCCAGAACGCGCTCCAGCAGATCGAGATCTTCCGGCAAGTGGCAGGGGTGACCGGCCTGATCATGACCAAGCTTGACGGCACCGCGCGCGGCGGGGTGCTGGTCGCCGCGGCCGAGCAATATGGCCTGCCGATCCACGCCATCGGCGTGGGCGAGAAGATGGACGACCTCCGGCCCTTCGACCCGGACCTGGTGGCGCGCGTGATCGCGGGGGTGGCGTGATGGCCGAGCCTGCCGCACCGCCGCCGGCGAAGCAGAAATCCGGCTGGCTGAACCTGGTGGTCGACTATGGCCCGATCCTGGTCTTCTTCCTGGTCTACAAGCACTTTGCCCCCAAGGGCGGGCAAGCCGCGCTGGGCGAGGTGACCGCGGTGATCTCGGGCACCCTGGCGTTCATGGCCGCGGCCGTGGTGGCGCTGGGCTTCAGCCTGTGGAAATTCCGCCGGGTCTCGCCGATGCTGTGGCTGTCGACCGTGCTGATCGTGGTCTTCGGCGGGCTGACCGTGCTGCTCCAGGATGCCTTCTACATCCAGATCAAGCCGACCGCGATCTACCTGCTGTTCGGCGCGGCCCTGATCGGCGGCTGGCTGAAGGGCCGCGCCCTGCTGAAGATCCTGCTCGAAGCCGCCTTCGAGGGGCTGGACGATGCCGGCTGGATGATCCTTTCGCGCAACTGGGGGTTCTTCTTCCTGGTTCTGGCCGCGCTGAACGAGGTGCTGCGCCACTTCTACAACGTGGCGAACCACAATTTCGGCACCTGGATCGCGCTGAAGGCCTGGGTGTTCATGCCGCTCTCGTTCCTGTTCACCTTCGTCCATATGCCGATGCTGCTGCGCCACGGCCTGGCCGCGAGCGCCGAGGACGAAGTGGTGACCCACCCGCCACACGAATGAGCCGGTCGGCCGGCCAGCCTGCGCGACTGATCTTGCCAACTCGCGCGACTGATCGCGCCGCGCCCCCGGCTCGTCGCACAAAGCGGGGTGACATCCTGCGAGCAACGCGCAATAAGCGCGCCATGCCTACCCGCAGCGGGCGGGCAGGAAATCCAACGCAAACAAGGCAAAAAGGGGGAACGCAATGGCCAAGTTCTTCGGTAACCTGCACCTCGTGCTGCTCGTCGGGCTGGTGCTCGCCGTGGTGGTGATGATGAAATTCGCGGGCTCGGCCCCGGTCGACGCCAACTCCGTGCTGCGCTGGGCACACGTGTTCTTCGGGATCGTGTGGATCGGCCTGCTCTACTACCTGAACTTCGTCCAGGTGCCGACCATGCCCAGCGTGCCGGCCGAACTGAAGAAGGGCGTGACCGGCTACATTGCGCCCAAGGTGTTCTTCTTCTTCCGCTACGGCGCGCTGTTCACGGTGCTGACCGGGCTCAGCATCGCCTTCGTGGATGGCTACGGCCACCAGGCGCTGACCTTCTCGGGCGAAGGCAACGTGAACCTCATCGGCCTCGGAATGTGGCTGGCGCTGATCATGGCCTTCAACGTGTGGTTCCTCATCTGGCCGGCCCAGAAGAAGATCCTCGGCCTGGTGGAAGCCACCGACGAGGCCAAGGCCAAGGCCGCGCCGATCGCGCTTTATGCCAGCCGCACCAACGTGCTGCTTTCGCTGCCGATGCTCTATTGCATGGCCAGCGCGAACCTCGGCTGAGCAGGGGCTGATCGCGTGCCGGGCTTCGGCCCGGTACCGGCCCGACACCAGGCATGAAAAAGGGGCGGCGCCTTGCGGCACCGCCCCTTTCCCTTTGCGACCCTTTGAAGGGTTCGTTATCCCGTCCGCCAGAATGCCTCGACCCGGTCGGCACTCCCACGGACGGGGCTTCGCGCTTTCGCGCGAAAGTCAGTTCGGCTCCGCCCCCGCGACGGCCGGCTCAAGCCCTGGGCCGGCAACCGGCCCAAGGCAGATGGCCGGAAGTTCGAGCGCATTCTCGCCGCAACATCCCGGCACTTCGCCGCAGCCTTCCCCGCCGCTGCAATTCTCCACCAGGTAGCTCACCAGGCGCCCCATCGCCGCATAGTCCGCCGCGTAGCGGATCGAGCGACCATGGCGGCTCTGCGTGGCCAGCCCGGCCTGGACCAGCTGGGCCAGGTGGAAGCTCGCCGACGAGGCCCCGATACCGAGCGCCTCGACGATCTCCCCCGCCGCCATGCCACCCCGTCCGGCCTGGACCAGCAGGCGAAAGGCCGCGAGGCGGTGTTCCTGCGCCAGGGCCGACAGGGTCCGCACCGCCGCTTCCCTTTCCACACGCCCTCCGAATTCAACAATTCGCAAATTATAGAATAATAATATACACGCGCAAGCGCCGTCTGCAATCGGTTCAAGAACTTATCCACAGGAGCGGTTGCAGCGCGACATGGGCGGCCCAGTGCCCGGCCAGACCGGCGAGCCAGCCATGCCGGCAATAGAGCCAGCCCCACAGCACCCCGGCCGCCCCGTGGAGCAGCACCTCGCGGACCAGAGCCAGGGCCGACCAATGGAGGCTGGACAGGTAGGGCAGGACGGTCAGCGGCCAGACCAGCAATGCCGCCGCCAGGATCGCCGGCCAGAACGCCCGCCAGCCACCGAGCCCGCACCGCCGAGCCAGCCAGGCCAGGGTGGTCACCACCCCCAACCGCAGCGCCACCTCATCGCCCAGCGCTCCCCACCAATTGAAGGCGAGGCGCTGGGCAATGGTGAACTGGGCGACCATCTCGCGCTGAATCGGCGGCACCGCACCGCGCAGCATGGTGGCATCGGCCAGGGCCATCCAGGCTCCGAAGGTCAGCCCGCAGGCCACGGCGACCGCCAGCGAACGCCCGCCTTCGCGCAGGGTCAGGCAGAGGCCGAGATCGCGCAGGGCGCGCAGCACTGGCCGGCCGCCCCGGCTCAGATCTCGACCTGGCTGCCGAGTTCGACCACGCGGTTGGTCGGCAGGCGGAAGAATTCCATCGCGCTGGCCGCATTCCGCAGCATCCACGCAAACAGCTTTTCGCGCCAGATCGCCATACCCGGCTTGGACGAGGGGATCAGGGTCTGGCGCGAGAGGAAGAAGCTGGTCTTCATCATCTCGAACGGCTCGCCGCACATGGTTACCCCGGCGAGCGCGCTGGGCACGTCGGTTTCCTCAAGGAAGCCGAAGCGCAGGGTCACCTTGAAGAAGCCCTCGCCATATTGCTTGACCGAGCTGCGCTCCGCCACATCGACATAGGGCACGTCCTGGATCGCCACGGTCAGCACCACCACGCGGGCGTGCAGCACCTTGTTGTGCTTGATGTTGTGGAGCAGCGCCGAAGGCACGCCATGGGGGGTGGAGGCCATGAACACCGCGGTGCCGGGCACGCGCGCCGCGCTGGAATGGGCGCTCTTGGCGAAGACCTCGAAGGGGATCGTGCTTTCGGCCATCGACTGGCGCATCAGCGCGCGGCCCTTCGACCAGGTGGTCAGCAGGGTGAAGATCACCAGGCCCATCGCCAGCGGCACCCAGCCGCCATCGGGGATCTTGGTGAAGTTGGCCGAGAGGTAGGCCGCATCGAGGCTGAAGAACAGGGCCAGCAGCGGCACGGCCTGCCACCACTTCCAGTTCCACAGGTTGAACAGCACCACGGCCAGCAGCACGTTGTCGATCGCCATGGCGCCGGTGACGGCGATGCCGTAGGCCGCAGTCAGGTTGGAGGAATGCTGGAACATCAGCACCAGCAGGATGACCGCGATCATCAGCGCCCAGTTGACCACCGGGATGAAGATCTGCCCCGCGTTGAGGCTGGTGTACTTGATCGCCATGCGCGGCATGAAACCGAGCTGGATCGCCTGCTGGGTGACCGAGAAGGCGCCGGTGATCACCGCCTGGCTGGCAATCACCGCCGCGGCGCTGGCGATGATCAGCAGCGGCCACTGGAACCATTCCGGCGCCAGCAGGTAGAACGGGCTTTCCAGCGCCGGCTCACCCATGCGGACCAGCAGCGAGGCCTGGCCAAGGTAGTTCAGGACCAGGGCCGGCAACACGAAGACCAGCCACGAGACCCGGATCGGCGGGCGGCCGAAGTGGCCCATGTCGGCATAGAGCGCCTCGGCGCCGGTGACGGCCAGCACGGCCGAACCCATGGCGAGGAAGCCGCGGAACGGATCGGAGGCGAACAGCAGCACGGCATGATGCGGGCTGAGCGCCTCGATCACCTGGGGGTGCGCGGCGATCGAAATGCCGCCCAGCACCGCGATCACCGCGAAATAGAGCAGCATGACCGGGCCGAAGAAGGCCGCGACCTTGGCCGTGCCCCGGCTCTGGATCAGGAACAGGCCAACGAGGATCGTGATGACGATCGGCACAACGGCGCCGGCCAGCCCCGGCTCGTAGACCGACAGGCCTTCGATCGCGCCCATCACCGACACCGCCGGGGTGATCATCGAATCGCCATAGAACAGCGAGGTGGCGAAGACCCCCAGCAGGACGATTCCCGCCGACCAGCGCTTGCCGGAAATGTTCTGGTTGATCAGGGCCAGCAGCGCCAGGCTGCCGCCCTCGCCCTTGTTGTCGGCCCGCATGATCACGGTGACGTATTTCAGGGTCACGATGATCATCATCGACCAGAACATCAGGCTGACGATGCCGTAGATGTGCAGGAGATCCAGCGGCAGGCGATGGTGCCCCGCGAAGGTATCGCGCATCGCATAGAGCGGGCTGGTGCCGATGTCGCCGAAGACCACCCCGATCGCGCCGACCGCAAGGCCGATGACCGAGCCGTGCCCGTGTCCATGGCCGGCGCCATGGCCGGACGAATGCCCGCCATGCGCGGCGGCAGTGGCCGGCGCGCCCTGATCAGGCGTGGGATGCGTTGCAGCTTCGCTCATCGTCGACGACTAGCGCCATGCCCCCGAGTCGCCGCCCCTGCGGCAAGGTGCTGCCGCTTAGCAACGCTCCACCCCGGTAGCAACCGCGCCCGATGGCTCATTGCGCCGGGCCGGGGGCCGCCTGGCCGCGCGCCATGTAGGCATCAAGCTCGGCAAGCCGCTGTTCGAGATCGGCGCGCCACGGCGCCTGGGCCGGGCTGCGGGCGAGAAGGTCGGCCCAGATCGCCCGCCCTTCCCCCAGCCGTCCCGACTGGATCAGGGCCATGCCAAGGAAGAACGGCGGCCCCGGGCTGCCCGGCTCGGCCTTGGCCGCCTGGCCGAAGGCGTGGATCGCGGCCGGCGAGATCGTGCCATCGGCATGGGCGACCAGGGCATTGGCCATGGCCAGCCAGGCCGGGGCATTGGCCGGATCTTCCTCCACCGCGCCGCGCAGCACTTCAGCGGCATCGGCGAACTGGCCGTGGCGTGCGAGGGCGTCGGCGATGATGATCCGCTTGTCGCCCGAGGCATCGCCTGCGGCCAGCTTCTGGCGCTCGGCGATGGCGGCGGCGGAATTGCCGGCGATCTTCTCGGCCGGAGCCTTGGGCGCGCCCGGCAGGCCCGGCGCGCCTTGCAGCGAATAGCCGGCCAGGCCCAGCAGCAGCGCCGCCCCGATCACTTCCCACCCGCCGCGCGGCAGGCGGAACAGCAGGGCCAGCGCGGCGAAGACGGCCAGCGCGAGGCCGATCACCAGAACCCAGGTCATTCCTGTTCCCCTTGCGGCGCCTTGCCGCTGATGAACCGTCGCCGCAGCAGGAAGGCGGCCAGGGCCAGGATGAAGGCGGGCGCGGCGAACAGCGGCCAGGTCAGCCGGGTCACGCGCGGGGTATAGGTGATATAGTCGCCATAGCGCTGGATCAGCCAGGCCCGGATGGCCTCGGGCTGTTCACCGGCGGCGATCCGTTCGCGGATCTGGCTCCGCATATCGCCGGCCATCGAAGCGTCGGAATCGGCGATCGACTGGCTCTGGCAGGTCAGGCAGCGGATCGTTTCCATCAGGCCTTGCGCCTTGGCCTCCTTGGCCGGATCGTCGAGCTGGCGATAGGCATAGGGCGCGGGCGGCATCGAATCGTCGGCCATGGCCGGGGCCAAGCCCATCGCGCCGGCCAGCAGCGCCAGGATCAGCAGCAGCCGGTTCATTGCCCCGCCTCCCGAAGCTTGCCGAGCAGCATCGCCACGTCGTCGGGCCGGATATCGCCGATGTGCTGGTAGCGGATCACGCCCCGGCCATCGATCACGAAGGTTTCGGGAACGCCCGAGGAGCCGATCGCCAGCTGGACCTTGCCCAGGTTGTCCGCCCCGATGCGGGCATAGGGATTGCCGTGGCGGGCGAGGAAGCCGGCAAGGTCGTCCTTGTGATCGCGGATCGCCACGCCGTCGATCTCGGCGCCGGCGGCGGCCAGCGCGGCCAGCTGCGGCGCTTCGGCCGCGCAGGGGATGCACCACGAGGCAAAGACGTTGAGCAGCCGGGGCTTGCCGGTGAAATCGGTGCTGGCCAGCCCCGGCTTGCCATCGGCCGCGGGCGGCAGGGCGAAGGCCGGCAGCGGCTGGCCGACGAAGCGGCTGGGCACGGTATCGTCCTTGGGATGGACCAACCCCCAGGTGACCAGCACGGCGAACAGGGCGAACAGGCCCAGCGGCAGCCAGCGGGTCCAGCGCGAAGCGGGCGGCGGCGGCGCGGTCATCGGCCCTGCCTCTCGCGGCGGAAGGCGATCTTTTCGCGCGCGATCGTGCGGCGCAGGTCGGACCAGACCCGGCCCAGCAGGGCCAGCAGGCCGCCCAGCGCGATCAGCAGGCCGCCGATCCAGATCATCGGCACGAACGGCTTCCACCACAGCCGCAACTGCCAGCGCCCATCTTCCGCCTGATCGCCCAGCACGGTGTAGAGCTGGCCGTTCCACCGGGTCAGCAGAGCACTTTCCGCGGTATTCTGGGCCGGCGCCCAGAAGGTGCGCGCCTGGGGGTGGGTTTCGATCGGTGCACCGCCCTTGTAGCTGGCTTGCAGGCTCGCTTCGAGCGCGGTCCAGTTCGGCCCGGCGACCGGTTCGATCGCGGCAAGACGGATGCGCCACGGGCCGACCGGCGTGGTCTCGCCCACCTGCACCGCGACCAGCCGCTCGACCGTGAAGGCGCTGTCACAGGCCATGCCGAACAGGGCCACGGCGATCCCGAAGTGCGCGACGACCATACCCCACAGCGGCAGTTTCACCTGGCCCAGCTTGCGGCCCTTGAGCGGCAGCAGGCTGGCCACGGCGATCGCCGGCGCCAGGGTCAGGCCGATCACCGGCAGGACCTTGCCCGGCGCCACCACCACGGCCACGCCAAGCGCGGCCAGGGCCACCAGGCCCGCGACCAGCAGCATCAGCCGCACCCTCTTCAGGCTGTCACGCCGCCAGCGCAGCAGCGGACCAACCGCGAGGACCAGCAGCATCGGCACCACGAACACGGCGGTCATCGGGTTGAAATAGGGCGGGCCGACCGAAACCTTTTCATCGAAAGCCTCGGTCACCAGCGGGTAGAGCGTGCCCATCAGGACGATGCCGAGCGCGCCGGTGAGCATCACGTTGTTGAAGACCAGCGCGCTCTCGCGGCTGGTGACGGCGAAGCGTTCCCCCTCCGTCACCGTTGCCGCGCGCAGGGCGAACAGGGTCAGCGCGCCGCCGATGTAGATCGCCAGCAGCGCGAGGATGAAGGTGCCGCGCCGGGGATCGACCGCGAAGGCATGGACCGAAGTGAGGATGCCCGAGCGCACCAGGAAGGTGCCGACCATCGACATCGAGAAGGCGACCACGCCAAGCATCACCGTCCAGGCGCGCAGGGCGTTGCGCGCGGCGAGAACGCCGGCGGAGTGGAGCAGCGCGGTGGCCGCCAGCCAGGGCATCAGCGAGGCGTTCTCCACCGGGTCCCAGAACCACCAGCCGCCCCAGCCCAGCTCGTAATAGGCCCAGTAGGAGCCGGCAGTGATCCCCGCGGTGAGGAAGATCCACGCCCCCAGCACCCAGGGCCGCATGGCGCGGGCGAAGGCCGGTCCGACCTGGCGGGTGACCAGCGCCCCGATCGCGAAGGAAAAGGCGATCGAGAGGCCGACATAGCCGAGGTAGAGCGTGGGTGGGTGGAAGGCGAGGCCCGGATCCTGGAGCAGCGGGTTGAGCCCCTGCCCCTCCGGCGGCGCGGGATTGAGCCGCTCGAACGGGTTGGAGGCGAAGAGCAGGAACACGTAGAAGCCCAGGCTGACGAAGGCCTGGCCGGCCAGCGTGGCGAGCATGGTGGGTTCGGGCAGGCGCCGCTCGACCATGGCGACGAAAGCGCCGGCCAGGCCCATGACCGTGACCCACAGCAGCATCGAGCCTTCATGGTTCCCCCAGGCGCCGGCCACCTTGTAAAGCAGGGGCTTGGCCGAGTGGGAATTGAGGACGACAAGCTTCACCGAAAGGTCGGTTTCGGCAAAGACGATGAGCAGGGCGAGGAAGGCCATCGCCGCGAGCGCGCCCTGGACAATGGCAGCGGGCCGCACGACCGCGGCCAGGCTGGCGCTGCGCGGAGTCAGCGCCAGCGCGCCCGCGACAAGCTGCAACAGGGCCAGCGCCGCGGCGAACCACAGGGCGGCAAGGCCGATTTCGGCGATCACTTGGTTTCCTTCACCGTGGCGCGGGCCTGGTCGGCGGTCATGTCCTTCATTTCGCGCGGCACGTATTTCTCATCGTGCTTGGCGAGGAGATTGTCGGCCACGAAAGTGCCGGAGGCGTCGAGCCGGCCTTCCGCGACGACACCGGAGTTTTCCTTGAACAGGTCGGGCACGATGCCCTTGAAGCTGACCGGCACGCGGTTCTTGCCGTCGCCCACCACGAAGTGGACCGTGACCCCATCGGGCGCGGTGCGGATCGAGCCGCCTTCGACCATGCCGCCAAGCCGGATCGCCCGCCCCGCTTCGGGCCGATTGGCGGCGATATCGGCGGGGAGGTAGAAATAGCTGGCCTGGTTACGCAAGGCCCAGGCGGCGAGCAGGCCCGCCGCGACAAGCGCGGCCAGCGCGATCAGCACCAACACGAGCCGCTGGTGCTTGGCCTTCACGCCTGACGATCCCGTAATGCTCATTTCCCGCGTGTTCCATCCCGGCGGCGTTCGGCGCGGCGCATAGCCAGCCAGCCATGGGCCAGCAGGGCCACGGTGCCACCCAGGCCGATGGCATAGGCGGCGACAACGAAGTGCCATTGGTTGAGAGCTTCGTGCTGCATTTCCCGGCTTGCTCCTAGGCGGCCATGGCCTTGCGGCGCAGGCGGGCCTCGGCCTGCTGGTCGGCCAGCAGGGCGCGCATCCGCATCAGCACGACCGCGCCGAACAGCAGGCTGAACCCCACGGTGGAAACCAGCAGCGGCACCAGGAATTCCGGCGCCATCGCCGACTTGACCCCGCCTGCGCCAAACCCGAGCGAGGGCGGCTGGTGCAGGCTGTTCCACCACAGCACCGAATAGTGGATGATCGGAATGTTGACCGCGCCGACCAGCCCGAAGATCGCCGGAATGCGCGAGCCGCCCCCTGCTCCGCCGCCATTGCCATCGCGCTGGGCGGCATCGGCCAGGGCGAGATAGGCCAGATAGAGGAAGAACAGGACCAGCATCGAGGTCAGCCGCCCGTCCCAGACCCACCAGGTGCCCCAGGCCGGACGCCCCCAGATCGAGCCGGTGACCAGGCAGATCGCGGCGAAGACCGCGCCCGGCAGGGCGATCGCGCGGGCACCGATCCCGGCCAGAGGATGGCGCCAGACCAGTTCCGCAAGGCTGGCGAGCGCCAGGGCCGACCACCCGCCCATGCCGAGCCAGGCGGTGGGCACGTGGAGATAGACGATGCGGACCGTTTCGCCCTGGAGCTGATCGGCCGGGGCTACGAACAGGCCCCAGGCCATGGCCCCGCCGGCCAGCACGACCCCACAGGCCAGCAGCAGCGGGGTCAACCACCGGGCGAGGCGCAGGAAACGGGCGGGATTGGCTAAGCCGTGCATGGGGGCGGAATGGCTCTGACAGGACGATCCTGCCGCCCCTTTGGCAGGGTGCGCGACACCCGGCAAGCGGACTCTTGGGGCCGCTGGCGGAGCAGCCCGCGATATTCCGAAACGGGGAGAAAATGGGGCGACCGATGGGGTTCGAACCCACGACCTCCGGTACCACAAACCGGCGCTCTAACCAACTGAGCTACGATCGCCACACTTGCCGCGACCGCGCCTTGGCGGCGGTCCGGGCAGGGGCAGCCCATTTGCACAAGCCGCCCCGAATGGGAAGAGAAAACTTCGCCTCGCCAGGCTGCCTGGCAAAAACGAAAAGGGCGGCCAGTGGCCGCCCTTCCCTGCCGTGCTGGCGGCAAGCTTACTTCTTGAGCGTGAGCCCGCCGAAGCGCTTGTTGAACTGGGCAACGCGGCCGCCCTGATCGAGCTGGCGGGTGCCGCCGGTCCACGCCGGATGCGAGGTCGGATCGATATCGAGGGCCAGCGTGTCGCCTTCCTTGCCCCATGTGGAGCGGGTTTCGAACACGGTCCCGTCGGTCATCTGGACCTTGATCATGTGATAGTCGGGGTGGAGATCGGCCTTCATCGGTTTCTCTTTCAGCAATGACCGGTTCCGACCGGCCTGAAACAGGAAGCGGCGCCTTTAGCGGGGCGGCGCGGGATTGGCAAGCTGCACAGTTCCTCCCCGCTGGCGGGGAGGTGGCTGCCCGCAGGGCAGACGGAGGGGGAATTCCGACCAGCGCTGCGCCTGTTCGAGAGCCCCCTCCACCGCCGTTCCGGCGCCCCCTCCCCGCAAGCGGGGAGGAAGCAAAGCTCAGCTGTCCGCGATCATCGCCGTGAAATTGACTTCCGTTGCGATCTTGTCGCCCAGCATGGCCTTGCCGGCGAACTTGCAGACGCGGCTGCGCTTCTGGACGAAGCTGACGTGGAGATCGAGCAGGACGCCCGGTTCCACCGGGGTGCGGAACTTGGCATCCTCGATCGCCATGAAATAGACGAGCTTGCCGGAGCCGGACAGGCCGAGGCTTTCCACCGCGAGAATGCCCGCGGCCTGGGCCAGTGCCTCGATCTGGAGCACGCCCGGCATGATCGGACGGCCAGGGAAGTGGCCCTGGAAGAAATCCTCGTTGAAGCTGACAGCCTTGACCGCGTGGATCGACTCGTCCGCGACGAGATTCACCACCCGGTCGACCAGCAGCATCGGGTAGCGGTGCGGCAGGGCCGCAAGGATCGCCTTGATATCCAGCGACCTTGCGGCCTGCGCGCCATCTGCCATCGTGGCTTCGCCTTCGCTCATGCCCCTGCCCTGCCTGGCTCAGCGGCCCGAGGGCTGCGCGGCGGTCGACGGAGCGGCCGGCGCGGCGCCCTGCTGCTGGGCGCGGGCCTCGCGCACCTGGCGCGGCTCCCAGCCAGCCGGCGGCACGATCTGCGCGTTCGGGATGAGCGCGTTCAGTTCGGCCACGATCGCCGGGTTGAGGTTGTAGGAGGGGCTTTCGAGGATCACCGATTCCTGGCTGAGCAGCAGCTTGACGCCGCGCTTGGTCATCGCGGCATTGACCGCGGCGGGCATCTTCTCGGCCAGCTGCTCCTGCACATAGGCCTGCGAATAGACGATCGGCTGGGTGATCTGCTGCAGCTCGGCCTGGGCCGACTGCTGGAGCGCCTGGATCTGCTGGGCCTGCTGCTGGAGCGCGGCCTGGTTGGCGCCCGGCGCGGTGCGGGCCTTCTCGAAGGCCTGCTGCAGCCCCTGCATCTGGGCTTCCAGTTCGCCGCGACGCTTCTCGAAGGCGTCGTACTGGGCCTTGTAGGTGGTCTGGCGCTGCTGGTTGGCGACGCGGAAGGCGTTGCTCGCCTGGATCACGCCATCGGGGTTGGCATAGGCGATTTCCGGGCCGGCGGCAGCGGCGGCGGGAGCGGCGAGGACCGGAGTGGCGGCACCAAGGGCAAGTGCCGCGCCAAGGGCGGCCGAAGTCAGGAGCTTGGTCATCAGAACTGGGTTCCCACGTTGAAGGTGAAGGTCTTGGGATCATCGCCAGGTTGCTTCATCAGAGCCTTGGCGAAATCGAGGCGGAAGGGACCGAACGGCGAATTCCAGTTGAAGCCGATGCCCACCGATAGGCGCGGCCGGACCGAATCGCCGAGATAGAATTCACGCGACTGGAAGCCCGGCGCGGCGCAGCTTCCGCCGGCCGGGACGGCAACCTTGGACGAATCCGGGGCCGTGCCAGTCTTGGTGGGCAGGTAGTGCGTGGTCTGCGTGGAATCCGACGCGGTGCAGATGACCGTGTAGATGTCGTTCAGTTCCGGCTGGCGAATGCCCCAGACCGCGCCGACGTCGGCGAAGATCGAGGGCCGGATGCCCATCTCGCGCGCGCCGGAACCGAGCGGAATCTCGAGTTCGGCCCGGCCCTGGTAGTAGTACTTCCCACCCAGCGCGTCGTCCTGCCAGCTGTCGCGGTTCTGGGCGAAGGTGACATTGCCCGAAGAGTCGAGCACCGGGGCGCCTGCGCTGTCGAGCGCGACGGGCTTGCGGACCACGCGCGGGCCGATGCCGCGAATATCGAAGCCGCGGATGTCGGGTTCGCCCAGGTAGAACCGGTCGGTGAGATAGACGCCTTCGACTTCGATCGGGTTGCCGCTGGAATCCACGCCCATGCGGTGGTTGAGCGCCTTGATCGCGCCGGCCTCGCCCGAGACCGAGAACACGAAGCCCTTGCCCAGCGGCCAGTACTTGGCGGCATTGGCGCGGAAGCGGGCATATTTGACCGAGCCGCCCAGCCCGGCGAAATCGACGCTGGCCGAAGCGGTGTTGCCCTTGGTGGGCCGGGCGCGGTTATCCAGGTTGTCGTAGACCAGCGAGGCGCCGAGGATCGAGCTGGTGCGGTTGCCGATGGCATCGCACAGGTAGCGCCCGGCCAGGGCCGGATCGCAGGCCAGCACGCCGGCCGCGTTGAGCGAATAATAGCTGTTGCCCAGCGTCACCTTGTCGAAGTTGAGCGTGTAGCGCCCGATCAGGCTCATGAACTCGGTCAGCGGCACGCCGAGGCGGAGCTGGAAGCCAGTCGTGGTCTGCTGGTAGGTGTCGTTGCGGTTGGTGTTCAGGTAGTTGAACGAATTGTAGTCGCGCCGGTAGATGTTGCCGCCGAACGAGACGTTCCGATCGAACACGTAAGGCTCGGTGAAGCTCAGCTCCACGCTCTTGGAATAGCGCGAATAGGAGCCGCTGACGCCCACGGTCTGGCCGCGGCCGCGGAAGTTGTGCTGCTGGACCGAGGCCTGGAAGATGAAGCTCTCGATCGAGGAGAAGCCGGCGGAAAGCTGGAGTTCGCCGGTCGGTTTTTCCTCCACATTGGCTTCCAGCACGATCCGGTCGGGCGCGGAGCCGGGCTTCTGCTCGACCTCGAACTTCTCCTGGAAGTAGCCCAGGGACTTGATCCGGTTGGTCGACCGCTTGACCTGGAGCGAGTTGAACGCATCGCCTTCCGCGAGGCGGAACTCGCGGCGGATCACCTTGTCCTGGGTGAGCGTGTTGCCGTTGACGTCGATCCGTTCGACATAGACGCGCGGCGCCTCCGCGATCTGGAAGGTGACCCCCATGGTGAGGTCGTCCTTGTCGCGGTTGTAGGCCGGGCGCACGTCGGCGAAGGCATAGCCATATGTCCCGGCGGTCTGGTTCAGCTTGTCGATCGTGTCCTCGACCAGCTTGGCGTTGTACCAATCGCCCTTGTGCATCGGGAGCTGTTTGGCGAGGGTATCGCCATCGAAGTCGCGCAGCTGGCTTTCCACCTTCACGTCGCCGAACTTGTAGCGCTTCCCTTCCTCCACCACGTAGGTGATGATGAAATCGTGCTTGTCGGGGGTCAGCTCGGCCACGGCCGAGATCACGCGGAAATCGGCATAGCCCTTGGTCAGGTAGAACTGGCGCAGCTTTTGCTGGTCATAAGCCAGGCGATCCGGATCATAGCTGGTGCGCGAGGACATGAAGCGGAACGAGCGGGCCTGCTTGGTCACCATTTCGCTTCGCAGGTCACCGTCGGAGAACACCTCGTTGCCGATGATGTTAATCTGGCGGACCTTGGACTTGGGGCCTTCGCTGATCTCGAACACGATATCGACGCGGTTCTGTTCGAGCTGGACCATCTTCGGCTCGACCGTGGCGGCGAAGCGGCCCTGACGCTTGTAGAGCTCGATGATACGCGCAACGTCGGCGCGGACCTTGGAGCGGGTAAAGATCTGGCGCGGCGCCAGCTTGATCTCGGGATTGATCTTCTCATCCTTGAGGCGCTTGTTGCCCTCGAAGATGATGCGGTTGATGACCGGGTTTTCCTTGACCTGGATGGTCACCACGCCGCCTTCCTGGCGGACCTGGACATCGGCGAACAGTTCGGTGGCGAAGAGGTCCTTCAGTGTCTGGTCGGCGGCGGCCTCGCTGTAGGGCTGGCCGGGGCGCATCCGAATGTAGGACAGGATCGTGTCGGGCTCGAGCCGCTGGTTGCCGACGACGTTGATCCGCTGGATCAGTGTGGGCACGACCGGCACCGGGGCAGCAGCGACGCCCGGGGAAGCCTGGGCCGAAGCCTCCTGCGCGAGTGCCGCGGCGGGCGCGAGGAAGGTGGTTCCCATCAAGGCGAGGACCAGCGCCGAGGACCGGCGAAGTGCCGCGTTGTTGACCATGTTCCGTCCCTTCATCGACGCGTAATCCCGAATTCGTCCGCGCTCGTCGGATTGCCCGGCCCTGGCTGGGGCCATTGCCGGCCGGAAGCAGGCAACGGCCACCTGTCGGGCAGTCGCTGCCCTCTGCCCGATGCCGCAACGCCAATCAAGCAATCTGTCCGATCCCGCTATTAAGGTTTGGCAAGATTTCCGGGAGTTTTACCCGGTTTCGTTTCTTCTTCGGCGCTTCAACTTCCCCTGGCCGGCAACAGGCCGGCAAGGTCGTTGAGCGTGACGAACAGCATCAGCGCCAGCACCAAGGCCAGCCCGGTGCGATAGGCCCAGTCCTGGCTGCGGGCATCCAGCGGGCGGCGGCGGATCGCTTCCGCCGCGTAGAGCGCCAGGTGCCCCCCATCCAGCGCGGGGATTGGCAGGAGGTTGATGAATGCCAGATTGATCGAGATGAACGCGGCAAAGGAAACGAACGAAAGCCAGCCCAGGCTGAGTTGTTCGCCTGAATACTTGGCCGTCTTGATCGGCCCGCCCAGTTCGCTGAGCGAGCGCTGGCCGGTGACGATCTGCCGGATCCCCACCCCCAGCATCCGCACGATGCCCCAGGTCTGCCGCCCGGCCAGGGCCGCCGCCTCGACCGGCCCGACCGGCTCGATCCGCGCGCGGCCCGGCGAGATGCCGAGCCGGCCGATGCGGCTCTCGTTGCCGAACGCGTCCGTGAGGACCTTCGCCTCCAGCCGCACCGGGACCACATGGCGCGCGCCGTCACGGGCGATGGTGATCGCCACGGTCATCCCCGGATAGGGCACGACCAGGCCGACGATATCGGGAAACTGATCAATTGCATGGTCGTTCACCGCCACGATCCGGTCACCCACGCGGATGCCGGCATCGCGCGCGGCCGACTGTTCGGCAAAGCTGGCCACCACCGGCGGCGCGACGACCTTGCCGAAGGCCAGGTTGAAGGCGGTGAAGATCAGGACCGCGAACAGCAGGTTGGTGAGCGGGCCGGCCGCGACGATCGTGGCGCGCTGCCACAAGGCCTTGGCGTTGAAGGTCTGCGCGCGTTCCTCGGGGGCGAGATGGGCGAATTTCGCGTCATCGGGCCGCGAGGTCGGATCCATGTCGCCAGCGAACTGGACATAGCCGCCCAGCGGAATGGCCGAGAGCTTCCAGCGGGTGCCGCGCTTGTCGGTGAAGCCGAGCAGTTCCTTGCCGAAGCCGACCGAGAACGCCTCTGCCTTCACCCCGCACCACCGCGCGACAAGGTAATGGCCCAGCTCGTGGATCACCACCAGCGGCCCCAGCACCAGCACGAAGCCGATAATCATCATCAGGATGGACGGCGAATGGGTCATCAGGTCAGGCCGGTTCCATCAGTTCGCGGGTCCGGGCGCGGGCCTCGGCATCGAGCGCGATGACCTCTTCCAGAGTGGCCGGCACGCCCGGGGCGAAGGCGCCCAGGGTTTCTTCCACTTGTGCCGCGATCCGGGTGAACGCCAGCTTACCATCGAGAAAGGCGGCCACGGCCACTTCGTTCGCGGCATTCAGCACGGCCGGCACCCCGCCCCCGGCGGCGGCCGCCTCGCGCGCCAGCCGCGTGGCGGGAAAGCGCGTCTCGTCGGGCGAGCGGAAGGTCAGCTCGCCGATCGCGGCGAGATCAAGCGGGGCGCAGGGCGTGTCCATCCGCGCCGGCCAGGCCAGGGCGGAGGCGATCGGCACCCGCATATCCGAAGGGCCAAGCTGGGCGAGCGTCGAGCCGTCGCGGTATTCGACCATCGAGTGGACGATCGACTGCGGGTGAACAATGATCCTGAGGCGCTCGGTGCCCACCGGGAACAGGTGGAAGGCCTCGATATATTCGAGCCCCTTGTTCATCATGGTGGCGGAATCGACGCTGATCTTGGCACCCATCGCCCAGTTGGGATGCTTCACCGCCTCGGCCGGGGTGGCGTGGGCGAGGCGTTCGGCCGGCCAGTCGCGGAACGGGCCACCGCTGGCCGTCAGCGTGATCCAGCGGACGTGAGCCAGATCGTTGCCGGCCAGGCACTGGAAGATCGCGTTGTGCTCGGAATCGACCGGGAGCAGGGTCGCGCCCGACCGGGCCACGGCGGCGGTCATCACCTCGCCGGCGGAAACCAGCGCTTCCTTGTTGGCCAACGCCACGGTGCGCCCCTGGGCGATCGCGGCCATGGTCGGCGCGAGGCCCGCGCAGCCGACGATGGCGGCAACGGTGACATCGGCGGGCCGCGCCCCTGCCTCGATGAGGGCCGCACTGCCGGCCATTGCCGCAATGGACGTTCCCGAAAGGCTCTCGCGCAGCGCGGGCAGGCAGCCCTCGTCGGCGACAACGGCCACCTCGGCGGAAAATTCCCGGGCCAGTTTCGCCAGCTCGGCCGCGTTGCTGTTGGCGGTGAGCGCGACGACGCGCCATTGATCACGATTGCGGCGGATCAGGTCGAGCGTGGAGGCGCCGATGGAGCCGGTGGCGCCAAGGATGGAAATGGAGCGCATGGGGCGAGGCAGTCAGGCCGGGGTCGGCAAGAACGGCGCGCCACGCGCGAGGGCCAGGAGAACGGTGCCAAGCATCAGGAGGCCGATGGTAAAGCACACGGCCAGCAGGCCGTCCACCCGATCGAACAGGCCACCGTGTCCAGGGATCAGCTTGCCCGAATCCTTCACGCCCGCGCGGCGCTTCATCCAGGACTCGAAGAAATCGCCGGCCTGGGCGATGATCGCCACCAGCGGCCCGGCCAGGGCAAAGAGGCGGTTGCCGGGCAAGGTCAGGAACAGCATCAGGCTGGCCCCCGCCATGCCGCCAAGGAGGCCCGACCAGGTCTTGGACGGGCTGATGGCCGGGGCGATTTTCGGGCCGCCGAATTGCCGTCCGGCGAAATAGGCCCAGATGTCGACCGCGATCACCGTGCCGGCCACGACCGGCACCGGCAGCAATCCCTCGGCGCGCAGCATGATCAGCGCCACGCAGGCCAGGCCCACGTAAAGCAGCCCGCCCAGGTGCCATGCCAGCCGCGCCGCCGCGCCCGGTGCGAAGGCCAGCACCAGCTTCGACCATTCCATCAGCACTCCGGCCGCCACCAGCCCGACCAGCACGGCCCAGACCCCGCCGCCCAGCCACAGGCCGGTGCCGGCGACGGCGACCATGACGATGGCGGAGACCGTGCGAGCGGGCAGGTCGGATTTTTTCGCGGGAGCGTCAGTCATCACAAATCCTCCCCACTCGTGGGGAGGTGGCGGCCCGCCGGGCTGACGGAGGGGGTTCTCCCCCGCAGCGCAGCGCCTGCCTGAATGCCCCCTCCACCGCCGTTCCGGCGGTCCCCCTCCCCGCATACGGGGAGGTTTCGCTGCCTACCGCCCGCCATAGCGCCGCTCCCTGCCCGCGAAGTGATCCAGCGCGGCCTTGAGGTCGTCCGCCCCGAAATCGGGCCAGAGCGTATCGACGAACAGCATCTCGGCATAGGCCGCCTGCCACAGCAGGAAGTTCGACAGCCGCACTTCGCCCGAGGTGCGGATCAGGAGATCGAGCGGGGGCAGGTCGGCGGTATCGAGATGGGCGGCGATAGTTTCCGGGGTGATCTCCCCTGCCCGCGCCGCCGCGCGCGCGGCCCGGGCGATCTCGTCCTGCGAGCCATAGTTGAGCGCAACGGCGAGAGTCGTGCCCGAATTCCCCGCCGTGCGCGCCAGCGCACCTTCGATCAGGTCGACAAGATCGGGTGCAAAGGCCTTGTAATCGCCGATGATCTTGAGCCGAACGCCGGCCGCGGCAAATTCGTCGAGATCGGCCAGGATGAACTTCTTCATCAGGCCCATCAGGGCCGAGACCTCTTCCTCCGGCCGGGTCCAGTTCTCGGTCGAGAAGGCGTAGAGGGTCAGCGCCTCCAGCCCCAGGTCGCGGGCGGCGCGGACCGTGCGGCGCACGGCCTCGACCCCGCGCTGGTGGCCCAGCGCGCGCGGCAGGTGGCGCTGCTTCGCCCACCGGCCATTGCCATCCATGATGATGGCGACGTGGCGGGCCGCGGTCACACCCTGCCCTGTCGGAAAGCCGGGCGGATCACTTGCCGAGGATTTCCTTTTCCTTGGCACCGGCCACCTCGTCGGCGGCCTTGATCACCTCGTCGGTCAGCTTCTGCAGCTCGGTTTCCGAACGCTTGCGCTCGTCCTCGGAGATTTCCTTCTTGGCCTCGTCGGTCTTGAGCGCGTCCATGCCGTCGCGCCGCACGTTGCGGATCGCGATGCGCGCGTTCTCGGCATATTTGCCGGCCAGCTTGGCCAGTTCCTTGCGGCGCTCCTCGGTGAGGTCCGGGATCGGCAGGCGCAGGGTATTGCCATCGTTGATCGGATTTAGGCCAAGCCCGGCCGAGCGGATCGCCTTCTCGACCGGCGAGATGTTCGACTTGTCCCACACCTGGACCGAGAGCAGCCGCGGCTCGGGCACGGACACCGTGGCCACCTGGTTGAGCGGCATATGCGCGCCATAGACCTCGACCGTGATCGTATCGAGCAGCGCGGTGTTGGCGCGGCCGGTGCGAAGGCCGGACAGATCGTGCTTCAGCGCCTCGACCGCGCCCTGCATCCGGCGTTCGAGATCAGCCTTGTCGTATTTCGCCATGATCAGGTTCCTTGCTTGACGACCGTCTGGGTGCCCTCGCCCGACAGGACCTTGGCAAGGTTCCCCTGTTCGCGGATCGAGAAGACGACGATCGGAATGGAATTGTCCCGGCACAGGGCCACGGCAGAGGCGTCCATCACCTTGAGGTTACCCGCCAGGACTGTGCCATAATCCACTGTATCATAACGCTTTGCCGCAGGGTTCAGCTTGGGATCGGAATCATAGACCCCATCCACGCTGGTGCCCTTGAGGAGCGCATCGCACCGCATTTCCGCCGCCCGCAGCGCCGCGCCGGAATCGGTGGTGAAATAGGGTGCGCCAACCCCGGCGGCGAAGATCACCACGCGGCCCTTTTCCAGGTGCCGCTCGGCACGCCTGCGGATCACCGGCTCGCAGACCTGGTCCATCTGCACGGCGGACTGGACGCGCGTTTCCACGCCGATCTGTTCCAGCGCGTTCTGCATGGCCAGCGCGTTCATCACCGTGGCCAGCATTCCCATGTAGTCGGCCTGGGCGCGGTCCATCCCCTTGGCGGCGCCGGCCATGCCGCGGAAGATATTGCCGCCACCGATGACGAGGCAGATCTCCAGCCCCGTATCCTTGGCCGCCTTCACTTCCCTGGCCAGTTCGGCAACGAAATCGGGATCGATGCCGAAAGGCTGGCTGCCCATCAGGACTTCGCCGGAAAGCTTGAGCAGGATTCGTTTGTAGCCAGGCTTGCTCATGGGGCGAAAACGCTCATCGAATAGGTGGTGCGGGACTGCGCGAGGCGGATCGCAGCGGCCTTAGACCGCGCCCCGCCCTCTGCCAAGGGCACACGCGAAACGGGGCGCCGATCCCCTGTGGACCGGCGCCCCGTTCGGATTTGCGGCAGCCCGAAGACCGGGCCGCGCCGCGCTGCTTACTTCAGGCCGGCGGCGGCAGCCACTTCGGCGGCGAAGTCGCTCTCGACCTTCTCGATGCCTTCGCCGAGCTGGAAGCGGACGAAGTCCTTCAACACGATCCTGGCGCCGGCCTCCTTGCCGGCCTGGTCGACGACCTGGCTGATCGGGGTCTTGTTGTCCATGACGAAGACCTGGCTGAGCAGGGCGTTCTCCTTGGCGAACTTCGCCACGGCGCCATCGGCGCGCTTGGCGAGGATCTCGGCCGGGATTTCCTTGCCGCTCTTGGCAGCTTCCTCGGTCGCCTTTTCAAGGGCGATCTTGCGCTCGCGTTCCAGCGTGGTGGGATCGAGATCGTCAACCGAGAGCGCCTGCGGGAAGGCCGCGGCGATATGCATGGCGATCTGCTTGCCGAGCGCTTCCAGCTTGTCGGCCGGGGCTTCCGATTCGAGCGCGACGAGCACGCCGATCTTGCCGAGGTTCGGCGCGGCGGCATTGTGCATATAGGGCACGACGACGCCCCGGCTGACCGCAACGGTCTTCATGCGACGGACCTGCTGGTTCTCGCCGATGGTCGCAACGTTGTTGGTCAGCGTGTCGGCCACGGTGCCACCGCCCGGGTAGGCCGCGGACTTGAGCGCGTCGACGTCGTCGGCGGCCACGCCCAGCGCCACTTCGGTGGTCTTGCGGACGAAGTCCTGGAACTGGTCGTTCTTGGCAACGAAGTCGGTCTCGGAATTGACTTCCACGGCCACGCCGCGGGTACCGGCGACGGCCACGCCGACCAGGCCTTCGGCGGCCGTGCGGCTGGACTTCTTGGCGACGGCGGCCAGCCCCTTGGCGCGCAGCGCGTCGACCGCGGCCTCGAAATCGCCGCCCGATTCGTCGAGCGCCTTCTTGCAATCCATCATGCCGGCGCCAGTGCGCTCGCGCAGGTTCTTCACGTCAGCGGCGGTGTAAGCCATCGCGATTGTCCTTGTTCTGGAATGGAAACGGCGCCGGGTCGATGGACCCGGCGCGCGACAGATGTGTGACGGGCGGTCCCGCCCGGACGATCCCGGCGGCCACCCGCGCGGGATCAGCCCTCCAGGGCTTCCTCGACCGGATTGTCGAGCGCGCCGACATCCACGCCCGAATCGACGATGCCTTCACGGCGACCCTTGGTCGCGGCCTGGGCAACGGTTTCGCAGTAGAGGCGGATCGCGCGGCTGGCGTCGTCGTTGGCCGGGATCGGGAAGGCGATGCCATCGGGCGAGACGTTCGAATCGAGGATCGCGACGACCGGAATGCCAAGGACATTGGCTTCCTTGATCGCCAGCTCTTCCTTGTTCGCGTCGATCACGAACATCACGTCGGGAATGCCGCCCATGTCGCGGATGCCACCCAGCGAGAGCTCGAGCTTGTCACGCTCGCGGGTGAGCTGGAGGACTTCCTTCTTGGTGAGGCCGGCGGTGTCGCCGCCAAGCTGCTCTTCCAGCGACTTGAGGCGCTTGATCGAGCCCGAGATGGTCTTCCAGTTGGTCAGCATACCGCCGAGCCAGCGGTGGTTGACGAAGTGCTGGCCGCACTGGCGGGCCGCTTCGGCGATCGGCTGCTGGGCCTGGCGCTTGGTGCCGACGAACAGCACCTTGCCGCCGGCGCGAACCGTGGCATCGATGAAGTCGAGCGCGCGGGCGAAGAGCGGCACGGTCTGCGACAGGTCGAGGATGTGGACCCCGTTGCGGGCGCCGAAGATGTACGGCTTCATCCGCGGGTTCCAGCGGTGGGTCTGGTGGCCGAAGTGGGCACCGGCTTCGATGAGCTGGTTCATGGTGACGACGGGAGCCGCCATAGGTATTTCCTTTCCGGTTCGTGCCCCGAAGAGCCCTGGCGGGAAGCTGGAACCGTGCGGGAAAGGCCCGGAGGCCATGAGATCCGCTGCGGCACCGGGATGAGTGCTTCCCGTGTGGATTTTCCGCGTCAAGGCCATGTGCGGATCGCACGCCGCCTCCGCGGATCGCCGGCCCTTAGCCCCGCCCGCGCTGAAATTCCAGCGCTAATTCGGACCTGCGTCGTAAATGGAACAAACAGGGAATTTTTCGCTTGACCGATGGAACGCAAGCGGAACATAAAGTGATCACAAGCCCAAACGGGAACGCATCGGAAAGCCCCCGGTTGGATCTAGACAGGGAAGCCGGCAGCGGCCCCACCAGAAGGACGCCAGAGTGATGACCACCATGTTCGTCAGCTTCGCCCTCCCCTTCCTGTTCGTGGGCAGCGGCCTGTTCGCCCTCGCCGTTCTGGCCCTGACCTGGAAAGCCTATGGCCGCGAACTGGCGGGTCTGCGCGCGCAACTGGCGGCAACCCCTGATCTGCGCGAATTCGAGGTCCGCCTGGCCGTCACCCAGGTCCGCGAACTGGCCCCGATGGTGCGCCGTGGCAGCGTCAGGGTTCGGTCGGCGTCCGCTCCGGCGCGGCGCCCGGCAGGCCGGCGCGCTGCCGCCTGACCTTGGCATAGCGCCACATCCCGTAGGGGATCAGCAGGAGATAGACCGCATCGATCGCCACGAGGGTGAGCCAGGGTTCGGTCAGCAGGGCCGCGCAAACCAGGGCGATCCCGGCGATCAGTTCAAGCCGGATCGATCGGCGCGGCCGCAGCGAGGTCCACGACAAGGTCGGAACGCTGGAGATCAGCAGGAAGGCGATCACCACCAGCCAGCCGCCGACCAGCATGGGATCGCGGAACAGTTCGCGGCCCGTCGCCAGCCACACGAACAGGGGCAGGAAGGCCAGGCCAGCGCCGGCCGGGGCGGGAACGCCGGTGAGGAAGCCGGCGGACTTGTGCGGCTGTTCGACCATGTCGATCCGGGCGTTGAACCGGGCGAGGCGCAGGACGCAGCAGATCGCGAAGGCGAGCGCGGCAAACCAGCCAAGCCGTGGCAGGTCCTGGAGCGACCACAGGAACAGGATCAGCGCCGGGGCCACCCCGAACGAGATCGCGTCGGACAGGCTGTCCAGCTCGGCTCCGAAGCGCGATTGCGCCTTGAGCAGGCGGGCGATGCGGCCATCGATCCCGTCGAGCACCCCGGCCAGCAGCACGGCGAGCACGGCCTTCTGCCAATCGTCGAGCGGGAGGCCGGACGCGGCGCCGGGTTCGGGGGCGTGTCCGCTCGCCGCAGTGATGGCAAAGCGGATGCCGGTCAGGCCGAAGCACAGCGCGGACGCGGTGATCGCGTTGGGAATCAGCGCACGCAGGGTCAGCCCGCCGGGCAGGCGGACGGGCCTGGCCCGCACGGCGCTGGCGGCGCTGGCAACCTGTTCGCGCGGACGCGGGGACGCCGGGTCGTTACCGGCGCCGCCGCTGCCGCGCGCATCGCCTGTCACTGGCACACGCCTTCGAGCAGCGGCTCCTGGCCGATCTCGGCGAGAACCGTTTCGCCGGCGATGACCTTCTGGCCCATCAGCACCTTGGGCTCAGTGCCCGCCGGCAGGTAGACATCAACCCGGCTGCCGAAGCGGATCAGGCCCACGCGCTGGCCGGCGGCAAGGATGTCGCCCGGCTTGACGAAGGGCACGATTCGCCGCGCGACCAGCCCGGCGATCTGGGTGAACCCGATCATGGTGCCGTCGCTACGCTCGACCAGAAGGTGCTGGCGTTCGTTCTCCTCGCTCGCCTTGTCGAGGTCGGCGTTGAGGAAGCGGCCGGGAATATAGACCACCCGGCGCACGGTACCGCCGATGGGCGAGCGATTGATGTGGACATCGAACACACTCATGAAGATCGACACGCGCGTGACCGGCCCCTGGCCCAGCCCGCTGGCGCCCGTGCCATCATCCATCACCAGTTCGCGCGGCGGTTCGACCTTGCAGATCAGCGAGACCAGCCCATCGGCCGGCGAGATCACCAGGCGTTCGCCCTGCGGGGTGATCCGTTCCGGATCGCGGAAGAAGGCCAGCACCCCCAGGGTGAGGAAGCCGAGCGGCCAGGCCACCGTTTCCCAGGCAAGGAAGGCGAAGACCAGCGCGGCGGCGGCCACGATCAGAGCGAACTTGCGCCCTTCGGGGTGAATGCTGGGCCAGCGCCAGGCGGCGGAGCCGCGGCCACGATTATCGACGATTTCTCCGGACATGGCGTCCATCTAGGAGGAGATGCGTCGCGGGACAAGGCGATTGGCCAGTCCGCCCCGGGATCGCCCGCGCGGCGCGGCCGAGCGCGGATAATCATCTGGAGCGCGATGCCCCTTGTCGATGATCAGCGGCTAAATGGGCTGGGGCAGTGGCGGGTGGGGCAGTGGCGGCTGAGCCGGGTAGCGGCCGGGCCGGGAAGAAGCTGGGTGGTGGACAGGGCTAGATTCGAACTAGCGTACGCTTGCGCGGGCAGATTTACAGTCTGCTGCCTTTAACCACTCGGCCACCTGTCCACACCAGCTTGCCGGTGGCGGTTACCCGCCGTCTGTGTGGTCCCGCAAGGGGACCTTCCGGCCGAGAGGCGGCCCCAATGGCGAAGCGAGGCTTGCCTGTCAATGGGGTGGCGGGCATGAGCGCCACAAGTTTGCGTGAACGAAAAGGAACAGCACGGACATGGCCAAGCGCCGGGGTGGTCAGCATGACCGGGGACAGGGCAGCCAGGACAGCGGCGAGGCGCGGCCTTCGCGCGCCCTGCGCGGCCGGGCCGGGCGGATGTCCGGGGGGCGCGGCTCGGGCCGGGGCTCGGCCGGCGCCGTGCGCCTGTGGGGCCGCCACGCGGTGGAAGCCGCACTGATGAATCCCGAGCGCAAGCACCGCAAGTTGTGGGCAACGCGCGAGGGCGTGGCCGCGCTCGATGGCGAATTGCCGGCCGATTTCCCGGTGGAATGGGCCGACGTGGCCGACCTTGCGCGGCTGGTAGCCCGCGATGCGCCACACCAGGGGCTGGTGCTCGACTGCGAGCCCCTGCCCGACCTTTTTCTCGACGAGGTGCTGACCGGCGATCCGGCGCGGCCGCTGGTGGTGCTCGACCAGGTGACCGATCCGCACAACGTCGGCGCCATCCTGCGTTCGGCCGCGGCCTTCAATGCCTGCGCGGTGGTGACCCAGGATCGCCATGCCCCGCCCGAATCGGGCACGCTCGCCAAGAGCGCCTCGGGCGCGCTGGAAGTGGTGCCGTGGATCCGGGTGGTGAACCTGGCCCGCGCGCTCGATGAGGTGGCCGAGGCCGGATACTGGCGCATCGGGCTGGACGGCGATGGCGAGCTGACACTGGGCGAGGCTCTCCCCACCGGCCCCGTAGCGCTGGTTCTGGGCGCGGAAGGCGAAGGGATGCGGCACAACATCATCCAGCATTGCGACGCCCTGGCCCGCCTGCCGATCAGTTCCGCGATCGAAAGCCTGAATGTGTCGAACGCTGCGGCAATTGCGCTGTATGCTGTGGCGACTCGGCCGGACGGGGATTGATCCGGCCTTCGCGCGAGGGGGCAGGCATGATCGGTGGACAGGGTGGATTGCCGGGCAGGCGGCTGGCGGCGGCGGCGCTGGCAGTGGTGCTGGGCCTGATGGTTTCGGCCTGCCTGCTCCTGCCGGGCAAGTTCACCTCCAGCCTCGACCTCAGGAAGGACGGGCGGTTTACCTACGCCTATGCGGGCGAGATCCGGCTGCTGGCGCTGAGCAAGCTGGCGCAAGGCGGTGGCCGCAAGGCCTTTGCGCCGGAAGCCTGCACCGACGACGAGATGAAGGAGCGCCCCTGCACTCCCGCCGAACTGGCCGAGCAGCGCCGCAACTGGGACGAAAGCCAGCGCGCCGCGGCCGACAAGGCCAGGAAGGACGCGGAAGGGATGAAGGCCGTGCTGGGCGGGATCGATCCCTCCAGCCCGCAGGCGGCCGAGGAACTGGCGGCGCGGCTGCGGCGGCAGGTCGGCTGGAGGAGCGTGGTCTACAAGGGCGACGGGCTCTACCTGGTGGACTTCGCGCTCAGTGGCCGGCTTGACCATGATTTCGCCTTCCCCACGATCGAGCGGTTTCCCATGGCCAATGCCTTCGTCCAGCTCTCGCGCCGGGCCGATGGGTCGGTGCGGGTCGATGCGCCGGGCTTTGGTCCGTCGAGCGGGACCAATCCGTTTGCCGCGATGATGGGCATGGGCATGGGTGGCGGCATGACCGAGGCCGGCGACAAGGAGGCCGCCCCGCCCTCGCCCGCCGAGGGCACGTTCACGCTGACCACCGATGGCGTGGTGCTGGCCAACAACACCGACGAGGGGCCGCAGAGCTATCCGGCCGGGCAGAAGCTCGCCTGGGCGGTTAACACGCGCAGCGCCGGGGCGCCGACGGCGCTGATTCGCCTGGGCAACTGACTGGCGCGAACAAGCGAGGCTTTTCCGCCACCCGGCGGCGCGTGCCGGCGTTCCGGACGCCCAGGGCATGAATGATACTTTTCCAACGCCTTCCGCACGGTTCAGGCTGCCAACGAGCGCGGCGGGAGCCGTACCGCCACACGCGAGGATGACAGGCGGCCGGCGTGTGGAAAAGCCGCGCGCCGCCCGGTTTCCCGGGCTGGCGCGCCGCGCTCAGCGACTGGCGCGCAGGGTCAGGCCGATCATCCGCGGATCGCCGGGCGTGCCAAGGATCAGGCCGGAATTGCCGGCCTGCACGGTCACGTTCTGGAGATAGTGGCGGTTGAACAGGTTGCGGGCGAACAGCGCCACTTCCCAGCCCTGCCCGTGGCGCAGGCCCACCGCGGCGTTGACCAGGGCGTAGCCGGGAATCGCGGTATAGGCCGAATCCGTGGCATCACCATGGATCGCGGTGCGCGCGCTGGCATCGCCCCGCACGAAGACCGTCCCCACAGAAGTGGGAACGGCATATTCGCCGCCCAGCGATCCCGACCAGCGCGGCAGGCCGGGCAGCCCCTTGCCGGTGAGATCGCACCGGGTGGTGCTGGCCCCGGTCAGTTCGATCGGACAGGGGCCGGCGGGATAGCTGGCATAGTGGCCATCGGCGAAGGCCCCCGAGGCGCGCAGGAACAGGCGCGAGCCGATCCTGGCGGTCGCGTCGAATTCGGCGCCCTTGACCGTAACCAGCGGGATATTGGCAAGATGGCTCCGCAGGGCGATGACGGCCGCGTTGTCGACCACATTGGCCTGAAAGTCCCTCACCCGGGTGTAATAGCCATTGACCGCGAGGATGAGCGCGCCGCCGAGCGCGGTGACCTTCACGCCGCCTTCCCAGGTGGAGTTGTGCTCCGGCCCCACGGTGACGGTGGAGAGGATCGGATCACCCGAGGCATGGCCCGGCACCCCGGCGGGCCAGACCGGCAGGCCCGACATATTGATCCCGCCCGACTTCTGCCCGCGCGCATGGCTGACATAGATCATCAGGTCATCGTTCGGACGCCAGGCAAGGTTCACGCGGCCCGAGGCGCTGCCATCGGCGACGGTGCCGGTGTAGCTCTGGCCGCGCAGGATCGAAGCCTTGTCCGCCAGCAGCGAGGCCGTGGTGGTGACGAGACCGCCGAAGGCGCGGACATCATAGGAGCCCACCTTCTCTTCGTAGGTGTAGCGCAGCCCCCCGGTCAGCGCGAGGCGCGACGCCAGGTGCCAGGTGACTTCGCCGAACACCGCGTGGGAATCGGTGCGAAATTCGGTCGTGCCGTCGGTCTGATAGCCGTCGAGCAAGTCGGCCGGGCGCCCGGCGGGCAGCAGCCAGTATGTGGCCAGCGGCCCGTAGACGCTGATCGGATGGCCGACGATCTTCTGGTGGAACCAGTAGAGCCCGGCGACATACTCGATCGCAGCCGGGTGGTTGGAGGCGATCCGCAGTTCCTGGCTGACCTGATCCTGGCGCGAGGGGATGTGCTGGATCAACTGGATCGGCAGGCCGGTGTAATCACGATCGTTGGCGGCATCCCAATTCCAGAAGCGCCAGGCCGAGACGGAGGTGATCGTGGCCGCGCCGGCGGTATATTCAGCAATGGCCGAGACCCCGCCCTCGTTGGTATCGACGCCCGCATCGGCGTCGATATCGGTCAGCCGGTCGTAGGGGTTCATGCTGGGCGGGGCATAGCCGCCGGCGCGCGCGCCGGCGCTCAGCGCGGCATATTGCTGCGCGAGGGGCTTGAGGGTGGGCGCCACGCGCACGGGCACCTGGGTGCAGCAGGTGTTCCTGAAGCTGGTCCAGTCCGCGATCAGGCGCAGGCTGAAATCGGGGCCGGGCGTGAACAGCAATTGGCCGCGCAGGCTGTCGTTGTGGACATCATTGAGCCAGCGGCCGGTGGTGACGTTGCGGACCACGCCATCGCGCCGGGTGAGTGCGCCAGACAGGCGAACGGCCAGGCGATCGGCAATCACCGGCCCAGTCACGGCGGCCTTGGCCTGGAGGAAACCCTGCTGGCCCACGGAAACTTCGCCCTGGGCACCGAACCGGAAATCGGGCGCGCGGGTAGCGATGGTGATCGCGCCGGCGGTGGTGTTCTTCCCGAACAGGGTGCCTTGCGGTCCGCGCAGAACCTCGACCTGGGCGAGATCAACCTGATCGAACGCCGCCGTGGCGGGACGGGCGTGATAGACCTGATCGACATAGAAGCCGACGCCGGGCTCCAGCCCGTCGTTCGCCTGGCTGATGGCGACCACGCTGCTGCCCAGCCCGCGGATGGTGAACGCGGTGTTGCGCGGATTGGGGGACGAATAGTTGAGCGTGGGAACCAGTTGGCTGAGCTGGCTGGTGTTGACCGTGTAGGTGGCGGTCAGCGTAGCGGCGCCGACGACCGTGAGCGCGGCGGGCACGGCCTGCACGTCTTCCGCGCGCCGGCGCGCGGTGACGATGATCGGCTGGCCGGCCACCTGGCGTTCGGCATCATCGGCGGCGGATTCGGCGTGGGCGGCGGCAGGCATGGCCGACGCGAGCGTGGCAAGCAGGACGATACGGCGCATGGAAACTCCCTGAAGGCGCGGCATTCAGGGCCGGCGACTCACTATATTCAGCGGAATATAGCGTAGCACCAGGTTTGCCAATGCCCGCCTGCCTCGCCGGCCGTTCTCCGCGCGACTGAAACGGGCGCCGAGGGGGCTGACGTCGGGAACCGCTGAGGGAGGCGCGCGGCGTCACCCTGCCCCGGACGCAAGAACGCCGCGCTCTCGGGGTGAGGCGCGGCGTTTGGCTTGCCGGGGGGACTGGGGTCAGGCCCGCGCGGGTATCCTGATCAGTTGCAGGCGTCCTTCAGGCCCTTGCCGGCCTTGAACTTCGGCTGGGCCGAGGCCTTGATCGCCATCGGTTCGCCGGTGCGCGGGTTGCGGCCGGTGGACGCCTTGCGGCGGGCAACCGAGAACGTGCCGAAGCCGACGAGGCGGACTTCATCGCCCTTCTTCAGGGCGCCGGTGATGGCATCGAACACGCCTTCGACGGCCTTGGTGGCATCGCTGCGGGTAAGGCCGCTGGAATCGGCGACCGCGCTGATCAGTTCGTTCTTGTTCATTCGGGAACCCCCTACCTCGTGTGAAACCGCTGTGAAATTGAATCGCCTCGGCGGCGCGGAATTGAGCGAGTTTCATGCCCCCTGTCAAAGCGAAAAACGGCAGCCAACCGCCGTTTACCCCCCATCTGGCGTCGATTTTCCGCAATCGCCGGGCCACGACCGCAACTCGTCGCGCCTTTTGCCGCAATGCACCCCGAAAATGGCCGATTCCGCTGCATTGCACAGCCGAATCGGCGCCTCGGGGCCGGCGCTCAATCGAAAGCCTTCCCGCAATCGGATGCACGGCTGGCCGGATGCCTGACGGGCCAGTGGCATGGTGCACGGCCACGGGAGGCGGCGGGCACATGGTCCGCCGCCCGATGCCCGCCGCCCGATGCCTGATCGTCAGTGGGCAGTGGGCGTGGTGCTCGCGGCGGCACCGGCGGCGCCGGGCTGGCTGGCCAGATCGTCCTGCTCCGTCCAGTCAATCGGCACGACCGGCGCGGTAAGCGCGCGGGCGAGCACTTCATCGACATGGGCCACCGGGATGATCTCCAGGCCTTCCTTGATGTTGGCCGGGATCTCGGCAAGGTCCTTGCGGTTTTCCTCGGGGATCAGCACGGTCTTGATCCCGCCGCGCAGGGCCGCCAGCAGCTTTTCCTTGAGGCCTCCGATGGCGAGCACCCGGCCGCGCAGGGTGACCTCCCCGGTCATCGCGATATCGGCGCGCACAGGGATCCCGGTGAGCGTGGAGACCATGGCGGTGACCATGCCGATGCCGGCCGAGGGGCCATCCTTGGGCACGGCGCCTTCGGGCAGGTGGATGTGCAGGTCCTTGCGCTGGAACACCGAGGGCTTGATGCCATAGGCCGGCGCGCGCGCCTTCACGAAGGAGAAGGCCATCTGGACGCCTTCGCTCATCACCTCGCCAAGCTTGCCGGTGGTCTTGACCGCGCCCTTGCCGGGGACGGTGACGCTTTCGATGGTGAGCAGTTCGCCGCCCACTTCCGTCCACGCGAGGCCGGTGACCGCGCCGACCTGGTGCTCGGTATCGGAGACGCCGTGCTTGAACTTGCGGACGCCCGCGAAGTCTCCCAGGTTTTCCGGCGTGATGGTGATCGCCTTGTCCTTGCCTTCCAGGATGCGGCGCAGGGACTTGCGGCACAGCCGCGCGATCTCGCGCTCCAGCGTGCGGACGCCGGCTTCGCGGGTATGGTAGCGGATCAGGTCGCGCAGGGCATCGTGGGTAAGCGTGAACTCGCCCTTCTTGAGGCCATGGGCTTCGACCTGCTTGGCGACCAGGTGACGCTCGGCGATCTCGACCTTTTCATCCTCGGTATAACCCTCCAGCCGGATGATCTCCATGCGATCGAGCAGCGGCTGGGGCAGGTTGAGGCTATTGGCCGTGCAGACGAACATCACGTCCGAAAGATCATAGTCCACCTCCAGGTAATGGTCCTGGAACCTGGCGTTCTGTTCGGGATCGAGCACTTCGAGCAGGGCCGAGGCCGGATCGCCGCGGAAATCCTGGCCGAGCTTGTCGATCTCATCCAGCAGGAACAGCGGGTTGGACGTGCCGGCCTTGCGGAGGTTCGAGATCACCTTGCCCGGGAGCGAGCCGATATAGGTGCGGCGGTGGCCGCGGATCTCGGCCTCGTCGCGCACGCCGCCCAGCGACTGGCGAATGAATTCGCGGCCCGTGGCCTTGGCGATCGACTTGCCAAGGCTGGTCTTGCCCACGCCCGGCGGACCGACGAGGCACAGGATCGGCCCCTTGAGCTTGTTGGTCCGCGCCTGGACCGCAAGATATTCGACAATGCGATCCTTCACTTTGTCCAAGGCATAGTGATCGGCGTCGAGCACGTCCTGGGCGCGGGCGATGTCCTTCTTGAGCTTCGAGCGCTTGCCCCAGGGCAGGCCGAGCAGGACATCGAGATAGTTGCGAACGACCGTGGCTTCCGCGCTCATCGGCTGCATGGTCTTGAGCTTCTTCAGCTCGGCCACGGCCTTGGCGCGGGCTTCCTTCGAAAGCTTCAGCTTTTCGATCTTTTCGGCGAGTTCGGCGACTTCATTCGCCTCTTCCCCATCGCCGCCGAGTTCCGACTGGATCGCCTTGAGCTGTTCATTGAGGTAATATTCGCGCTGGGTCTTCTCCATCTGGCGCTTGACCCGGCCGCGAATGCGACGCTCCACCTGGAGAACGCCGAGTTCGCCTTCCATGAAGGAATAGACCATCTCCAGCCGGCGCAGGGGATCGTTCTCGGTGAGCAGGGCCTGTTTGTCGGCCACTTTGGCGCCAAGCTGCGCGGCGACCGCATCGGCCAGGCGCGAAGCATCGTCGATCTCGCCCAGCTGGTCGCCGGCTTCGGCCGAGAGCTTCTTGTTGAGCTTGGCATATTCGGCGAACTGATCGACCACCGTACGCATCGTCGCCGAGACTTCACTGCCCGACGAGACGACCGGGGGGATCGCCTCGATCGTGGCGGAAAGCATGGTCTTGCCTTCGTCGATGGCAACAAGGCGGGCGCGATGCGAGCCTTCGACCAGCACGCGCACGGTGCCATCGGGCAGCTTGAGCAGCTGGAGCACGCTGGCGACCACGCCGGTATCGTAAAGATCATCGGCCTGGGGATCGTCACACCCCGGATCGAGCTGGGCGAGGAGGAAGATGTCCTTGGTGCCCGAGCCGGTTTCCCCGGCCGGAGCCGAGCCCGAGGCCGCCATCGCCGCTTCAAGCGCGGCGACCGACTTTTCCCGCCCGACGAAGAGCGGCACGACCATCCCCGGGAACACGACGATATCGCGCAGGGGAAGCAGGGGGAGAGTTAGCTGTTCCATGTCCGTCCATTCTGCGACCCTTGCGGGTCTAGCCCGCAATCGGCCCTAGCGGGACCAAGATTGACCCGAATTGAAGCGGGATATGGGGAGGTGTCCTGACCGGTGCAATGGGCCGCGCGATGGCACTTGTGGAAGATGCCCGATCGGGACGCTTCAGCCCAGGCCCGGGAAGTTGAACCCCGGCGGCAGGCCAAGCCCCTGCTGCATCTTCGCCATTTCCTCGCCCGAGACCTGGTCGGCCCGGCCGCGCGCATCGTTGAAGGCGGCCGCGACGAGGTCTTCCAGGATGCCCTTGTCGGAGGGCTGGAGCAGGCTTTCATCGATGGCGACGCCGACGACCCGGCCCTTGGCCGTGCAGCGGATCTTCACCAGGCCGCCGCCCGAAACGCCTTCGACCTCGATCTGGTCGAGCTTGGTCTGGGCCTGGTTCATCTGCTGCTGGATGGTCTCGGCGGCCTTCTGGGCGGCCTGGATCATCTCTTCCATCGACTTCATGCGCTGCGACTCCAGTTGCGCTCGCCACGCGGCGAGGCGGCTTCATCCTCGATCAGTTCGGCGCCCGGGAAGGCGGCCAGGGCGGCGGCGACCAGCGGCGAGCGGCGCAGGGTCTCGCGCGCCTCGCCCTCGGCGGCGGCCCGGGCCTCTTCCAGGCTGGGCGCGGCCTCGGCTTCGGCGGGCGCGCGCTCGACCTGCCAGGTCATGCCCGTAGCAGAATCCAGTCCCTTGCGGATATCGCCATCGGCCAGCGGCGCGAGACCCGGGACGAGCTGATAGCGCAGGTGCCCGGGCATCAGGGCGACCACGCGAACGCCCAGCCGCAGGCTGGCACCCAGCATCGGCGAGCCATGTTCCACCCGCTCCACCAGGGCCGCCCAGTTGACCGGGGCGGCGGCCGACCCGGACGGGCCACCGGAAGCGCCATCGGCCGACGGCGCGGCGGGGGCGAAGGCGGCGGGATTGGCGGCAAGCGCCTCGATCTTGCGGGCAAGCTGGCCGGGATCGGGCAGTTCGGCGGCATGAAGCACGCGCAGCAGGGCCATTTGCGCGGCAACCAGCGGATCGGGCGCGGCGCGCACTTCCTCGAAGCCCTTGAGCAGGAGCTGCCACAGGCGGTGCAACTGGGCGGCGGCGAGCTTGCCGGCCCATTCGTCGATCGCGGCGCGTTCCTCGGGCGAGATCGCCTTGGCCCCGCTGCGCGAGACCTGGGCGACGGTGATCCGGTGAACCAGCTCCATCTGCGAGCGCAGCAGGGCGAGCGGCTCGACCCCGAGGGTGAACTGCGCCTCGACCAGTTCGAGCACGGCCGGGGCATCGGCATCGAGCAGGGCGGCCAGCAGGCGGCGCTGGACCGACTTGTCGGCCAGGCCCAGCATATCCTGGACCTGGACCGGGGTGACCCGCCCCTCCCCGCCCTCGGCATGGCTGGCCAGATCGGCATGGGCGATCGCCTGGTCGAGGATCGACAGGCCATCGCGGACCGAGCCTTCGGCGGCCTGGGCGATCATGGCGAGGGCTTCGGGATCGGCCGGCACGCCTTCCTCGGCGCAGATGCGGGCGAAGTGTTCGGCCAGCAGGGCGCTGGAAATGCGGCGCAGGTCGAACCGCTGGCAGCGCGAAAGGACAGTGACGGGAAGCTTGTCCACCTCGGTGGTGGCGAACAGGAACTTCACGTGGGCCGGCGGTTCCTCCAGCGTCTTGAGCAGCGCGTTGAAGGCGTTGCGCGAGAGCATATGGACTTCGTCGATGATGTAGATCTTGTAGCGCGCCGAAACGGCGGCATAGCGCACCGCCTCGATGATCTCGCGCACGTCGTCGACGCCGGTGTGGCTGGCGGCGTCCATCTCGATCACGTCGATGTGGCGGCCCTCGGCGATGGCCTGGCACGGCTCGCAGACCCCGCAGGGATCGATGGTCGGTCCGCCCTGCCCGTCCGGCCCGACGCAGTTGAGCGCCTTGGCGATGAGCCGGGCGGTGGAGGTCTTGCCGACCCCGCGCACCCCGGTCATCAGGAAGGCGTGGGCGAGGCGATCGCGGCGGATGGCGTTGGCGAGCGTCTGGACCATGGCGTCCTGCCCGATCAGCGCCGAGAAAGTCTGCGGGCGATACTTGCGGGCCAGGACGCGGTAGGGCTGCGCGGCGGCCGGCGCCGAGGCCGGAGCAGGAGCAGGAGCAGGAGCAGCGACAGCGGCGGGCGCCGGTTCGGATGCGGCTACCGGCGCGGGCACCGGCGGGGGCGCCGGGGGCACGGCTGCCGGATCGGGCGCGCCGAACATCGAGGACTGGCCCGCCGCCTCAAGCTCGGCGGCGGAGGCGCGGTCTTCCGCGGCCTCATCGGCAGGGTCGGTGCCGAACATATCGGATGAATCGTCCATCGCCGCCCTAGGTAGGCGCGCAGCCGCTCCTTGTCGATTGGAGCGCGGCGGCGCCAAGCGGGAAACTGGGGAAGCGTGGGGAATAAAGGAGCCGGCCGACCCGCCGCAACCCGTTGTGGCTGCTACCTTCCGGTCCTGACCAGGTTGGCGGACGCAAGCGTCCGACCGACTCCCGTGCGGGCATATGGCGGCGACGCGAAGGTTTGTCCAGTGCCTCAGCCCAGCGGGCGGCGGGCGCGCAGGGCCTGGGCGAGCGTGCCCTCATCGAGGTAATCCAGTTCGCCGCCGACCGGCAGGCCATGGGCCAGCTGGGTGAGCCGGATCGGGAACTGTTCGAGCCGTTCGGCCAGGTAGTGGGCGGTGGTCTGGCCTTCGAGCGTGGCGTTCATGGCCAGCACCACCTCGTCGATCCCGCCCTCGGCCACGCGGGCCAGCAGGCGGTCGATGGTGAGGTCTTCCGGGCGCACGCCTTCGAGCGCGGAGAGGCGCCCGCCCAGCACGTGGTAGCGCCCGGCGAACAGGCGCGCGCGATCCAGCGCCCACAGGTCGGCCACGTCTTCCACCACGCACAGCGAGCGCGGATCGCGGCGCGGATCGACGCAGATTCCGCAGGGACTGGCGGTATCGACATTGCCGCAGGTGGCGCATTCAACCAGGCTTTCCTGCACCTGGGCCAGGGCTTCGAGCAGGGCCGGCAGCGCGCTCTCGCGGCGCTTGATCAGCCACAGCACCGCGCGGCGGGCAGAGCGCGGCCCCAGCCCCGGCAGCCGGGCCAGCGCGCCGGCCAGTGTCTCGATCTCTTGCGATGCCATGGCGCGACAGATAGGGACCGGCGGCGCCGAGGGAAAGCCATCGGCCAAGGATACGAACATGCGCGTGATCTTCATGGGTACGCCCGACTTCGCGGTGCCGACACTGGTGGCGCTGGTGGAGGCCGGGCACGAGCTGGCCTGCGTCTATACCCAGCCGCCGCGCCCCGGCGGGCGGCGGGGCAAGGAGCTGACCCCCTCCCCCGTCCAGCACGAGGCCGAACGGCGCGGGATTCCCGTGCGCCATCCGGTTTCGCTGAAGGGCGGTGATGAGCAGGCGGAATTCGCCGCGCTCAAGGCCGATATCGCGGTGGTGGCCGCCTATGGCCTGATCCTGCCGCAGGCGATCCTGGATGCGCCCCGGCATGGCTGCCTCAACGTCCACGGCTCGCTCCTGCCGCGCTGGCGCGGGGCGGCGCCGGTGCAGCGGGCGATCCTGGCGGGGGATACCCGCACGGGCGTTGGCATCATGCGGATGGAGCGCGGGCTCGATACCGGGCCGGTCCTGCTGGAAGGCCGCACGGCGATCGATGGCAAGACCGCGGGCGAGCTGACCGGGGAACTGGCCGCGATGGGGGCGAAGCTGATGGTGCGGGTCCTGGCCGATCTGGCCGCCTTCCCCGAAATGCCGCAGCGCGAGGACGGCGTGACCTATGCCCACAAAATCGACAAGGCCGAGGCACGGATCGACTGGGCGCGCAGCGCGGCCGAGATCGAGCGGCAGGTGCGCGCGTTCCACCCGGCGCCGGGCGCCTGGTTCGAATTTGCCGGCGAGCGCTGCAAGGTCTTGGGCGCCGACATCGCCGAAGGGTCGGGCGAACCGGGCGTGGTGCTGGATGATGTCCTGACCGTGGCCTGCGGAGCGGGCGCGATCCGGCTGACGCGGCTGCAGCGCGCCGGGCGGCCGGCGATGGACGCGGCCGACCTGCTGCGCGGCTGGGCCATTCCGGCGGGGGCCGTGCTGGTTTGACCCGCTTCGCCCTCACCCTCGAATTCGACGGCGGCCCCTACATGGGGCTGCAGCGCCAGGCCCATGGGCCAAGCGTGCAGCAGGCGGTGGAGGAGGCGGTGTTTTCCGTCACCGGCGAGACGGTGATCATGTGTGCGGCCGGGCGGACCGATGCCGGGGTTCATGCCCGGGCGATGCGGGTGCACGTGGACATCGAGAAGGCGCTGACCGCCTTCCGGCTGATGGAGGCGCTCAACGCGCGGCTGCGGCTGGCCGGCGAGGCGATCGCCGTGCTGGATTGCACGGAAATGACCGGCAACTGGCACGCGCGGTTTTCCTGCGTGGGGCGGCGCTATCTCTACCGCATCGTCAACCGCCGCGCGCCGCTGACGCTGGATGCCGGCAAGGCCTGGAACGTCAAGCAGCCGCTAGACGAACGGGCCATGCACGCGGCGGCCCAGGCGCTGGTGGGGCGCCACGATTTCACCACCTTCCGCTCCACCCACTGCCAGGCGGACTCTCCGCTCAAGACGCTGGACCGGCTGGATGTGCGGCGCGAGGGCGATGAGGTGCTGATCGCGGCGGCGGCGCGCAGCTTCCTGCACCACCAGGTGCGCTCGATGGTGGGCTGCCTGGTGCTGGTCGGCCAGGGGCACTGGGAAGTGGCCCGCATGGCCGAGGCGCTGGCCGCCCGCGACCGCGCCGCGCTGGGCCACAATGCCCCGCCGGACGGGCTTTACTTCATGGAAGCGGTTTACTGAGGCCTTCGTGCCGACGTCGTCCCGGGCTTGACTCGGGACCGGTGCCTGGCTTCAGGCGCAGGTCCGCCGGCAGGCACGTAACAGCTTCGCAATGGCCAGCGGTCCCGGATCAGGTCCGGGACGACTTCACCCCCGACCCACCACGCTCTCCGGCAGGTCCTGCCCGAACACCCGCTGGTAATATTCGGCCACCAGCATCCGCTCGGTCTCGTCGCACTTGTTGAGGAACGAGAGGCGGAAGGCGAAGCCGGCGTCCTTGAAGATCTGCGCGTTCTGCGCCCAGGTGATGACCGTGCGCGGGCTCATCACGGTGGAGATATCGCCGTTCATGAAGCCCTGGCGGGTGAGATCGGCGACGCGCACCATGTCGGCCGCCATCTTCTCCGACAGTTCCGGCACCTTCTTGCGGACGATCTCGGTCTCGGTCGCATGGGGCAGATAGTTGAGTGCGACGACGAGGTTCCAGCGGTCCATCTGGCCCTGGTTGATCGCCTGGGTGCCGTGATAGAGGCCCGAGGTATCGCCAAGCCCCACCGTGTTGGCCGTGGCGAACAGGCGGAAGAACCTGTTCGGGCGGATCACGCGGTTCTGGTCGAGCAGGGTGAGCTTGCCCTCGGTTTCCAGCACGCGCTGGATCACGAACATGACATCGGGGCGGCCGGCGTCGTATTCGTCGAACACCAGGGCGACCGGGCGCTGGAGCGCCCAGGGCAGCAGGCCTTCGCGGAACTCGGTGACCTGGAGGCCATCGCGCAGGACGATGGCATCGCGGCCGATCAGGTCGATGCGGCTGATGTGGGCATCAAGGTTGATGCGGATGCACGGCCAGTTGAGGCGCGCGGCGACCTGTTCGATGTGGGTCGACTTGCCGGTGCCGTGATAGCCCTGGACCATTACCCGGCGGTTGTAGGCAAAGCCGGCCAGGATCGCGAGGGTGGTGTCCGGATCGAACACGTAGCTGTCGTCCCGGTCGGGCACGCGTTCGTCGGCCACGGAAAAGGCCGGAACCATCATGTCGACATCGATGCCGAAGACCTCGCGCACGCTCACCTCGGTGTCGGGGGCGGCGAGGATCGTGTTGTCGCGCGTGTCGGGCTGGATCTGGGGAATGTCGGTCATCGGGGAAGCGACTAGCCGGGTGGCCCGGCGGCTGCAATAACCAACCGTTCCGGACCGGCATTCTCGGGCCATCATCTTCCGGCCATCATCTTCAGGGCCGGCCATCATCTTCAGGGAAGGTGCCGCGCATGAAACTCTATGGTGCCCTGCTTTCGCCCTTCGTCCGCAAGGTGGCGGTGGTCTGCGCGGTCAAGGGGATCGCCTACGAATTGCGCCCTTTTCGCAACCGCGACGGGTTCCTGCCCGAATTCCTCGCGGCAAGCCCGTTCGGGCGCATCCCGGCGATCGACGACGACGGCTTCGTGCTCGCCGATTCGAGCGCGATCGTCCATTATATCGAGGCGAAGTGGCCGCAGCCTCCTGTGATCCCGGCCGATCCGCAATTGCGCGGGCGGGCAATGTGGTTCGAGGAACTGATGGATGCGGAACTTTCACCCGCCGGGCTGAAGGTCCTGTTCAACCGCTACGTAGGCCCGGTCCTCCGCAAGGTTCCGGGCGACGAAGCCCTTGCCCGCGAAGGCGAGGCGCAATTGCCGCGCGGGCTGGACTATCTCGAACAGGTCGTGCCCGACGAAGGCTGGCTGGTGGGCGACAGCTTTACCGTGGCCGATATCTCGGTGGCCGCGATCCTGTGCTCGCTGGTGACGGTGGGCCTCGGCCCGTCCGCGGCGCGGCCGCGCACCCTGGCCTGGTATCGCCGGGTCGAGGCGCACCCGGCCTGGGCGGCGGTGGCAGCCACGGAGGACGCGGCGCGCAAGTGAAGGGCCGCGCGCCACCGATGGTCGCCGCGCCGGCACCGATGCGCTCTTGCCGCATTATCCCAGCGAATGGCCCGCCACGCCAGGGCCGGGCAGGAGAACCGGCATGACCGACGGCCCCCCGATGATCCCGCGAATGATCTTCATCAACCTCCCGGTGACGGACCTTGCCCTGGCCAGGCGGTTTTATGACGCACTCGGCTTCGTCAACGTGCCGCGCTTCACCGACGAGACGGCGGCGGCCATGCGGTGGAGCGAGACCATCATGGTCATGCTGCTGACCCACGCAAAATGGGCAAGCTTCACCTCTCGTCCGATCCCCGGTGCCGGGTCGAGCGAGGTCATGCTGTGCCTGAGCTGCACCGGGCGCGATGAGGTTGACCGGCTGGCCCAGGCGGCCGCGGCCCATGGCGGCGCGGCTGACACAAATCCGCCGCAGGACCATGGTTTCATGTACGGCAGGAGCTTCACCGATCCCGATGGGCACGTGTGGGAAGTGATGTGGATGGACCCGGCCGTGGCCATGGCCGACGAACCGCCGGCGCCGGGAGAGAGCCTGTAACCCGGCGGCCAGCAGACGGAGCAAGCGCGAAGGAGAAGTGCGATGCCCTATATCGATGGGTTCGTGATCGCGGTGCCCTCTGCCAACCGCGAAAAGTTCATTGCCCATGCCCTGCTGTTCGACCGGATGCTGATGGCCGAGGGCGCGCTGCGGGTGGTCGAGACCTGGGGCGACGATGTTCCCCATGGCAAGCTGACCGACTTCCATGGCGCGGTCCAGGCCCGCGACGGCGAGACCGTCTGCTTCAGTTGGGTGGAATGGCCCGACAAGGCCACCCGCGATGCCTGCCATGCCCGGATGCAGGAGCGCATGGCCAGCGGCGAACTGGCCCAAACCCTGGGCGAGGCGGGCGAGATGCCGTTTGACGGCGCGCGGATGATATTCGGCGGCTTCGAGGCCGTGGTGAACCTGGGAGGACAGGCATGAGCAATCCGGTGGGCAGCTTCATCTGGTATGAACTGATGACCAGCGACGCGGCGGGCGCGGCGGCGTTCTATGGCGCAGTGGTGGGCTGGCGCTTCACCGCGCCAGATGCCGGCGCTCCGATTGAATACTGGCATATCGGCCGCTCCGACGGGGGTAGCGCGGGCGGGATGCTCCAGCTTTCGCCCGAAATGCTGGGCGGCGGTGCCCGGCCCGCCTGGCTGCCCTATCTCAACGTGGCCGACGTGGACCGGGAGGTGGCCGCGATCCAGGACGATGGCGGGCACGTGCTGATGCCCAAGATGACCATCCCGGTCGGCTCGATGGCACTGGTGACCGATCCGCAGGGCGCCCCGTTCTATGTGATGACCCCGGTGCCCCCAGCGGACAATCCGCAGGCCACCAGCGACGTGTTCTCGCCCAGCGAAGCCCAGCACGTCCGCTGGAACGAGCTGTCCACCTCCGATCCCGACGGGGCCAAGGCGTTCTATGCGTTCCACTTCGGATTCGAATTCAACAATTCGATGCCGATGGGGGCGATGGGCTCCTACGATTTCATCGACCATCACGGGCAGGTGCTGGGCGCGGTGATGCGCCTGCAGGATCCGGCGGGGCGGCCGCAATGGCTGCCCTATTTCGGCGTCCCCTCGGCCACGGCGGCCGAGGCGGCGATCCTGGCCGGCGGCGGCACGGTGATCGCGGGGCCACACGAGGTTCCGGGCGGCGACTGGGTGGTGATGGCCGTCGACCCGCAGGGCGCCGCCTTCGGCGTGGTCGGACCCAGGGGGGAATAGGGCATGGCCGAATATACCTTCTATACCCATCCGATGAGCCGGGGGCAGATCGCGCGCTGGGCCTTGCACGAGGCCGGGGCCGACCATGCCCAGGTCCTGGTCGATCTCGGCAGCCGCCCCCCTGCCCTGATGGCCGCCAATCCGATGGGCAAGGTGCCGACCCTGGTCCACCACGCGCTCGATGGGGAGCGGGTGATCACCGAGGCGGCGGCGATCTGCGCCTATCTTGCCGATGAACATCCCCGTGCCGACCTCGCCCCGCAGGACGGCGAGCGGGCAGACTATTACCGCTGGATGTTCTTTGCCGCCGGCCCACTGGAACAGGCGGTGACCGCCCGTGCGCTGGGCTATGCCCCCACCGATCCGCGCCAGCAGGGCATGGCCGGCTTCGGCACCTACGAGCGCACGATCGATGCCTTCGAGACCCTGTTCGCCGATAGCCGGCCCTGGGTCTGCGGGGATCGCTTCACCATGGCCGACGTCTACGTGGGCAGCCATGTCGACTGGGGGCTGAACTTCGGTTCGATCCCGCCGCGGGTGGCTTTCGTCGCCTATGCGGAGCGGATGCAGCAGCGCCCGGCCTACAAGGCGGCCAAGGCGGTGGACAATGCCCTGATCGCGGAGATGAAGAAATGAGCACGGCCGACAAGGTCCGCATCTGCCTGTGGTATGAAGGCGAAGCCCGCCAGGCAGCGGAATTCTACGCCGCGACCTTCCCCGACAGCCGGGTGGAAACGGTCCAGCAGGCTCCGGGCGACTATCCCGACGGCAAGGCGGGCGACGAGCTGGTGGTGCTGTTCACCGTGCTGGGCCTGCCCTGTTTCGGCCTGAACGGCGGGCCGCAGTTCAGGCATTCCGAGGCCTTTTCCTTCCAGGTCTACACCGACACCCAGGAGGAGACGGACCGCTACTGGAACGCCATCGTCGGCAATGGCGGGCAGGAAAGCGCCTGCGGCTGGTGCAAGGACCGGTGGGGCATTTCCTGGCAGATCACCCCGCGCGTGCTGATGGAATCGCTGGGCGATCCCGACCGCGCGGCGGCCGGGCGGGTGTTCGAGGCGATGGGGGCGATGGGCAAGATCGACATCGCCGCGATCCAAGCGGCCCGCGCGGGTTAGCCGGCCATGCTTGCGCTCTATGGCCATCCGTTCTCCTCCTACACCTGGAAGGCGCAGATCGCCTTTCATGCCGGCGGGGTGGATCATGAATTCCGCGAGGTCGGGCCGGAGCACGCCGAAAACGGCGAGTTCCTGGTTACCCATGGCGGGCCTTGGGGCAAGTTCCCGGTTCTGGTGGACGGCGAGACGATCTTGTTCGAATCGACCGTGATCATCGAGCACCTGGCGCTGCACCATGCCCCCGGCGCCGGGCTGATCCCCGCCGATCCCGCCGCGGCCCTGGCCACGCGGATGCTGGACCGGGTGTTCGACAACTATGTGATGGCGCCGATGCAGGCCGTGGTCGACGAACACCTGCGGAGCCCCGCCGATCCCGATGCCGCGCGCTGCGCCGAGGCGCGCGGACGGCTGGAGCGCAGCTATGCCTGGCTGGAGGCCTGGCTGGCGGGCTGGGACCGTTCGGGACCGACCACGCTGGTGGAATGCGCGGCGGCGCCGGCCCTGTTCTATGCCCACTGGGTCGAGCCGATCGGCCCGGACTTTCCCCTGCTGCGGGCCTGGCGCAAGCAGCTCAACCACCGGCCCGAAGTGGCGCGCTGCATCGCGGCGGCCCGCCCGTTTCGCGGCAACTTCCCGCCCGGCGCCCCCGAGGAGGACTGACGCGATGACGGCCCAGCTCAACCACACCATCGTCTGGTCGAGCGACCAGCGCGAGGCCGCGCGCTTCTTCGCCGGGGTGCTGGGCCTGCCCGAGCCGGGCCGGTTTTCGCACTTCGACGTGGTGCCGCTGGGCAACGGGGTCTCGCTCGATTTCGCCGATGCGGAGGGGCCGATCGTGCCCCAGCATTACGCCTTCCTGGTATCGGAGGCCGAGTTCGACGCCGGCTTTGCCTGGATCACCGCGCGGGGGCTGGACTACTGGGCCGATCCCGGCCGCCAACAGCCCGGCGAGGTCAACCGGCACTGGGGCGGGCGCGGGGTCTATTTCGAGGGGCCGGACGGCCATTTCCTCGAACTGATCACCAAGCCCTATGGCAAGATGGAGGACCTGTGAGCGCGCTTTACGAACTGACGATCACCCGTCACATCGCCGCTGCGCCCGACAGGGTCTGGCAGGTCATGGCCCACCGCACCGACGAATGGTGGTGCCCGGTGCCGTGGCGGGCCGACACCAGCGGCTGGGAGCGGCGCGCCGGGGGCAGCGCGGCCACGACGATGCATGGCCCCGACGGCGAAGTGCACGAGCATGGCGGGGTGTTCCTCACCTGGGACGAGGGCCGACGCTTCGCCTCGACCGATGCGGTGACGGCCGATTTCGCGCCGGCCGGGCCGTTCATGATCGGCATCTGGGAGATCGCGCCCGAGGGCCAGGGCACCCGCTATACCGCGCGGGCACGGCACTGGACCGAGGAAGCCATGCGCCAGCACGAAGAAATGGGCTTCGCGGAAGGCTGGACGGCCTGCGCCGACCAGCTGGCGGCGCTCTGCGAGGGGTGATCACGAGGCGGGGCGCTGAAAGGCCAAAGCGAGTCAGGATAGCGCCGCTCCGCTCAGGCGAAGTGGGGCGAGGCCTTCAGCAGGTTGTAGGCTTCGACCACGGCCTGGAGCTTGGCTTCCATTGATCGGTCGCCGCCGTTGCGATCGGGGTGGTAGCGGCGGACGAGCTGCGAATAGCGGCTCCGCAAGGCCTGGCGATCGGCATCATGGGCAAGGCCAAGGGTTTCATGGGCGCGGCGTTCGTCCGGGGTCATCGGCCGGCCATCGGGGCGGACCGCCGTGCGGAAGGCGCGGGCGCGGGCGTGGATCGCGTCAAGCGGATCCTTGAAATCGGCCCAGCGCGGGGCGGCGTCGACCCCGGCGGTGGGGCGGAAGGCGCGGCTCTCCCCGTCCCAGCCGGCGGCGGGATGCTGGGCGGCGGCGATCTCATCCGCGCTCATGCCCGCGAACCAATCGTAGCCGGCGTTGAATTCACGCACGTGATCGAGGCAGAACCAGCGATACTCGCCCGGGCCATCGAAGCCGGGCGGGCGGTGGCCGGGGGCGCGGAATTCGCCTTGCGCGCGGCAGCCCGGCCTTTCGCAGCCGCGCGGCCCGGCACCGGAAGCCGCGCTCATGCGGCCATGGAACCTGTCGTGTCTCACGGCGTGGCAAATGGGGAAGAATCGGCTAGATGGGAAGCCATGTCGGGACCATTAAGCTTAGAAATCGAACGGCTGCTCAGCGCGCGGTTCGCCCCCACCCACCTTGCCGTCATCAACGACAGCGCCACGCACCGCGGCCACACCGGCGACGATGGCACGGGCGAGAGCCATTTCACCGTGGAGATCGAATCGGCCGAATTCGCCGGGGTGGGCCGGCTCCAGCGCCAGCGCATGGTCAACGCCGCGCTGGGCGACATTCCCGGCCAGCGGGTTCACGCCCTGGCGATCAGGGCGCGCGCGCCGGGGGAATGACCGGGCGCCCGTCCTTGCGCCAATTCCTTGCCCTTTCGGCGATCCGCCCGTAGAGGCGCGGCCATGCCTGCCGACAAGAAACCCCTGACGTTCGCGGTTCCCAAGGGCCGCATCCTCGACGAGGCGCTCCCGTTGATGGAGCGCGCCGGGGTGGTGCCCGACGCCGAGTTCCACGACAAGAAGTCGCGCGCGCTGTCGTTTGCCTGCGCCGAGAACAGCCAATGGGGCCGCGATATGCGGATCATCCGCGTGCGCGCCTTCGACGTGGCGACGTTCGTGGCCCACGGCGCGGCCCAGGCCGGGATCGTGGGTTCCGACGTGGTGGAGGAATTCGCCTATGCCGACCTCTACGCCCCGGTTGACCTCGATATCGGGCACTGCCGCCTGTCGGTGGCCGAACCGGCCGGGGAACTGGGCTGCAACGATGGCGCAAGCCACCTGCGCGTGGCCAGCAAGTATCCCAACCTCACGCGCAAGCACTTCGAGCGGATGGGCGTGCAGGCCGAGGTGGTGAAGCTCAACGGGGCGATGGAACTTGCCCCCGGGCTGGGCCTGGCGAGCCGGATCGTCGACCTTGTGTCCACCGGGCGCACGCTCAAGGACAATGGCCTGGCGGAGACCAGCGTGATCCTGCCGGTTTCGGCCCGGCTGATCGTCAACCGCGCCGCGCTCAAGACCGACGAGCGGGTGGCCGCCCTGGTCGAGGCCTTCCGCGAGGCGGTCGCCCGGCTGAAGGCCGCCTGATGCTGCGGCTCAACACCCGCGATCCCGGTTTCGAGAAGGCCTTCCGCCGCCTGGTGCGCGACCGGCGCGAGAGCGAGGGCGATGTCGCGCGCGATGTCGAGCTGCTGCTGGCCGAAGTCCGCAACCGGGGCGACGCGGCCCTGGTGGAGCTGACCGCCAAGTTTGACCGGCACAGCCTTGCCAGCGAGGACGACTGGCGGATTTCGCCCGAGTCCTGCGCGGCGGCCTATGCCGCGCTCGACGATGACCTGCGCGCGGCGCTGGATCTCGCCGCGGCGCGCATCCGGGCCTATCACGAAGCGCAGAAGCCCGAGGACCGCGACTATACCGACGCGGCCGGGGTGCGGCTGGGCGCGGTGTGGCGGGCGGTTGACGCGGCCGGGCTTTACGTTCCGGGCGGGCGGGCGAGCTATCCCTCCTCGCTGCTGATGAACGCCCTGCCGGCCAAGGTCGCGGGCGTGGAGCGGCTGGTGGTGGTGACCCCGACCCCGGGCGGCGTGGCCAATCCGCTGGTGCTGGCCGCAGCCCACATCGCGGGCGTGGACGAAGTGTGGCGCGTGGGCGGCGCCCAGGCGATCGGCGCGCTGGCCTATGGCACGCAGCGGATCAGGCCGGTCGACGTGATCACCGGCCCGGGCAATGCCTGGGTGGCCGAGGCCAAGCGCCAGCTCTACGGCGTGGTGGGCATCGACATGGTGGCCGGGCCGAGCGAGATCCTGGTCATCGCCGACGGCAGGAACAATCCCGAATGGATCGCCGCCGACCTGCTCAGCCAGGCCGAGCATGATCCGGCCGCGCAGGCGATCCTCATCACCGACGACCCACTGTTCGCCGACATGGTCGCCGACCAGGTGGGCGTGACCCTTTCCCTGCTGCGGACCGCCCGGGTGGCGAGCGAGAGCTGGAACACCCATGGGGTGATCATCGAGGTGGCCAGCCTCGACGAGGCGCCGGCGCTCGCCAATGCCCTGGCCGCCGAGCACGTGGAGATCGCGGTGGACGAGCCGGAAGGCCTGTTCCGCGCCATTCGTCACGCCGGCTCGGTCTTCCTGGGGCGGCACACGCCCGAGGCCATCGGCGATTATCTGGCCGGGCCGAACCACGTGCTGCCCACCGGGCGCCGGGCGCGGTTCGCCTCGGGCCTGTCGGTGCTTGATTTCATGAAGCGCACCAGCTTCATCCAGATGAGCGAGAAGGCCATGGGCGCGATCGGCCCCGCGGCCGTGGCTTTGGCCGAGGCCGAGGGGCTGCCCGCCCACGCGCGCTCGGTAGCAGTGAGGTTGGGCCAATGAAAACCGGAGCAAAGGCCCGCGCGGCCGCGCGGCTCGCCGCCGTGCAGGCGCTGTACCAGTTCGAGATGGAGGCGACCCGCCTCCCCCAGTTGCTCGACGAGTTTCACCGCCACCGGCTGGGCGCCGAGATCGAGGATGACCAGTACATCGACGCCGATGTGGCCTTCTTCGACGACCTGGTGAAGGGCGCCCTCGCCCGCCGCGACGAGATCGATGGCCGCCTGTCCGAAAAGCTGGCCACCGGATGGCGGATCGAGCGGCTGGACCGCACGATGCTCCAGATCCTGCGCGCGGGCGCCTATGAGCTGATGGCCCGGGCCGACGTGCCCACGCCCACGGTGATCACCGAATATGTCGACGTGGCCCACGCCTTCTTCGACGAGCGCGAGGCCAAGTTCGTCAACGGCGTGCTGGATGCCGTGGCCAGGGCGGTTCGGTAGCATTCCGCCGGGCAGCGCCCCCGATCCAGGCTGCGCTGGCGGGAAAGTCCGCACGCTTGGCCATCCTTCCCCCATCGAGGGGGAAGGCGCGTGAGTTCGGAGCTTTCGTTCATTGCGGCCCTGCGTGGGCTGGCTGCCCATCCCGCCGCGCGCCATCTGGATGATGATTGCGCGGTGCTGGAGATCGGCGGCGAGGCGCTGGTGCTGACGCACGACGCCATGGTGGAGGGCGTGCATTTCCTTGGCCAGCAGGATCCGGCGGACGTGGCCTGGAAGCTGGTGGCGACCAATATTTCCGATCTGGCGGCCAAGGGCGCGGAGCCGATCGGCGCGCTGCTGGGCTACCAGCTTGGCGACGGCGACGCGCGATTCGTGGCGGGCCTGGGCGAGGCGCTGGCGCATTATGGCGCGGCCTTGCTGGGGGGCGATACGGTCGGCGCCCCCGGTCCGCGGCACTTCGGGCTGACCGCGATCGGGCGGGCGACCTGCCGGCCGGTGCCTTCGCGCGGCGGCGCCCGGGCGGGCGACGGGCTGTGGCTGACCGGGGCGGTGGGCGCGGCGATGGTGGGGCTGGAGGCGCTGCGGCGCGGCTCCGGCGACAGCCTGGCCTATCGCCGCCCGCGGGCGCGGCTGGCCGAGGGGATCGCCCTTGCGCCGCACGTCACCGCGATGATGGACGTTTCGGACGGGGTGCTGATCGACGCCTGGCGCATGGCGCGGGCCAGCGGCGCCTGCCTGGCGGTGGACAGCGCGGCGGTGCCCCTCGCCTGCCCCGAATCGCGGCGGGCCGAGGCCTTGCGCTGGGGCGACGACTATGAATTGCTGTTCGCCCTGCCCGCCGGCGCCACGCCGCCGGTTCCGGCCACCCGCGTGGGCGAGGTGCTGGCGGGGCCGGCCGGATGCCTGCGGATCGATGGCGAACTGGTCGAATCGGGGGAAAATCTCGGATTCGAGCACCGTTGACAACATTGCCAGCCGATTAACGGTTGCGCCTGAGACAATTCCTCCATAGCCCATGCCCCGGGCGACCCTGTGCCGATAGCGGGGCGCTTTCGAGAGTAGGATCCACAACGGGAGGGCACATCGTGAATCTTGTCACGATCGCTATTGTCCTGGGGCTGCTGGCCGTCGTGTACGGCTTCGTCACCAGTCGACAGGTACTTGGAGCCGATGCCGGTTCCGCGCGTATGCAGGAAATCGCCGCCGCTATCCAGGAAGGCGCCCAAGCCTACCTGAAGCGCCAGTATTCCACGATCGGTATCGTCGGCGTCGTCGTCGCGGCCATCATCTTCTTCACCCTGGGCGGCATTTCCGCCGCCGGTTTCGTGATCGGCGCGGTGCTTTCGGGCGCGGCGGGCTTCATCGGGATGAACGTCTCGGTGCGCTCGAACGTGCGGACGGCGGCGGCGGCGCAGAGCGGGCTGCAGCAGGGGCTGACCCTGGCCTTCCGCGCCGGCGCGATCACCGGGATGCTGGTGGCCGGCCTCGCGCTGCTCGCCATCGCGGTGTTCTACTGGTACCTGATCGATGTGGCCCACTACACCGTGGGCGGCGAGGATCGCACCGTGGTCCAGGCGCTGACCGCGCTGGCCTTCGGCGCTTCGCTGATCTCGATCTTCGCCCGGCTTGGCGGCGGCATCTTCACCAAGGCCGCCGACGTCGGCGCTGACCTTGTGGGCAAGGTGGAAGCCGGCATCCCCGAGGATGATCCGCGCAACCCGGCCGTGATCGCCGACAACGTGGGCGACAATGTGGGCGACTGCGCCGGCATGGCCGCCGACCTGTTCGAGACCTACGTCGTCACCGTGGGCGCCACCATGGTGCTGACCGCGCTGATGCTGAAGGGCGCCAGCAACCTCATGGACCTGATGGCCCTGCCGCTGCTGATCGGCGGCGTGTGCATCGTCACCTCGATCATCGGCACCTACTTCGTGAAGCTGGGTGGCGGGAAGAACATCATGGGGGCCATGTACAAGGGCTTCCTGGTGACGGCCGTGCTTTCGATCCCGGCGATCTGGTGGGCGATCTCCTATGCGCTGAAGGGCGACATGGAAGCCCCGATCGGCGCCGAGGCCTATAGCGGCCGCGTGCTGTTCTACTGCTCGCTGCTGGGGCTGGTCATCACCGGCCTGATCATCTGGATCACCGAGTACTACACCGGCACCAACTTCCGCCCGGTGAAGTCGATCGCCAAGGCTTCGGAAACGGGCCACGGCACCAACGTGATCCAGGGCCTCGCCATCTCGATGGAATCGACCGCGCTCCCCACGCTGGTGATCGTGACCGGCATCATCGTGGCCTTCAAGCTCGCCGGCCTGATGGGCATCGCCTATGCGGCCACCGCGATGCTGGCGCTGGCCGGCATGGTCGTCGCACTGGATGCTTACGGTCCTGTCACCGACAATGCCGGCGGCATTGCCGAAATGGCCGGGCTGGACGACAGCGTGCGCGAGAAGACCGATGCGCTCGACGCGGTGGGCAACACCACCAAGGCGGTCACCAAGGGCTATGCGATCGGTTCGGCGGGGCTTGCAGCCCTGGTGCTGTTCGCCGCCTACACCGCCGACCTGCGCGAGTTCTTCAAGGACATCACGGTCGATTTCAGCCTCGAGAACCCCTACGTGATCGTGGGCCTGCTGCTCGGCGCGCTGCTCCCCTACCTGTTCGGCTCGATGGGCATGACCGCCGTCGGCCGCGCGGCGGGCGACGTGGTGATCGACGTGCGCGACCAGTTCCGCGACAATCCGGGGATCATGGCCGGCACGTCCAAGCCCGACTATGCCCGCACGGTGGACCTCGTCACCAAGGCGGCGATCAAGGAAATGATCGTGCCTTCGCTGCTGCCGGTGCTGGCGCCGATCGTGGTCTACTACGTGATCACGGCCGTGGCCGGCCAGGCCAACGGCTTTGCCGCCCTGGGCGCCCTGCTGCTGGGCGTGATCGTGGGCGGGCTGTTCGTCGCCATCTCGATGACCTCGGGCGGCGGCGCATGGGACAATGCCAAGAAGTACATCGAGGACGGCCACCACGGCGGCAAGGGCAGCGATGCCCACAAGGCCGCGGTGACCGGCGACACGGTGGGCGATCCCTACAAGGATACCGCCGGCCCGGCCGTCAACCCGATGATCAAGATCACCAACATCGTGGCGCTGCTGCTGCTCGCGGCTCTCGCGGCCCACTGATCAGGACAAATTCCTGAGCGGGGGCTTCGGCTCCCGGTCTACCTGGCCCCGCCGCGAGCAATCGTGGCGGGGTTTTTCTTGTGGGGTTCGGGCATAGTGCTCGATCCTGAGCAGGGTTGAAACATCAACCTATTGCAGTTACCGTGGTATTACGAACGGGAAGTGTGAAGGATTTGGCGTGTCTGCACCGAAACTTGTCCTATCCATGAGCAATGTCCACATCACCAACAATATAATTTACGTTGGAAACTGGGTGAAGTCCAGGGAACTACTTGATTTCAATAGGCATGAAGTTGAGATAATAATGGACCGCTATGTCCGTGATATAAAACATAATACATGGAAAAAGATCACCGGACTACAATATGGAATAAGCAGCTCCGCAATGCCCAGGCGGGGATCACTAAACTTCTATACTGACGATAAGAAGGGCGAGATTCATTACTCGATCCGGTCGGTCAAACCAACCCGTGCAGTTGGCGTGCCGGCTCGCTAATTCGGGGTCTTCCTTCCGCGCGGGATATTCGCCGCGCGTAAAATCAGTGCTTGGCCAGCGCCAGGAACGCCTCGGCGCTCATCGGCCGTCCGCGCAGGAAGCCCTGCATCGTGGCGCAGCCTTCGGCGGCCGCGACCTGTTCCTGGGCCGCGTCCTCGATCCCTTCGGCCACCACCTCCAGGTCCAGCGCGCGGGCCATCGCGACAAGGCCGCGCAGGACCGCGCGATCGCGCCCATCCTCGGCCACGCCGTCCATCAGCGAACGGTCGAGCTTGAGGTAGTGGAGCGGGAGGAGCTTGAGGTAGCGGAAGTTGCAGAAGCCGGCGCCGAAATCGTCGAGCGCGAGGCGGATGCCGGTGGCGGCGAGCCGGCCGAGCGTTCCGGCGGCCGCGGCGACATCGGCGATCAGCGCTTCCTCGGTGACTTCAAGCGTCAGCCGATCAGGCGGGAAGCGGCTGGCGGCCACCTGCGCGAGCAGGCGTTCGGGCCAGGCCGGGGCAGCGATATCGCTGGAAGTGACGTTGAGCGAAAGCCGCAGGGATGCCGGCCAGGCGGCGGCCTCGGCCAGCGCGGCGCGGGCGATGGCGGCCGAGAGCGGCAGGACGAGATCGGCCCGCTCCGCCAGGGCGAACAGGGCCGCGGCGCCGATCCGGCCGAGCCGCGGGTGGTTCCAGCGAGCGAGCGCCTCGGCACCGGTCAGGGCTGAGGTTTGGGCGCCCCCCTGGACCAGCGCGTATTGCGGCTGGAACAGGACCTCGATCTCGCCGCGCTCGACCGCGCCTGCCAGTTCCACCTCGAGCGCGGGGCCGGCGATGCCGGTCCGCACGCTGGTCCCGTCGGCCCAGACCAGGGCGCGGCCGGCGCGCTTGTCGAGCAGGCCGAGCGCCTGGACGAGGCGGTCGATCAGCGAATCGGCCTGCTCGCCCGGCAGGGCGCGGACCAGGGCAATGCGTGGGCCGGCGCGCACCGCGGCCGAGGCGCCGGGCAGCGGCCCGCCGATCCGTTCGGCGAGGCCATGGGCCAGCATTTCCCAACGCTCGCGGCTGAGCGGTTCGCCGGCCAGGAGGAGGAAGGTCGAGCCGCCCGCGCGGGCCGCGAACCACGGCCCCTCGAACTCGGCGGCGGCGAAATGGGCGAGGCGCTGCGCGGTTTCCGCCAGCAGGGCATCGCCGGCCTTGGTGCCGTGGGCCAGGTTGATCGCCGGCAGGCGCGGCAGCGACAGGAGCAGGCCGTGAGCCGGGGTCTGGCCGGGCCAGGCATCGAGCCGGCGGCGCGCCTCGGCCAGGCCCGGCAGCCCGGTCAGGGCGTCGCGCTCGTCGGCGGGGTGGTCGGTGCGGGTTCGCGGCATCGTCCTGCCTTAGCCCGGACCGGTTGCCAAAGTCTCAAGCTTCCGCGCGAAATCAGGGGCAAACCGCGCGTGGGGCCGCTTCGGTTGCCAAATGGCGCCGCGCTCCATATCACTCGCCGGCACAGGCAAGGATGAATGGGGCGATGAAGAAGGACCGCGGCAAGATCGCCCTGCTGGTATCGGACAGCCTGAAGGCCCAGGCCGGCGCCGAGGCGCTGCGCCAGGCCCATGACTGGGCGCCCTTTGCCGAGGCCGACGCCTGCGTGGTGCTGGGCGGCGACGGCTACCTGCTCCACGTGCTCCACCGGATGATCGACAGCAATGCGGTCAAGCCGTGCTACGGGATCAACCTGGGCACGGTGGGCTTCATGCTCAACCGCAATGCCAGCTCGCGCCCAATCGCGGAACGGGTGCACCGCGCCCGCGAGGTGGAGGTTTCCCCGCTGGCCATGGACGCGGTGGGCCGCGACGGGGTGCATCACCGATTCTATGCGATCAACGAAGTCTCCCTGCTGCGCGAAACCCGGCAGACCGCCAAGCTGGAAGTGGCGGTGAACGGCAAGGTGCGGATGCCGGAACTGGCCTGCGACGGGGTGCTGGTGGCCACCCCCGCCGGATCGACCGCCTACAACCTTTCGGCCAATGGTCCGATCCTCCCGCTGGGCTGCCGGATGCTGGCGCTCACCCCGATCAGCCCGTTCCGCCCGCGGCGCTGGCGCGGGGCGATTCTCCCCGAAAGCGCCAAGGTTTCGTTCCGGGTGCTCGAGCCGGAAAAGCGCCAGGTGGCCGCCGTGGCCGACCAGAAGGAAGTGCGCGACGTGGCCGAAGTCCACATCACCGCAGCGCGCGACCACCGGCTGACCCTGCTGTTCGATCCGGGCAAGACGCTGGAGGAACGCATCTTCGCGGAACAGTTCCAGGCCTGATCCCGGACGAGCCGAAGACCACGCGGATTTCGTGCTGGATGGGGTTGCATTGCCGATCGGCGCTGTTATAGGCGCACCCCTGCCCCGGAGACGGGGCTGCTCCCTGATAGCTCAGCGGTAGAGCACTCGACTGTTAATCGAGCGGCCGTTGGTTCGAATCCAACTCAGGGAGCCACATTTTCCTTCTCCGACAGCCTGATCACTGGCCCCCGCTCTCCGGCGGGGTGGGCCGGTGTTTGCGCGTGCGTCTGCGGGACGCTCTTCTTGTCGGGCGGATAGGGAGAGGCACCTATCCGGCGGTGTCCATAAATTCTTGCCTTGGCCTTTACAGTCTCACGCATCCCATTGCGTAGACAAGGCCCGTCGTATGCCTGACATCAGCGTTCCGGAATTGATCGATTACTTCGATGTCCACCCGGCGGAAGCCGATGCCCGAGCGCGGGTGGCCGATTTGATCAGGAATCATGGGCACGCGGCGCTGGGCGCGCTTTACGACCGCATCGCCGCCACCCCCCGGACCGCCGCCTTCTTCCCGAGCACCGATGCGATGGACCAGGCCAAGGGCTTGCAGTTCCGCCACTGGCTGCGCCTGTTCGAGGATGGCCCATCGGCCGAATACCACGCCGCGGCCGAGCGGATCGGCACGACCCACGCCCGGATCGGGCTGGACCCGCACTGGTATGTCGGCGGCTATGCCACGGTCATGGACCGGCTGCTTTCCCGGTTGCTGCGAAACCCGCTGAGGCGGCTCAGCGGTTCGCGGCTTTCGGCCACGGTCCGCAGCTTCGTGCGCCATGCCCTGCTCGACATGACCATCGCGCTGGGCGGCTATTTCCGCGCCGAGGCGGAGAAGAAGGACGCGGTTGTCCGCAAGCTGTGCCAGGCGATGAAGGAATTGTCGGCCGGCAATTTCGCGGTCGAGATCGAGGACCTCCCGGCCGACTATGCCGAACTGAAGCGCGATTTCGACGCGATGCGCGACACGGTCGGGCAATTGCTCGGCAACCTGGCCGAGACCTCGCATTCGGTGCGGATCTGTTCGAGCGAGATTCGCGCCGCCTCCGATGATCTTTCGGTTCGCAGCGAGCACCAGGCCGCCTCGATCGACGAGATCACCCGCGACGCGGTGGCCGGCGGCGAGGTGGCCGGCCAGGCGGCCGCGGCGATGGCCGCGATCTCCGAGGCCTCGGCCAAGGTCAGCGCGTTCAGCGACGCGATCGACAGCATTTCCTTCCAGACCAGCCTGCTGGCGCTCAACGCCGGGGTGGAAGCGGCGCGTGCCGGGGATGCCGGGCGCGGCTTTGCCGTGGTTGCCAGCGAGGTGCGGGCGCTGTCGCAGCGCGCGGCGGAAACCGCGCAGCAGATCAAGAGCCTCTCGACGCTCAACGCCGAGCGGATCTCGCAAGGCGCCAACCGGGTTCACACCATGGGCGACCTGCTCAATTCGATCGCCGGGCGGATCGAGGAATCCAACCGCATGATCCAGGCCAATGCCGCCCTCTCGGAACAGACCAATGCGGCCACCCGCAGCCTGGTCGAACAGGCCGACGTGCTCGACCGGATGGTGTCGCAGTTCCAGACCGCCGGCTCTGCCCGGGGCGATGCGGATCGGCCCGCCGCTCGGCCCGAGGCAGCCGCATCGCGCCCGCCGGCCACCACCATCGCCGGCACGCACTCGTCCGGCACATCCACGCCTGGCACCGGCGCAAGTCCCCGATCCGGCCCCGGCCCGCGCCAGGCGCTGCCGCGCCCCCTCGCCCATGCCGCCGTCAACATGAATGACTGGTCGGAATTCTGAATTCTTCCCAACGCTTCAGGAACGCAAGCATGAAGATCACCTCCATCAAGCAGCGCCTTGTCGTCTGCCTGGTCGCCCTCGCGGGTGTCAGCGTGGCGCAATTCTCGATCTCGACCGCGCTGAAGTTCCGGCTGGACGCCACGACCAGCGAGGAACGCACCCTGTTCGACGTGCAGAACCGCCAGATGTATGGCGACATGAAGCACGACGCGGTCCAGGCGGACCTGTTCCGCCTGCGCGATGCGGCGCGGCTGGGCGACCGCGGCCTGGTCGAACAGGAGCGGACCCATCTGACCAGGGATCTCGCCGCGCTGGACCAGACCTTCGCGGCGATCGAGCGGCATCGGCCCACTCTCGCGCTTCAGGCGCCAGCGCTCCAGGCCGAGGTCGATCGCGCGGCCGTGGCCCGCAAGGACTATGCCGCCCAGGCCGGCCAGGCCGCCACCGCCCTTGCCGCCCATGGCGAGGCTCCGCGCGAGCTGGCCGCCTTCACCCGCAGCTTCGATGCCTTCGAACAGATCCAGGAGAACCTGGGCACGGCCATTCGCACCGAGATTGACACGCTCCAGCACGCGATCGACAGCCAGACTGCGCTCGCCCTGCTGGTCCACGGCCTGGCCGCGCTGGCCGTGGCCGCGGTGCTGGTGGTCTCGGCGGTGATGGTGCGCCGCCGGGTCATCGGGCCGCTGGGCCGGGTGAGCGAGGCCATGCGGCGCATGGCCGGCGGCGACTATGCCACGGCCGTGCCCGACCTAGGCCACGACCGCGAGCTGGCCGAAATCGGCAGCGCGGCGAAGATCTTCCGCGAGACGGCGCTGGCCCGGCGCGCGGCCGAGCAGGACCAGCAGGCGGTGGTCGCCCAGCTTTCCACCGGCTTGCAGCATCTGGCGCGCAAGGATCTGGAATATCGCATCGAGACCCCGTTTGCCCCGGCCTATGACGAATTGCGCCACAACTACAACACGGCCGTGCGCGAACTGGCCGACACGATCTCGGCCGCGCGGGTCGGCTCGATCAGCGTGATCACCGCGGTGACCGAAATCCGCGATGCCTCCGATGACCTGGCGCTTCGCAACGAGCACCAGGCCAGCGGGGTCAACGCGGTTCACGGCGACGTGATGCGCGGCGGTCAGGTGGTGAGCAAGGCGGTCGAGGCGATGGGCGAGCTGGAGCAGACCGCCACCGACATCGCCCAGATCACCGGGGTGATCGACGGGATCGCCTTCCAGACCAGCCTCCTGGCGCTCAACGCCGGGGTCGAGGCGGCGCGCGCGGGCGATGCCGGCAAGGGCTTCGCGGTGGTGGCCAACGAGGTGCGCGGGCTGGCCCAGCGCACGTCGGAAGCGGCCAGCCAGATCAAGGGGCTGATCGAGCGCAGTTCGGGCCAGGTGGGCATCGGGGTGAGCCACGTGCGCGAGACCGGGCAGATGCTGGAGCGGATCGTCAACCAGTTCGCCCAGATCAGCGATACCATCCAGCAGAACGCGGCCATGGCCGAACAGACCACGGCTTCGACCCGCTGCCTCCAGACCGAGGCCGAGCGCCTCGCCGACCTGGTCAGCAGCTTCCGCACCCGCCAGATCGAGACGCGGCCCGCCGCGACCCCGATCGCCGGCCAGATCCGGCGCCTGTCGCTGGGCGAAGGCGAGGCGCAGCCCCGGTTCGGCATGGCCCCGCAGCCGGCCTGACGGGGCGGCGGATGGGGCGCAAGGCCGGCTCTCCGGGCCGCCTGATGCCCCCCACGCCCCTCGCCGGTCAAGGTCCTGTGTGACGGGCGCATGACCAAAGCTTAACGTGACCGGCGCGCGGTTATGGGCTGATGTCGGGCGGTCATGATCGGCTATCCGTCCCGTATGGCGGCCGGCCCGTGCACGGGGTGAGCGCCAAGGTCACCCGGCCCGGGAGGCTGCCCAGGCACCTGCCCAGGAGCCTGTCACGCAGCCTGCTGGCCGCGCTGGCCGCTGGCGGCGTCATCGGCAGCGTGGCGATCATGCTGCACGGCCCGCCCCGGTTGCGCCCGCCGCGCACTATGTTGCCCGGTTTCACCGCCGAGGAAACCGCCGGCCACCTGGTCGTCACCAGCGTGCGCGACGGCAGCAGCGCCCAGCGCGCGGGCCTGGCCCCCGGCGACGTGGTGGAAACACTCGACGGCCGGCCGATTCGCCGCTTGCAGGATGCCGCCCTCGCGCTCAGATACGATCCTCACGGCGCGGTGCGCGTGGGGCTTGTCCATGCGGCCCGGCATCACGATGTTACCCTTCGCAGACGGGAGCATTGACACTTGGTTCAACGGGTTCTGGTCGTCGAGGACGACGACGCGACGGCCAGCTACATCGCCAAGGGGCTGACCGAGCACGGCATGGTGGTGGATCGCGCCGCCAATGGCCGCGACGGCCTGTTCCTGGCGACCGACGGCAGCTATGACGCCATCGTGCTCGACCGGATGCTCCCGCAGATGGACGGCATGGCCGTTCTGGGCGCCCTGCGCGCGGCGGACATCGCCACGCCGGTGCTGATCCTCTCCGCCCTGGGTTCGGCCGACGAGCGGGTCGCCGGGCTGACCGCCGGCTCGGACGACTATCTGGTCAAGCCCTTCGCTTTCGCCGAACTGCTCGCCCGCCTCCAGATCCTGATGCGGCGCGGCGGCGCCAGCCCGGCGGTGGAGACCCGCCTCTCCTGCGAGGACCTGGAGATGGACCTGCTCTCGCGCAAGGTAAAGCGGGCGGGCAAGCCGATCGATCTCCAGCCGCGCGAGTTCCGCCTGCTCGAACACCTGATGCGTCATGCCGACCAGGTGGTGACCCGCACCATGCTGCTGGAGCACGTGTGGGACTATCATTTCGATCCCGGCACCAACGTGATCGACGTCCACATCAGCCGCCTGCGCCGCAAGATCGACGACGGCCATGCCCGGCAACTGCTCCACACCGTGCGGGGGGCCGGCTACCGCCTGGGACCACCGGCTTGACCGGCGGCCCCCAGAGCGCATCGGAAAGCGGCGTGGGGCGCGGCGTGAAGCGCCGGCTTTTCGCCGGGTTCGGTTCGGCCACCTCGCAACTGGTCACGCTGATCTTCCTGCTGCAACTGCTGCTGACGATCGTCCTGCTCGGCTATGTCCAGTGGGCCGCCGACCAGCAATTGCACCGCGAGCAGCGGACCTATGTGGCCGAGCTGCGCGACACGCTGAGCGAGATCTACGTCCAGGACGGCCCGGCCCGGCTGGCCACCGCGATCGAGGCGCGGGTCGGCACCGGCGGCTGGTCGAACGGCGCGGTGCTGCTGACCGCCGCCGACGGCACGCCGATCGCCGGCAACCTGCGGGCCTGGCCGGGGATCATGCCGGTGGGCGTCTCGTGGCAGGAAATCGACCTCTATCGCAAGGATGCCCCCCACCCCGAGCGGATCGGGCTGAGCACCACGCGCCTCGCCGGCGGCGAGCGCCTGCTGACCGGCTGGGTGCTTGACGACGGCCTGCGGCTGCGCCGGTCGGTGGAAGGCGCGATGCTGGCCGCGCTGTTCCTGGCCGTGCCGATCGCGCTGGCCTCGGCGATGCTGCTCGGGCGCGTGCTGAGCCGGCGGCTGGGCGCGATCAGCGGGACCACCGTCGCCGTGGCCGGGGGCGACCTCACCCGACGGGTGCCGCGCGATGGCAGCGGCGATGCCTTCGACGAACTGGCCCGCCAGGTGAACGCCATGCTGGACCGGGTGGAGACCCTGGTCAGCGAATTGCGGCTGGTCACCGACAGCCTCGCCCACGACCTGCGCTCGCCCCTCACCCGCGTGCAATCGCGGCTGGAACAGGCCAGCGCGGCCGTGGGCGACGGGGGCGCCGGCGGGACCGCGCTCGCCGCCATCGGCGATGCCCAGGCCGAACTGGGCGCGCTGTTGCGGATCCTCTCCACCGCGCTCCAGATCAGCCGCGCCGAGGCCGGGATCGGCACCGAGCAACTGGCCGACGTCGCCATCGCCGACCTGCTGGGCGACATCGCCGACCTCTATGGCCCGGTGGCCGAGGACAGCGGCTTTGCCCTGGCGGTCGAGGTGCCGGCCGATCTCCACGCCAGCCTGCACCGCGAACTGGTCGGCCAGGCCCTGGCCAACCTGGTCGAGAACGCTCTGCGCCATGCGGTGGGCGGGCGCCGCATCGTGCTGAGCGGCGCGCGGGCGGGCGAAGGCGTGGCGCTGGCGGTGGCCGACGACGGTCCGGGCATCCCGGCAGACCTGCGCGACGAGGCGCGGCGGCGGTTCGTCCGGCTGGATGCGGCGCGCAGCGAGGCCGGTTCGGGCCTGGGCCTGGCGCTGGTCGACGCGGTGGCGCGCCTGCATGGCGGCCACCTTGACCTGGCCGATGCCGGGCCGGGCCTGCGTGCCACCCTGGTCCTGCCGGCCCGCGCCCGCTGAGTGGCTTTCCGCCGGGCGATAGGTCCGTTTCGGAGCTAGAAAACCCGCCCTGCAAACCCCTGCCAAAGTGCTGATTTCAGGAGATTCCGCCAACTCCGCCAAGCCAGCTACGGGCTTGACCGGATAGCTTCGCCGCCAGCCGGCAACCATGACCCGCGAACATTCGAGACGGCCCCGCCCGGTGGGCCGGTTGACAGCGGAGCGAACCCATGGCTGCAAGCAGCATCATCTACGGCACCCTCAACGCCGACCTGTTGACCGGCACCACGCTGGACGATGCGATCTTCGCCAAGGCGGGCGATGACACGATCGACGCCGGCGATGGCAACGACAGTGTCTTCGGCGGCGCCGGGAACGACTATGTCCAGGGCTGGCGCGGCGACGACCAGCTGTTCGGCGACGCCGGGAACGACACGATCTACGGCCATTTCGGCAACGACCTGCTGTCGGGCGGCGCGGGCAACGACCAGCTCTACGGCGAGGCCGGCAACGACGTCCTCTATGGCGGCGACGGCAACGACATCCTCTCGGGCGGGACCGGCAACGACGCCCTGGCCGGCGGTGCCGGCGACGATGTGATCGCCGGCGGTGACGGGATCGACTTCATCACCGGCGATGCCGGCAAGGACGCGCTGACCGGCGGGGCCGGGGCTGACGAGTTCTACTGGTATGCCCGCGGCGAAAGCGGCGCGGGCGTGGCCAACCGCGACTTCATTTCCGATTTCCAGGCGGGCGTGGACCATATCCACCTCGCCGGCTTCCACATCGCCGCCGAGGACATCCACTTCTATTCGATCGCCAACGGACACAGCACGGTCCTGGCGATCGACTTCGACCACAACGGCTCGAACGATTTCGAGATCCAGCTCAACAACGTGGCCTTCGGCTCGATCAGCGCGGCCGACATCATCCTGTAGCGCGCCCTCGGGCGCCGATTGGCGCCGTTGCACCAGCCGTCAAGCGTGGTTTCCAGGCCGGGAACCACGCTTGTTGGGCTTGTTGCTGAACCCATGCTTCATCCTGTTCCGCCATTCCCGTCACACCATCGGGACCGGCGGAGATGACAATGGGTTTGCTGCTCCGACCCCCTGCCTTGCGGGGGATTCACGCTCAGCCAGGCACGCGGGGCACGCCCGCCATGCGGGGGGAACCAGCCACGCGGGGCGCGCGATGATTCCGCTCACCAAGGCCTTGCTGCCCGGCATGATGCTGTCCTGGCTGGTCTCGACCTTCGTCGGCACCAGGGGATCGCCCGGCGGGCTGCTCAACATCCAGCACTTCACCGTGGCGAGCACCCAGATCTATGGCTCGTGGACGCTGCTGATCATCGGCACGGCGCTGGGCTGGGCCATCCTCAAGATGATGGAATAGCCAGCCCCCCGCCGGCCGTGCGCCGGACCGGACCGGCCGCGCGCCCGTCCGGTCCGCTCAGCCTTCCCCGCTCAGGCCACGGCGCCGTGGCAGTGCTTGTACTTGGAGCCCGAGCCGCACGGGCACGGCGCATTGCGCGACAGGCCAAGGTCGGCATAGGGATTGTCGCCCGCGGCCGGAACGGCCGAGCCGAGCCCCGACAGCATCGCCTCGACCGAGGGCGACGACGCCCCGCCGGCATCATCGAGCCCGGTGAGCGGATCGATGTGGCCGGAAAGGAAGGCGGGCAGTTCCGGCAGGGCCATGTCCTGCGGCTGCTGGAAGCGGAATTCGGCCGTGGCGAGAATGCGGGTAACGTCCTCGCGGATCGTTTCCAGCATCTTCTCGAACAGCCCGAAGGCTTCCTGCTTGTATTCGTTGATCGGCTGTTTCTGGGCATAGGCGCGCAGGAACACGACCTGGCGCAGCGCGTCGAGCGTGGCGAGGTGCTCCTTCCAGTAGTGATCGAGGCGTTCGAGCAGGATCGACTTTTCCAGTGTACGCCAGACTTCCGGCTGATCGGCCGTGCGCGCGGCCATGTGGGCATCGGCCAGCGCGGCGAGGCGCTCCTCGATCTGTTCGGGATCGACGCCGTCTTCGTCCAGCCATTCCTGGAGCGGAATCTCGACTCCCAGCACCTCGCGGGCGCGGGCGACCAGGCCGGCGGTGTCCCACTGCTCCGGATAGGATCCCGGCGGGCAGGCATCGCCGACGACGGTGTTGACCGTGTCCTGGCGCATATCGTGGACGACTTCATCAACCGCTTCGGCATCCATGATGTCGGCGCGCTGCTCGTAGATGACCTTGCGCTGATCGTTCATCACGTCGTCGTATTCGACGACCTGCTTGCGGATATCGTAGTTGCGCGCCTCGACCTTCTTCTGCGCGGTCTCGATCGCCTTCGACAGCCACTTGGAGCCGATCGCCTCGCCATCGGCCAGGTTGGAATTCATCATCCGGCTGAACAGGGTGTCCGGCCCGAAGATCCGCAGCAGGTCATCCTCCAGGCAGAGGTAGAACTTGCTCATCCCCGGATCGCCCTGGCGGCCCGAACGGCCGCGCAGCTGGTTATCGATGCGGCGGCTTTCGTGGCGCTCAGTGCCGATCACGCAGAGGCCGCCGGCAGCAAGGACCAGATCCTTCTGCTCGGCCACTTCCATCTTGATCCGGGCGATCGCGGCTTCGCGGTCCGGCCCTTCGGGCAGGTCCTTCAGCTCGTCCTCCACCCGGAATTCGGCATTGCCGCCCAGCTGGATGTCGGTGCCGCGCCCGGCCATGTTGGTGGCGACGGTCACCGCGCCGAGACTGCCGGCCTGGGCGACGATGCGGGCTTCCATCTCGTGGAAGCGGGCGTTGAGCACGGCGTGCTTCACCCCTTCGCGGTTGAGGTATTCCGAGAGCAGTTCCGACTTCTCGATCGACACCGTCCCGACCAGGACCGGCTGGCCGATCTCCTGGCGCTGGCGGATCAGGCGGGCGATGGCGGCGAACTTGTCGGCGGTGTTCTTGTAGAACTCGTCTTCCTCGTCGATCCGCTGGACCGGCACGTTGGTGGGGATGGTCACCACGTTCATCTTGTAGATGTCGAAGAATTCCGGCGCTTCGGTGGCGGCCGTGCCGGTCATCCCCGAAAGCTTGGGATACATCCGGAAGTAGTTCTGGAAGGTGATCGAGGCCATGGTCTGGTTCTCGGGCTCGATCTGGACGCCCTCCTTGGCTTCCACCGCCTGGTGCAGGCCATTGGACCAGCGCCGGCCATCCATCATGCGGCCGGTGAATTCATCGATGATGATGACCTTGCCGTCCTTCACGACATAGTCGATGTCGCGCTTGAACATGACATTGGCCTTGAGGGCCTGGTCGAGATGGTGGACGACCTGGGTGTTTTCGACGTCGTAGAGGTTCGAGCCTTCGAGCAGCCCGGCCTCCTCCAGCGCGCGCTCGGCCCATTCGACGCCATCCTCGGTGAGCGAGACGTTCTTCGACTTTTCATCGGCCTCGTAGAGATCTGCCGGCAGGCGCTTCACCACGGCATCGACCGAGATGTAGAGGTCCGACTTGTCGTCGGTCGGCCCGGAGATGATCAGCGGGGTGCGGGCCTCGTCGATCAGGATCGAATCCACCTCGTCGACGATGGCGTAGTTGAAGGGGCGCTGCACCATCTGGCTGCGCTCGTGCTTCATGTTGTCGCGCAGGTAATCGAAGCCGAGCTCGTTGTTGGTGGCATAGGTGATGTCGGCCTCGTAGGCCGCGCGCCGCTCCGCCTCATTGAGATTGGGCACGATCACGCCCACGGTGAGGCCGAGAAAGCGGTGGAGCTGGCCCATCCATTCCGCGTCGCGCTTGGCGAGATAGTCGTTCACGGTGACGACGTGGACGCCCTTGCCTTCCAGCGCGTTGAGGTAGGTGGCGGTGGTGGCGACCAGGGTCTTGCCCTCGCCGGTCCGCATTTCGGCGATCTCGCCGCGATGGAGGACGATGCCGCCGATCATCTGCACGTCGAAGTGGCGCATCCCGAACACGCGCCTGGAGGCTTCGCGCACGGTGGCGAAGGCTTCGGGCAGGATGTCGTCAAGCGTGGCGCCCTGTTCCAGGGCCAGGCGGAACTTGGCGGTCTGGCCCTGCAGTTCCTCGTCGGACAGGGCTTCGAGCACCGGCTCGAAGGCGTTGATCCGGGCGACAACCTTTTCGAGCTTCTTGACGTAGCGATCATTGGAGGAGCCGAAAACGGCCTTGGCGAGTGCGCCGAGCATGGGCAAATCCTGTCTGTGAGATGGGGCCGCCGCAGCCGTGGCGCGGCAATTGGAATGGGAGCAGGCGCGGGGCGTGGCCCGCCGCCAGGCCGCGCCTATTCGCGCGCGCGATCGATCCCGACGAGGACCGGGGCACGGCCTGGCGCAGTCTTGATCAGCGGCCGGACGGGCCGGACCAGGCGGGCCGGCGCGTGGGCAGCCGGACGGGCCGGGCTTCCGGCAAGAGCGACGGCACCGCCATCCTCCGGCGCGGCGAGAACCACCGCCGAGGCAACGCCCGCACAGACCCGCGCCTGCACGGGGGCAACCTGTGCGGCCAGGCCCAGCAGGGCCAGAAGGGTAAGCAGAAGGCGCTTTGCCATGCCCGCCAGATAGGCCGGGCTGAGTCGCTCGTCCAGTGGGACAGGCGTTCCGCGCGATTTTATCCCGCAAGCCTTGCTCCAGCGCAATTTGCGCGGACGCGCGCCTCGGCTATGGCGGTTGGGGCTAGGGAGGGGTTGGACATTGACGCAAGCATCCGCAATCGGGGCGCAGGCATCCGCAACCGGCGCCGACGCCGCGCATCCGGGCCGTCTTTCGCAGCTCGATGGGCTGCGCGGGTTCGCCGCCCTGGTGATCATGCTCTATCACAGCGCGCTGGTCTTCCGCACCCACGGCCCCTTCGTGCGCGGCTACCTGCTGGTTGACCTGTTCTTCCTCTTGAGCGGTTTCGTGCTCGCGGTGTCGACCGAGAAGAAACTCAATGCCGGAGTTGGCGCCCTCGCCTTCGCCTGGGCGCGGTTCCTGCGGTTGTGGCCGCTGGTCGCGGTAGGCGCGGGCGTGGCGGCGGTCTGGGCGGTGGTGGGTGGCGGACGCCCGGTGCTGGATACGGCCTGGGTTCTCCTGCTCGATCTGGCGATGATCCCGGTGCTGTCGGGCGCCGGGCCGTTCTACCGGCTCAATGGCCCGCAGTGGACCCTGTTCTGGGAACTGGTCGCCAATTTCGTCCATGCCCTGCTGCTGCGCCGGGTGCCCACGCGCTGGCTGCTGCTGCTGGCCGCGCTGATGGGCGCGGCCCTGATCCACACCGTGCGGCGCCATGGCGGCGATACCATGGGGGTAAGCGCGCTGACCTGGAAAACCTGGTGGATGCCGATCCCGCGCGTGGGCTTTTCCTACGTGCTCGGCGTCTGGCTGGGCCGGCTCTACAAGGGCGGGGCGCGGACCCCGGCCCTGCCCTGGTTCGTGGCGCTGGCCCTGCCCGTGGCGGGCGTGATGGCAGTGCCCTACCTGCCGCTACGCAATGCCCATGGCGACCTGGTCTTCGTGATGGCCTTCCTGCCGCTCGCCATGTGGCTGGTGGCCATGGCCCGCATTCCGGCCTGGCTCGCGCCCCGGCTGGACTGGCTGGGCGCCTTCTCGCTCCCGCTCTACTGCGTGCACCTGACCGTTCTGGTTGCCGTCTCCACCCTGGGGCATGGCCTGCCGTTCCTGACCCTGGCGATCGCCGCGTCCTGTGCGGTGGCCTGGGTGTTCCACCGGCTGGTCTCGTTCAAGGGCAAGCCCCTGGCGGTGAAGGGCGCGGCTGCTGCGGCTTGACCTGCCCGGCCGGGGGGCTAATCCGGCCTCCATGTCCGACGCCGTCTCCCCGCTCGCCTCGCCCTTCCCTGCCCTGCCGGCCATCGCCGGGGTGACACCCCATGTCGCGCGCGCCGGCTACAAGGACTGGGGGCGCTGCGACCTGACCTATGTCGAACTGGCCGAGGGCACGGCCGTGGCCGGGGTGTTCACCCGCAATGTGTGCTGCTCCTCCGAGGTGGAGATCGGACGCGAGGCGGTCAAGCAGGGCCGCGCGCGGGCGCTGGTGGTCAATGCCGGAAATTCCAACGCCTTCACCGGCTATCGCGGGCGCGAGGCGGTCGAGCAGATCATGGAACAGGTGGCCGATCATCTCGACTGCACGATGGACGAGGTCTTCGTCTCCTCCACCGGGGTTATCGGGGTGCCGCTGCCCAAGGACAAGGCCCGCGCCGGCGTGGAAGCCGCCCTGGTGGCCGCGCCCTGTTCGTGGGAGGAAGCCGCGCGCACGATCGGCACCACCGACACCTTCCCCAAGGGCGCCCTGGCCACGGCCGTGGTCGATGGGCGCACGATCACCCTCGCCGCGATCATCAAGGGGTCGGGCATGATCGCCCCCGACATGGCGACCATGCTCGGCTACATCTTCACCGACTGCGCGATCGCGCCTGGCTATCTGCAGGAGCTGCTTTCGGCCGCCAACCGCAAGACCTTTTCCTGCATCACCGTGGACAGCGATACCTCCACCAGCGACACGGTGCTCGCCTTCGCCACCGGCAAGGCGGGCAACCAGCCGATCAACTGCTCCGGCTGCCCGGGGGCCGATGCCTTTGCCGCCGCGCTGGACGACGTCTGCCGGCAAATGGCGCATCTGGTGGTCAAGGATGGCGAAGGCGCCCAGAAATTCATCCAGATCGCGGTGAGCGGCGCGGTGGATGACGAGAGCGCGCGAAAGGTCGGCATGGCCATCGCCAATTCGCCGCTGGTGAAAACCGCCATCGCCGGCGAGGACGCCAACTGGGGCCGCGTGGTCATGGCGGTCGGCAAGGCGGGCGAACCGGCTGACCGCGACCGGCTCTCCATCGGCTTTGGCGGTACCTGGGCGGCGAAGGACGGCCAGCCACTGGCCGACTACGACGAAGCGCCGGTCGCCGCCCACCTCAAGGGCCGCGAAGTGTCGATCGAGGTCGATCTCGGCCTCGGCGAGGGCCGCGCCAAGGTGTGGACCTGCGATCTCACCCACGGCTACATCTCGATCAACGCCGACTACCGGAGCTGAGCGCGATGGACAGCCTGAGCCGCGCCGTGGAAGCGGTGATGCGCGAGGCCGCCGAGCGGGCGATCCTGCCACGCTTCCAGCAGCTTGCCGCCCACGAGATCAGCGAAAAGGCGGCCGACGATTTCGTGACCGTGGCCGACCGCGAGGCCGAGGAAATCCTGGCCGAAGGGCTGGCGCGGCTGCTGGCGGATGCCAGCATCGTCGGCGAGGAAGCGGTGCATTTCGATGCAAGCCTGCTCGATCGCCTGTCCGATCCGCTGTGCTGGATCATCGATCCCGTGGATGGCACCCACAATTTCGCCCACGGCAAGCCGCCGTTCGGCGTGCTGGTGGCCCTGGCGGAAAACGGCGTGGCGACCGGCGGGTGGATCCTGGATGTGCTGAGCGGGCGATTCTGCCATGCGCTCGCCGGCCAGGGTGCTTTCGTGAACGGCGAGCCGGTGCGCGCGCGGACTACGGGGATCGAGCCGCCGGTGGCCGCGATCTCGCTGCTGTTCGCCGATCCGGTGCGGCGCGAGGCGCTGAAAACCCATATCGCCCCGCACTATACCCTGGCCGATATCCCGCGCTGCGCGGCCGAGCAGTATCCCCGCATCGTGCTGGGCGAGAACGACGTCTCGATCTTCGAGCGCACCTATGCCTGGGACCACGCGGCCGGCGTATTGTTCTGCAACGAGGCCGGCGGCAAGGCGGCCCGGCCCGACGGTTCGCTCTACCGGGTGGACGAACACCTGGCGCCCGGCCTGCTGGCGGCGGCCAGCCCGGCACTGTGGGACGAGCTGGCCGAACGCATGGCCGGGATCTGATTTCGCCGGATAGCGTCGTCCCGGACCCGATCCGGGACGACGCTTGTTCGTGCGCCTTACAGCGCGCCCTCGATCCAGGCCTTGAGCTGGCTCTTGGGCGCGGCGCCCAGCTTCTGGGCGACCGGCTGGCCGTCCTTGAACAGGATCAGCAGCGGGATCGACTGGACGCCGAAGCGGCTGGCGGTTTCGGTGTTCTCCATGATGTCGACCTTGGCGATCTCCACCTTGTCGGCCAGTTCCTCGGAGATTTCCTCAAGGCTCGGCCCGATCATCTTGCACGGCCCGCACCAGTCCGCCCAGAAATCGACGAGGACGGGCTTGCCGGACTGGAGGACTTCGGCATCGAAGCTGGCGTCGGTGACGGCCTTGGTGGACATTCTCGGAGACTCCGTAAGGGATGACTTGCAGCGCAATCTAGGGCTTCGGGCGCCGCGTGCAACACGGCTGCGGCGATAGCATTAATCGCCTCAGGCGAAGTCTGGCTTGTGGGCGGCGAGAACCTCGGCCGGAATTTCGATCAGGCGCGGCTCGTGGGTGTAGAGCAGCGCGACCTCGGCGGTGCGCCCCGGGAAGGTGGCTTCGAGCGCGGCGGCATAGGCGGCCATCTGGCGCAGGATCGCGGCGGGCACCTCGGCCAGGCTGGCCGGCGGGCGGCGCGCGGTCTTGAAATCGACCAGGCACAGACGATCGGCGGTGACCAGCAGCCGGTCGATCGTGCCGGCGATGACCCGGCCGCCCACCGTGGCGGCCACCGGCACCTCGGCCAGCGCCTCGGCCCCGAACAGGTCGGCCCAGGCCGCCACGGCGAGCACGCGGCAGGCCGATCCGGCGATCTCGGCGCGGGCCTCGGCCGGCAGGCCAGCGGCATTGCGGGCCAGCCAGCGCTCGGCGGCGGCGGGGCGCGCTTCGGGGGCAAGCTCGGGCAGGCGTTCGAGCAGCTTGTGGATCAGGGTACCGCGCAGCGCGGCCCGCCGATCGCCGCCGGGGGCATGGGGCGGATCGGCCCCGGCATCCTCACCCAGCGCGGAAGGGGCGAGCGGGCGCGGCGGGACCGGTTCCTCGCCGATGGCGCGGGTCAGCCAGCGCGGGCGCGCGGCGGGCAGCGGCAGCAGCCGGGTTTCGGCGGCGCGCGGCGGCGCGGGCGGCGGGGCCACGCCATCGGCGGCCACCGCGCCCCACAGGTCGTCGGCCTGCCAGGCCTCGGCGGGCATGACCTCGGCAATTTTCGCATACCAGGAATCGTCGGCCGGCGCGCTTTCGCGCGGGCCGAGCGAGCCGGTGACGAACAGCGCTTCCTCCGCGCGGGTCATCGCCACGTAGAGCAGGCGCCAGTGCTCCTCCCGCTCGGCCGCCCTGGCCTCGGCCTCGGCCACGGCGATGCGGCCGACCTTTTCCTCCTTCTGCAAGCCCGGCAGTGGCAGGACGCGCGCGGGGTGATGGAAATGGTCCGCGCCCGGCGCGCGCGGCTCGGCCAGTTCCAGCGCCACGCCCTTGGGACTGTCGGGGTTGTCCGCCGCATCGGCCAGGATGACGATCGGCGCCTGCAAGCCCTTGGAACCATGGACGGTCATCACCCGGACAAGGCCGCCGGCGCTTTCCGCCTCGCGCTTCAGTTCGCCATCGCCGGCATCGAACCAGTGGAGAAAGCCGGCCAGGCTCGGCACGTCGCCGGCGGCATAGGCGTGGGCGGCGTTGAGCAGTTCGTCGATCGGATCGCCGGCCTCGCGCCCGAGCCGGGCGATCAGCTTGCGCCGGCCCTGCCACGGGCCGACCAGCAGCCAGTGCAGCAGGGCGGCGGGCGGCGCATAGTCGGCCTTGCCGAGCAGGGTGACCAGCTGCTCGACCGTCTGCACCACCAGCGGCTCGCGCGATTGGCGCAGGTGATCCCACAGCGCCACGCCCTTCTCGCGCCAGCCGTGGGCAAGCAGGTCGTCCTGGCTCCAGCCGATCAGCGGGGAAACCAGCAGGCTGGCGAGCGTGAGATCGTCGAGCGGCTGGAGCGCGACGCGCAGGGCGGCGACCAGATCCTGCACCGCCAGCGGCGCGCCAAGGCGCAGGCGATCGACCCCGGCCACCGGCACCCCGCGCGCATGGAGCCGGGCAACGATCAACCCGGCCAGCTCCTTGCGCTTGCGGACCAGGATCATGATGTCACCAGCCTCGGCGCGGCGGGCATGGCCCTTGACCAGCGGGTGGCCGGCCTTGCGGCTGTCGAGCCAGTCGGCGATCTGGCGGGCGAGGCGGTCGGCCAGCTGGCGGTCGGGGCGCGAGAGCCAGTTCTGCTCCCCCTCCTCCGGCTGGTCCTCGGCGAGGTCAGCCTCGTCGCGGCCGATTCGAACGGGTTGCCACAGGGTGACAAGGCCCGGCCGGTCCTGCCCCACATGGCGTTCGGGCAGGTGCTTCAGGCCGAAGCGGGCGTGGCCGACATGGGCGATGGTGCGATCGACATAGTCGAGGATCGGCGTGGCGGTGCGGTAGGACCGGTCCAGCCCCAGTTCCTGCAAGGTGCGTGCATCGGGGCCGCTCCGCAGGTGCAGGGCGTTTGCGGCCGCGCCGGACATCTGCTGCTTCACCTTGCGGCGCGCGGTCTCGAAGTTTTCCGGGCTGGTGCCCTGGAAGCGGAAGATCGCCTGCTTGTAATCGCCCACCACGAACAGGGTTCGCAGCGCCTCGGCGCCGTGCTGGCCGGCACCGGTGAAGAAGTCGCCGGTCAGCGCCTCGATGATCTGCCACTGGGCGGCGTTGGTATCCTGGGCCTCGTCGATCAGGATGTGGTTGAAGCGGCGATCGAGCTTGTAGCGGATCCAGTCCGACAGGTCGGAACGGTTGAGCAGCTCGGCGGCCTGGCGGATCTGGTCGTCGAAATCGATCAGGCCTTCGCGGGCCTTGGCCTCGTCCCAGGCCAGCGCGAAGGTGCGGCCAAGTTCGAGCGCGGGGGTGAGCCACTCGGCCAGCGCGATCAGCGCCTTGCGGCTCCGCACAAGGTGGATGCCGTCGATCACCCGCTCGACATGGCCGGAATAGGCCGGGTCCAGCTTGTCCTGCGACTTGCTGGCGCGTTGTTCGCCGGCCTTGGTCAGGAACACATCGGCCAGCGCCTCGATCGTCTCGCCGCGCCGGGCGGGATCGCGGGCCAGCCAGTCGCCGATGGAATTGGCGTTGGCCTGGCCGGTGGCGGCGGTCCAGGCGGCGTTGATCTCCATGCAGCGGCGCAAGGAGCGCACGTCGAACGCGCTGTCCTCGCACAGTTCGGCAAGGCTGGCGCCTTCGACCAGGCCCAGCAGGTCTTCGACGCGCGGGCGCAGCGGCGGGATCCAGCTGCCGGGGCCGAACCAGGCCTCGCGGCAATCCGCGCAGCGCAGGAGGAAGCGTTCGACATCCTCCGGCCCCATCCGCAGCGAGAGCGATTCCAGCGCCTTGAGCCGGGCATGATCGCCCCGATCCTCGGCTTCGAGGAGAAGGGTGGAGAGCACCTCGCGGCTGAGCACCGCGCGGTCGCGGTCTTCCATGGCGCGGGTGCCGGGGGTGAGGCCGGCTTCCTCGGGAAAGCCGGCCAGCAGCCACTGCGAGAAGGCGTGGATCGTGTTGATCCTGAGGCCGCCGCCGGGGCAATCGAGCACGGCGGCGAACAGGGTGCGGGCGCGGGCGCGGGTGGCCGGATCGGACGGGGCGCCGATCGCCTGCAATTGATCGACCAGCCCGGGCGATTTCCCCGGCGTGCCGATATCGGGCATCCGCACCCAATCGGCCAGCACCTCGTTGACGCGGGTGGCCATTTCCGCCGCCCCGGCCTTGGTGAAGGTGAGGCAGAGCAATTGCGACGGATCGACATCCTCCTGCAACAGCAGCCGCAGGACGCGCGCGGAGAGGACCTGGGTCTTGCCGGTGCCGGCCGAGGCGGAGAGCCAGACGGTCTGCGCCGGATCGACCGCGCGGGCCTGGTTGTCCTGCAAGGGGTGGAGCCGGCTCATGCCGCGTCGCTCCCGCCGTCGCCCGCGCGGGCCTGCCATTCGTCGAGGCGCATCAACTGGTCATAATCGGCATAGCCGGGCAGATCGGGGTTGAGGCGGGCGGTGAAGGGTTCATCGCCCTTGATCCACCGGACGATGGCATCGGCGAGGAATTCCTCGGTGCGATCGAGGAATTCCTCGCGCACGATGCCGTTCTTCTTCCGGCCTTCCAGCACCGGCTCGCTGCATTCGCCAAAGCCGGTGGCGCTTTTCTTCGCCTTGGCCAGCGACCAGTATTCGAAGCGGGTGGGCTCGCCGCTGACCGGCTGGCGGTCGGCGTCGTGGAAAGCCCCTTCCCGCGCCATCAGGCCGATCAGGCCAAGCTGGAGGGCGAAGCCTTCCTCGACCCGGCGGGCCGAGGGCGGGCTGCCGGTCTTGTAGTCGATCACCGCGAGGGTGCCGTCGGGCAGGCGGTCGATTCGGTCGGCGCGGCCGTGGATGCGGACGCCCCGGAACAGGATCTCGCCGCGCGCCTCGGTGGTGGCGACCACCCGGCCTTCGGCCTCGAGCCGGGCGATCTCCTGTTCGACCCATTCCAGCGCGGCCACCAGGCGCGGCCACCACAGGCCGCGCACCAGGGGATGCGCGCTCATCTTCGCCAGTTCGGCCTCGGCAATGGGGAGCAAGGGGCCAGGATCGCCGGCGGCGCGCTGCTTGTGCCAGCGATCGAGGATCTCGTGGACGGCCGTGCCCTTCCAGGCCGCGGTCGGCTCGGCGTCGAGCGCATCCCAGGCCTTCAGGCGCAGCACGTCGCTGGCGTAGAACTGGTAGGGATCGCCGCGCAGCCGATCGAGGCCGGTGACCGCGATCGGCACGTCGCGCTGGGCGGCCGAGGGGCGCGGCTCGGGGCGAGGATAGGGGGGCGCGCTGTCGCCAAGGTCCAGCTCGGCGGCGAGCTTGACCGCCTCGGTTTCGACATGGTCCTTCAGCAGCTTCTCGCCCAGCATGGCGCGGACGCGCAGCACGAAGCGCGAGGGGATGGCCGGGCCGCTTTCATCGCGCCGGGCATGGCTGAGCACCACTTCGGGCGCACCCAGCGCGGCGGCAAGATCGTGGGCGGCAAGGCCGATGCGGAAATCGGCGCCGGGCACGCCAAGCGCGCGCAGCACGGCGGGGGCCAGCAGGGCATCGGGCGCGCTGGTGCCGGGCCAGGTGCCTTCGGTGAGGCCGGCGCAGATGACGAGATCGGCCCGGCTCATCCGCGCCTCGATCAGGCCGTAGATCGCCACGCGCGGATGGCCGCCCCACGGCGGGCGCACGGCCTCGCGCTCCATCGCATCGCCCAGCATGGTGGGGAGGTCTTCGGGGGCGAGGCTGGTGGCGGCATCGGCGGCGGCGACGCGCAGCGAGTCGATGAAGGCGGCGAGCGCGCGGCCATCGGCACCCGACCAGACCGCGCCGCCCGACAGCGCCTCGGCGGCGGCGGCGAGGCGATCGAGCGCCTCGGCCAGCGGCACCTCGCCCGGTTCGAGCAAGGGTGCGAGCAGGGCTTCGACCGCCTGCCACCATTGGCCGAGGCGCGGCTGCTCCTTGCGGGCGAGCGCGGCGCGGGCATGGCCGAGGCCCGGCTCCGGGCGCGGGCCGCGCAGCGCCTGATCGAGCCGGCGGGCATGGGTCAGCCAATCGGCGCGCGAGCCGTCCCAGCCGGACAGCGGTCCAAGCCCGGCCAGCGGGTGGGTGAGCAGGGCCACCAGCGGCACCGGCGCGGCGGCACTGGCGGCAACCTCGGCCAGCAGCAGGAACAGGCGCCCGGCGACCGTGGCGGACAGCGGCTGGCCGGCGGTATCGTCGGCCGCGATGGCCCAGCGGCCGAGATGGGCGATGACCCGGGCGGCCAGCGCGCGATCGGGCGTGACCAGGGCCACGCGCCGTTCGGGCACTTCCAGCGCCTCGCGGATGAGGATGGCCACGGCCTGCGCTTCCTCGCCGGGATGGGCGCTTTCCATCAGGCGCACGCCCGACAGGCGGCGATCCTCGGCCTTGAGCCGGACCCAGCGGGCGCTGGCTTCGGGGGGCAGGAACAGGTTGGAGATGGCCCGGCTGCGCGCCGGCGGCGCGGGCGAAAGGCCGGAGCGGTGCCACGGCTCGAATTCATCCCGCCGCACGCCCATGCGGCCAAGCAGGAGTTTGAGGTGATATTGCGGGTGGGTGACCGCATCGGCGCGGCCGATCGGCGGATCGTCGGGTTCGACCGGAGAGCCGGCGGTGCCGAGCGAATCCCAGATCGCCTCGTCCATGGCGAGATCGAGATCGGGCAGGATCACCGCGCCGCGCGGGGTTTCGGCCACCACCCGCAGCAGATGGGCCAGTGCCGGCGAGGCGCTGGTGACGCCGGCGGCAACGATCGGGTGGGGCGGCGGGCTGTCCTGCCAGGCCCGGGCGGCGGCCGCGAACAGGCGGTTGCGGCGGGTGGGCGGATCGACTTCGCCGCGCGCCGCGAGTTCGCCCAGCCAGCGCGCGCGCACCCGGGCGAAGGTGCGGATCGAGCCTTGCCAGTGGGCGGCCTGTTCACCGACCACGCCGATAACCCGTTCGCCCAGCAGGTCTTCGGGCGCGATGCCTTCGACCAGCAGCCGGTCCATGGTCCGCGCGATCTCGAAAGCCTGGCGCAGCAGCGCGGGCGCTCCGGGGGCGGTGTGGCCGTCCCTGCCCCCCAGTTCCTCGCGCAGGAAATCAGCCAGGCGCAGCCAGCGGCGCACCGGATCGGCGGCGGGGGGAATATCCAGCCCGGCGCCAAGCGGATCGAGCAGCGGGCCAAGCGTTTCATCGAGATCGAGATCGCCCACCACGGCCATGCGCGGGAGCAGCAGGCCGGCCTGGCCTGGCCCCTTCTCGCCCGTCGCCCCGTTCCCCGCATGGCGGATGAAGGCTTCGGTGACCGTGCGGACGGCGCGGCGGCTGGGCAGGAGCAGGGTCAGCCGGGCGAGGCCGACCTGCGGCTGGGCATAGCGCGGGACAAGGCCGGCCACGAGCGCATCGGCGAAACCCCGGTGCGCGGCGATCGAATAGAGGCTTGGCCCCGGCCTTTCGCCGCCGCGTTCAGCCACGCGAGAGCAGTGCCTCGGTTGGCGCGATGGCCTGGGGCGTGCCAACCTCGAACCATTCGCCGGTATGGACCCAGCCGCACAGCCGGCCCTCGGCCATGGCGCGCGACCACAGCACGTTGGTGGAAAACGGCCCTTCGGGCGCATCGCGCAGCAGGCGGTGGGAAACGAGCTGGATGCCGGTGTAGATGAACGGCGCCACCCGGCCCGGCTTGCGCCGGCTGATCCGGCCCAGCGGATCGAGATGGAAATCGCCCGCGCCATCATGGCCGTGGGCGGCAGGATGGCGCACGACCAGCAGCAGCGCGTCCATCCGCGCCGGATCCCAGGCCGCGCTCAATTCCGTGAAGGCATCGCGCGGGCCATCAAGCCAGATATTGTCGGAGTTCAGGCAGAAGAACGGATCGGGCAGGTGCGCCTGCGCCCTCACCATGCCGCCGCCGGTTTCGAGCAGCAGCGCGCGTTCATCCGACACGGTGATGGCCAGGTCAGGATGGCGCTGGCCATAGCCGGCAAGGTGGGCTTCGAGCGCATCGGCCAGGTAATGGGCGTTGACCACGGCGCGGGCGATGCCGGCGGCGCGCAGGGCATCGAGGCTCCAGTCGATCAGGGCCTTGCCGCCAACCGGGACCAGCGGCTTGGGCCGGGTGGCCGTGAGCGGGCGCATCCGCTTGCCCAACCCGGCGGCCATGACCATCGCGGTATCGGAGGCGAGCCTGCTCATGCCGGATAGGTGCCGCCGCCGCTTTCGCGCAGTTCCTGCGGGATATTGGCATCGAACCAGTGCGCCACCGGGGCCAGCGCCGGGTGGGCCAGATCGCGTTCGAGCAAGGCCCAGACGCGGGGGATCAGCGCAAGGTAGCGCGGCTTGCCGTCACGCTTCCACAGGCGCACGAAAATGCCGACGATCTTGGCGTTGCGCTGCGCGCCGAGGCGGGCATAGTCGGCCCGGAACACGGCGGGATCGGCGTGGCCCTGGAGGTAATGGGCGAGCATCGCCTCTTCCAGTTCGGGCGCAACATCGCGGCGCGCATCCTGGAGGAGCGACACCAGATCGTAGGCCGGGTGGCCGACCAGCGCATCCTGGAAATCGAGCAGCCCCTGCTTGTGCAGTGCACCCAGCAGCATGATGTTCTCGGCATGGTAATCGCGCAGCACGGTGACGCCGGGGCGCTGGCGGCCAAGCAGCGGCATAAGCGCGGCATCCCAGGCTTCGGCCCAGCCCTTGCCATCGACATAGAGGTTCTGCGCCGGGCAGTACCAATCGATGAACAGCTTGGCCTCGCGCTGGTATTCGCTGAGCGAATAGGCGGTGAACGGCCCGGGCGGCACGCGGTGCAGCGCGGTCAGCGTATCGACTGCGGCGGTATAGACCTCGGCCTCGTCGTCGGGCCAGTCATCGAGATAGTCGCGCATCCGCACGTCGCCGAAATCTTCCAGCAGGACGAGCCCTTGCGCGGCCTGCTCATGGAGCACGCGGGGCGGACGCAGGCCGACGTCTTCCAGCCAGCGGGCGGCGCGCAGGAAGGGGGCCGGATCCTCGTTGGGCGGCGGCGCGTGCATCAGCATGGCCGAGCGATCGCCCAGGCTGACGCGGAAATAGCGGCGGAACGAGGCATCGCCGGCCAGTGGCTCGATCAGGGCGCCGGCCCAGCCGGCCTGGCCAAGGAAAGGTTCGACCGCTTCGGGGATAGATGAGCTCATGGCATCCGCCCTAGCCAATCGGCCCCGGGGCTCGCAATGGCGACCCGCCCCTGGCCGGGAGTTTCCAACAAGCCTATTTCCAATCTGATGCCAAGGCAGCCCGGCTCATGCGCGAAACCACCGGCCATTTCCGGCCATTCGGCGATGAGCGCGGCACCGTGGCGGCAATCATCCAGCCCGAGTTCGGCGACTTCGCCGGGATCGTCGAGCCGGTAGAAATCGGCGTGGACCACCGGCAGGCGCACGGCGGGGGGATCATAAAGCTCGACGATCGAGAAAGTGGGCGACGGCACTTCGCCGGCCTGGCCCAGCGCGCGCAGGATCGCCCGGGCAAGCGTGGTCTTGCCCGCGCCCAGTCCGCCCGACAGCGCGACCACGTCGCCGGGGCGCAGCGCGGCGGCGATCCGCGCGCCATAGGCCTCCATCGCGGCAAGATCGGGGAGCGCAGTGGTGATCATGGCAGCTGGATGATCGCGGCGGTGCCCTGCCCGGGTTCGGACAGCAGTTCGAAGGTGCCGCCGTGGGCCTCGACGATCCGGCGGGCGAGCGGCAGGCCAAGGCCGCGCCGGCGATCGATCGCCTTGGCCGGCGCGGCGGCGGCGGAACCGGATTTCAGCCCTTCGAGCGCGCGGGCGAGCGTGGCCGCGTCCATCCCCGGGCCATTGTCGGAAACCACCAGGCGCGGGCCTTCGCTGGTGGGCGCCAGATCGACCAGCACGCGCCCGCCGCGCGGAGTGGCGGCGATGGCATTGTCAATCAGGTGGCCGACGACCCGCGCAAGACGGCGGCGATCGCCGGTGATCCGGCCGGCCGACTGGTCGCCCCGCAGATCAAGCGTCAGCCCGGCCTCGCTGATCGCGCCGGCGCGTTCCTCGACCAGGCGGGTGACGAAGGGCAGCAGCTCGATCTCCTCCTGCGCCAGCGGCAGCAGGCCGGCCTCGCTTTGCGAGAGATCGAGCACGGTCTCGATCTGCTCGCCCAGGCTGTGGACCGAGGCGAGGATCGCGGCGACATAGTCGCGCCCCGCATCGTTCAGCTCGCCGCCAAGGCCGGCTTCGAGCAATTCGGCAAAGCCGCCGATCGAGGTGAGCGGGGTACGGAATTCGTAGCTCATGTTGGCGAGGAAGCGGGTTTTCACCGCATCGGCTTCGAGCAGGGCGGCATTGCGTTCGCGCAGGGCGCCTTCCGCCTTCTGGCTGTCGGTGATGTCGAGCACAGTGAGCAGGCCGTTGCCATCGGGCAGCGGCACGCCGGCGAATTCGAGCGTGCGGCCATCAGCCAGGACCACGCGCCCGCCGGTCTGCTTGCGATCGAGCGTGGCGGCGCGGACCACCTCGCCCACCAGTTTCGCCTGGGCCGGCCGCTGGAGCCGGGCGGCGATGCGTTCGAGCAGGAGATCGACCTTGGGGTGGGTGTCGAGGAATTCGCCGTCCAGACCCCAGTCCTGCGCGAAGCGGCGGTTCCACAACTGCATATGGCCATCGGGCGCGAAGACGCCGAGCGATTCGAACAGCGAATCGAACGTGGCCGTGCGGGTGCGAAGCAGCGTGTCGCGGTTGGCGGAAAGGCGCAGTTCCTCGGTCCGGTCCTCGGCGATGAGCAGCAGGCCGCCATCGGGCATCGGCTGGGCCACCACGCGCAGGTGGGTGCCATCGCCCAGCAGCCAGGCTTCCTCGTGAGCCGCGCTGTCGCGGAACCAGGCGGCCTTTTCGCGCCGCCAGGCCGGAAAGTCGCGCGCTTCGGGGAGGCGACCGGCATCGCGGGCCATGTCGAGCAGACGCTCGAACGGCGGCGGATCGAGCAGGATCGTGGGCTTCAGGGCAAAGATGCGCTGGAACGGCTGGTTGGCAAAGACCAGCACGCGCGCGGCATCGAACTGGGCAACCCCGGCGGAAAGCTGATCGAGCATGGCGCGCTGGGCTTCGCGGAAGGCGCGCAACGAGCGGGCCAGCTCCTCCATGTCCTCGATGTCGACCGCGTAGCCGGCCACGCCTTCCTCGCCCAGCGGCAGGTCGGACAGGCGCAGGGTGCGGCGCTGGCCGGCGATGGTGGCCGGGACCATGCGCTCGATCGGGCGGTTCATCTGCGCGGCCTGGAGCGCGACCTGGGCGGCGCTGAGGCCATCGACCGCCTCGACCAGTTCGGCCTGCTGCTCCACCACGCTGGCGGCGCTTTCCCCCTGCACCGCTTCCACATAGGCACGATTGACCAGGCGCAGGCGACCGTCGCGTTCGCGGAACCACATCGGCATGGGCGCAGCCTCGATCAGGCCGACCAGCGCGGTGAAATCGGCCCGCGCCCGGATGGCATCCTCGCGCAGGCGGACCAGTTCGCCCTCGCTCTCGGAAAAGTCGAAGACCCAGACCAGCGCCGCCCCGCCGGGCGAAACCTGTGGATCGGCCAGGTGCCCGCGCAGACTGAGCGAGCGGCGCGACCCGGCCGGGGTGACAACCATGCGGAACGGCGCGCCGGTCTTCTGGGTGCGGCGCACCAGGTCGGCCAGCTCACCAAGCTGCATCACCGGAATGCCGCCGCCACCCGCACCGGCACCGTCCTCCTGCAATTCCGTGAGAAATTGCGGCACCCGCTCCAGCCCGAGCCACTTGGCCAGCCGCGGACTGGCCTCGATCCGGCCGTCGGTGCGGACCAGCAGCGGGATCGCCGGCGAATCCTCGACCATGCGCGCCAGCCGCCGGGCATTGCGGAGGGCGCTCTCCGCCCGCTTCTCCCGCCCGCGCGCCGCCAGCACGAACCACGCGGCCACCAGCACCCAGGCCGCCAGCAGCAGCCCGGCCAGCACCAGCGCGGTGGGTGAAAGCGTCATCCCGCTTGGCTATGCGGCGGGGCCGGTGTTGGCAAGCGGGGGCGAGGGGAATGTCTGCATACAGACATGAGGCAGACTTGGCTCCACGCTTGCCCGGCGACGGACTTGCCCTTGACAGTTCTCCAGCGACAGAGTCCTTGCATCATACGCCGCGCCTCGTTTAACGATTTGCCCGGGAGAACATCCGTAATTTCAAAATTTTCCGGGAATGTGTTTTCAATTATAATAGAATAATCAAAGAGGAACTGTATTTTGACCACCCCCACCGAAGGACCGGACAATCTCATCGGAACTGCCGGCGCGGACACAATCTATGGACTCGGTGGCAACGATACCATTACTGGCCTCAGCGGTGACGACATCCTCTTCGGTGGACAAGGTGACGACCTTATATATGGGAGCGATGACCAAGATCTCATCCTAGGGCAGGACGGTAACGACACCGCTCACGGGGGCGGCGGCAACGATACACTGGGGGATGGCCTTGGCACCGATGTCATATTTGGCGACGAAGGTGATGATTACATTCTCGTTGGCGACCCTAGAGCTCCCTACGAGAACGACACCTTCGATGGAGGTCCAGGTTTCGATACGATCGTGATCGAGACCTTCAGCGATTATGATCGACTTAATTTTTCAACTTATGTGCACGTGTCCGGCTTCGAGCAGCTGATCTCGATGGCGATTCTCACCATGACGATCGCCCAGATCGGGCAATTTCAGGCGATCGACGTACCAATCCTGATAGTTGGTGATAGCGGCTCGTTGTCGCTGACGGCCGCACCTTCAACCATTTCCCTCAATTCCGCCGGCAATGCGGTAGACCTGAGCGGCATTGTCACGTCGCCCTACCCCATCGCAGTCATCGGACGCGAAGGAAACGACAGTGTCGAAGGATCGCAAGTCGGAGACCATCTGATCGGCGGTGCAGGCGATGATACACTGCGCGGGAACGGCGGCAACGACACACTGACGGGCGATAGTGGCAGCAATCTGCTGGTGGGCGGCGCCGGCGACGACACCTACTACACCGACAACCCATTGGACGTTCTGGTGGAAGCCGACAACGGTGGAACCGACACGATCGTCACGAGCAATGACTATACCTTGCCCGGCGCCTTCGAGAATCTCACCCTCTTCGGCAGCAGCGGGCACATCGGCAACGGCAATGCCGCGAACAACATCATCATGGTGTCCGGCGGGCCGGACACCATCCATGGCGGCGACGGAAACGATACGATCTCGGGCGGCGGTCGATTCCTCTATGGCGATGCCGGTGACGACCAGATCATGACCGGCGGCGCCCGCATCCTGATCGATGGCGGCTCGGGTTTCGACAGCATTGTCGTGCAAGGCTTCGGGTTCAACGACACGATTGTCGTGCGCGACGAGGACGCGATCGACGGGGGCAACGTCAGCTTTCTCCGGATCGACTTTTCCGGGGCTGAGGCCAATACCACGCTCGACTTGCAGGCTCAGTGGAGCGGCGGGACTACACTCTATGGTGCCCGCGGGTCGATCACCGGGGCAAGGAGCATCGATACCTACGTCGGCAGCGCCTTCAATGATGTCCTCATCGCTGGCGATGGCCTCGCTTACGGATTCTCCACCAAGGCAAGCGGCGGGAACGATCGCGTGGTCGGAAGCGGCGGCCCCGACCGACTGGTTACCGGCGCGGGCGACGACACGCTCGAAGGTGGTGGCAGCAATGACACGCTCGACGCGGGGACAGGGACGGATCAGGTATACGGCCAGGCGGGCAACGACCTGTTGATGACTTACTCAGCGTTCAGTGCCGGCACAATCTTCGATGGCGGCGACGGAACCGACTTTCTGCGCATCGAACTATTCGGAACGGCTGCCCTGTCGCTTGATCTCACCGGCTACTGGGCCACTCACTCGCTTGTCACTGGCGGGGTCACGCTGCGCGATATCGAAAAGTTCACCCTGCTCCTGGCCGATGGGGACGATTCGGTCGTGTTCGGCGCGGGAGCGACTGACAACCTGCTCATCAATGGCTGGGGGGGCAACGATCTGCTTGGCACCGGCACCGGCGATGACACGCTCGATGGCGGGGACGGAGCCGATACCCTCGTCGGCGGCGCGGGCAATGACACCTACGTGGTCGATCAGGCAGGCGACACGATCACCGAACTGGCCGGCGAAGGCACCGATACGGTCCGCACCGCGCTCATCGCCTATATGCTCACGGCAGCCAATGTCGAAAACCTGGTCTATACTGGAAGCAGCGCCGCTTCGCTGACCGGCAACGGCCTCGCCAACCAGATTACCGGCGGCGGCGGCAACGACACACTTGATGGCGGCGCCGGCAGCGACACGCTGGCCGGCGGCGCGGGCAACGATGCCTACGTGGTTGATGACGTCCGCGATCTGGCCATCGAGGCCAGCGGCGCCGATGGCACCGACACGGTCATGGCCTCGGTCAGCTTCACCCTCGGCCCCAACATCGAGAACCTCGTCCTGCTTGGCAGCGGCAACCTGGTCGGAACCGGCAACTCGCTGGCCAATGCGATCACGGGCAACGCCGGAAACGACGTGATCGACGGCGGCGCGGGCAACGACACCTTGTATGGCGGCCCAGGGGCCGACACCATGAGCGGCGGCGCCGACAATGACACCTACTTCGTCAACAATCCGGGCGATGTCGTCATCGAAGCGAGTGGACAGGGCACCGACGAGGTACAGACGAGCCTGGCCGCCTATACCCTCACCGCCAATGTCGAACGCCTGTTCTTCAACGGCACCGGCGCGACCGCGCTGACCGGCAACGCCCTGGCCAACCAGATCACCGGCGGCGCCGGCAACGATACGCTCGATGGCGGCATCGGGGCGGACGCGCTGACCGGTGGCCTTGGCGACGATACCTACCTTGTCGACGATGCCGGCGACAGCGTGGTCGAGGGCGCCAACGGAGGCACCGACACCGTCCTCACCGTGCTGGCCTCCTACACCCTGGCCAGCGAGGTCGAGCGGGTAACCTTCACCGGCAGCGGACCGGCCTCGCTCACCGGCAATGCCGCCAGCAATATCCTTACCGGCGGCGGCGACAACGACTTGCTGCTCGGCCAGGCGGGAGACGATACGCTGGTGGGTGGCGCCGGGGCAGACACCCTTACCGGCGGCGCGGGGAACGATTCGCTCGATGGCGGGGCCGGCTTCGACGTGGCGACCTTCGGCGCCGCCTCGGCCCAGGCCTCGGTCACGCGGCTTCCGGGCGGCGGGCTGTTGGTCAGCACCCCCGTCGACGGCACCGACACCCTGCACGCCATCGAGCAGGTGCGTTTTGCCGATGGCCTGCGCTCGTTCGTGTTCAACGCGCCGGGCAGCGTGCTGGTGGCGAACTTCGCGCCCGGGGCCGGCGGGTGGTCCTCGCAGGACATCTACCCCCGCCACGCGGCCGACGTGAACGGCGATGGCAAGGCCGACATCATCGGCTTCGGGCAGGCCGGGGTGTGGGTCTCGCTGGCCGGCGCCAATGGCAGCTTCGGCGCGCCGACGCTGGTGGTGAGCAATTTCGGGCAAAGCGCGGGATGGAGCACGGACGACCAGTTCCACCGCGTGCTGGCCGATGTGAACGGCGATGGCCGCGCCGATGTGATCGGCTTCGGTATTGCCGGAACCTGGGTTTCGCTCGCCACGGCCGGAGGCAGCTTCGCCGCGCCAAGCATGGTCGTGGCCAACTTCGGAGCCAACCAGGGCTGGTCGTCGCAGAACGGCTTTGCCCGGACCATGGGCGACGTGAACGGCGACGGCAGCGCCGACGTGATCGGCTTCGGCATCGCGGGAACCTGGGTGGCGCTGGCAAATGGCGACGGGACGTTCCAGGCGGCGAAGTTCGCCGTGGCCAATTTCGGCGCGCAGCAGGGGTGGAGCAGCGACGCGGCCTTCCACCGCACGCTCGCCGACGTGAACGGCGACGGCAAGGCCGATGTGGTGGGCTTCGGGATCGCCGGAACGCTGGTTGCGCTCTCGAACGGCGATGGCACTTTCGGGGCCGCAACCCTCACCCTGCCAGACTTCGGCGCCAACCAGGGCTGGACCAGCAACGACGCCTACCCGCGCTATTCGGCCGACGTGAATGGCGACGGCAAGGCCGATCTTGTCGGCTTCGGGCAGGCGGGAACCCTGGTCGCTTTCGGCAAGGGCGATGGCACCTTCACCCAGGCCAGCCTCGACATCGCCAATTTCGGCCAGGCCCAGGGCTGGTCGAGCGACACGACCTATCACCGCGAACTGGCCGATCTGGATGGCGATGGCCTGGTGGATATCGTCGGCTTCGGCCAGGCCGGCGTCTATGGCGCGCTCAACCAGGCCGACCTGCTGATCTGAGGCATGATCCGGGCGGGCGGGCCAAGCCCTCCCCGCCCGGGCAATGCGCGATCAGTAGCGGTAGTGATCCGGCTTGAACGGACCTTCGGTGCTGACCCCGATGTAGTCCGCCTGCTTCTTCGAAAGCTTGGTCAGCTTCACGCCGAGCTTTTCGAGGTGGAGCGCCGCCACCTTTTCATCGAGGTGCTTGGGCAGGACGTAGACTTCGTTCTTGTAGTTCGCGTTCTTGGTGAACAGCTCGATCTGGGCCAGCGTCTGGTTGGTGAAGGAGGCCGACATCACGAAGCTGGGGTGGCCGGTGGCGCAGCCCAGGTTGACCAGGCGGCCCTTGGCCAGGACGATGATCTGCTTGGGCGCCTGACCGTTTTCGGCAGGGAACTCGACCAGGTCGGTGCCCGGCTTCACTTCGGTCCACTTGTAGTTGTCGAGCGCGGCGATCTGGATCTCGCTGTCGAAGTGGCCGATGTTGCAGACGATCGCCATCGGCTTCATCGCCTTCATGTGCTCGGCGGTGATCACGCCCTCGTTGCCGGTGGCGGTCACGAAGATGTCGGCGCGGGTGACCGCCTCCTCCATGGTGACGACCTCATAGCCTTCCATCGCGGCCTGGAGCGCGCAGATCGGATCGATCTCGGTGACGAGGACGCGGGCGCCGCCATTGCGGAGCGAGGCGGCGCTGCCCTTGCCGACATCGCCGAAGCCGGCGACGCAGGCGACCTTGCCGGCCAGCATCACGTCGGTCGCACGGCGGATCGCGTCGACCAGCGATTCCTTGCAGCCATAGAGATTGTCGAACTTCGACTTGGTGACCGAATCGTTCACGTTGATCGCGGGGAACGGCAGCTTGCCGTCCTTGGCGATCTGGTAGAGCCGGTGGACGCCAGTGGTGGTCTCTTCCGACACGCCCTTGATGTGGGCGACCGACATGGTGAGGTAACCGGGCTTCTTCTTGAGGAAGGCGGTGAGCGCGCGGACGAACTCGATTTCCTCGGCGTTGCTCGGCTCGAACAGCGTTTCGCCTGCTTCCACGCGGGCGCCCCACAGGGCGAACATGGTGGCATCGCCGCCATCGTCGAGGATCATGTTGGCGGTGCGGCCGGTGCCGTCATCCCAATCGAAGATGGAACCCACGTAGTCCCAGTAATCGGCCAGGCTTTCGCCCTTCACGGCAAAGACCGGGATGCCTGCGGCGGCGATAGCGGCGGCGGCATGGTCCTGGGTCGAGAAGATGTTGCAGGTGGCCCAGCGGACTTCCGCGCCCAGCGCGACCAGGGTTTCGATCAGCACCGCAGTCTGGATGGTCATATGCAGCGAGCCGGTGATCCGCGCGCCCTTGAGCGGCTGCGACGCGCCGAATTCCTCGCGCAGGGCCATGAGGCCGGGCATCTCGGTTTCGGCAATGGCGATTTCCGCACGGCCGAAGTCGGCGAGGCCGATATCGGCGATGACATAGTCGCGGGCGGCGTCGAGCGTGGCGGAGGTGGCAGACACGGGGGGCATTCTCCTGAACGGACGCGCCGCAAGCGGAAGGCAATAGGGCGGCGCCGGATGGCACCGCCCTTAGCCCGTCCTCGGGAGAATATAAAGATGTCTTTATATGGCCTGATATGGCCTGTTCAGCGACCGGCGAAGGCGAGCTGCGGCGCGGCGCTGGGCGCCAGCAATTCGTTGGCGGCTTCGACCAGGGTGGCGCGGCCCTTGATCCGGGTGAGCACGCGGGTGGCCTGCTTGAGCTGGGCGCAATCGAGCCAGGGATGGCCCTGCCCATATTCGTTGGCCATGCCGGTGCTGATCCGGTCGAGCGCGCGGTTCGCGCCGGCGGCGCCCGCCCGGGCAACCAGCCCCTGGCGCAATTCGGCCGCCGCGGCATTGAGATCGGCCATGTGCGCCGCCTCGAAAGCCGCGAAATCGGCCCGGAAATCGCTGGGCGTGGTGCGGCAGCGCAGCCCCGTCACCATCAGCATGATATCGAGCCGGCGCAGCTTCTCCGCCTCTCCGGGCGCCGAAGCCTGTGCCGGCACGGCACTTGTAAGCACGAGCGCGGCGGTTGCCGCGATCATTCCTGTCCACCTGTTGTTCATCTGCCTGGCCTTTTCGCAAACGATAGTTCCCCACGTGCGATTGATTGCTGCGGGCAGGCTTAATTGGCGGTCACGCTTCGCGCTTAACCGCAAAGACACCATGTTCGGTTCATCGCATTTTACATTCTTCCCGATTTCGCCCCGGCTGGCGGGCCAGGCGGCGATCGGCGGTTGCGAAGGACTCGCAATGCGCCCTATGGCGGGCGCAGGATTCCGACACCCCGATGAAGGAGAGCAAACCATGACTATTGCTGCTGGCGACAAGCTGCCCGACGTGAAGCTGATCAAGGCCACCGCCGATGCCAACGAGCCGGTGCAGACGGCCGACTATTTCAAGGGCAAGAAGGTGGCGCTGTTTTCGGTCCCCGGCGCCTTCACCCCCACCTGCTCGGCCAAGCACCTGCCAGGCTTCGTGGACAAGGCCGCCGAGCTGAAGGCCAAGGGCGTGGACGAGATCGTCTGCACAGCGGTCAACGATGCCTTCGTGATGAAGGCCTGGGGCGCGGCCAACGGTTCGCCCGAGGTGACCATGCTGGCCGATGGCAATGGCGAATTCGCCAAGGCGCTGGGCCTGGTCATGGACGGCAGCGGCTTTGGCCTGGGCCAGCGCGGCCAGCGCTTCTCGATGGTGATCAACGATGGCACGGTCGAGCAGCTGAACGTCGAAGGCCCGGGCGAGTTCAAGGTCAGCGCGGCCGACTATATGCTCGGCCAGCTCTGAGCTTCCACCGATTGGGTGGACAGGGGGCGCTCCGCGAGGGGCGCCCCTTTTGCTATGGGCGCGGCGCGCCGGGAACGGCCGGAACGAAGGCGACGGCCCGCCCGGGCAATGGCCCGTGCCCCGGCAGTTCGCGCCAGTGGGCGCGGTCGGCGCGCAGGGCGGCGATCAGCGGCGCGTTCCACTGCGGGTCGAGCAGGAAGGCGGCGGGATGCCATGCCGCCTCGACCTGCGCGAGGGACAGCTCACCCCGGCTGGCCTTGCCATAGGCGTCCCATTCTTCGGGCGTGTAGCGGTAATAGCGCCCGTCATAGGCGAGGCGCCATTGCGGATAGCCGGCGTCTATCAGCGGGCCGCCCCAGGGGAAATGGGCATAGATCGTGCCGGCCGCGCCCGATGCGCGCAGGACGGCAATCTCGGCCAGCGGCAATTGCGGGCTGAAGCGGACCGGCAGCAGGATCCCGGCCAGGGCGGCAAGCACCAGCGGCGCGCCGCGCAGCCAGCCCGGCAACCGCGCCTCGGGCTGCTGCGCCACAGCCGCCCGCGCCACCACCGGCACCAGCGCGATGGCCCAGAACAGCACGAAACGGTAGCTCGCCATCGTCAGCACCAGCAGAGCCAGGGCGGGCAGCAGTTCGTCGAGCGCGAAGCGGCCCGAGCGGCGCAGCAGCCAGGCGGTGACCCCGGCGACCGCCAGGATCGGCAGCGCGACCTGGCGGTTGATCGGCGCCCACAGCGGCAGCCATTCGCTCACCCCCATGGCGCGGCTCATCGCGGCATTGGCGGCCGAGACCGAGAGGATGCCGATCCCCTCGGGCGTGGCGAACAGCGCGAGCCCGGCCAGCAGGGCCAGCCCGGTCGCCACCCATGGCGGAGCCAGCCGGCGGCGAAGAAAGGCCAGCCAGCCCCATGCCGCAAGGGCGCCCAGCCAGACCACGGCGATGGCAACCGATGGGTGGAGATTTTGCCAGACGACCAGCAGGATTGCCCCCCAGGCCAGCTTGGGGGCCGGTCGCAGGCGGCTGAAGACCAGGGCGACAAGCAGGCCAAAGCCCAGCGCGGCCAGGCTCTGCGGGCGCACCGAGGCCTGCGGCAGGGCGGCGATCAGCCCCATCGCAAGTCCGAGCGCAAGGCCCAACGCCGAGGCGCCGCGCCGCCGCGCCGCCCAGCCCGCCGCCCAGAAGCCGCCCAGCCAGAACAGCGCGTCGAAAGTCCGCAGGAGCGGCCAGCCACCCGCTTCGCGCAGGGCGGCATAAAGCGCCTGCCCGGCCCAGGCGACCGTGGGCAGCGGTTCGCCCAGATGGCGGGCGGCGAAGGGTTCGCGCAGGATCGGCCCGCCATGGGCGAGGATCATCTCGCCCAGCCGCAATTGCCAGAACACGTCGACGTCCCAGACCGGCCGGGTAACCAGCAGCAGCAGCGACAGCGCCGGGACCACGGCCAGCGCCAAGGGGCCGAGGCGGCCGGGTGCGGGCGCGGCGGCAATGTCAGGTTGTGGCGCGGGGTCCCTCACGCGGGCCATCGTGCCGCCCCGGAGAGCGGCACGCAAGGCCCGGCCACCCGATCGTCCGCCGGCTGGCCGCGATCCGGCCTCAATAGCCCATCAGGCTGAGCACTTCCTTGCGGCTGCGATCGTCTTCCAGGAAAGTGCCCATCATCCGGCTGGTCACCATGTTGACGCCGGGCGTGCGAACGCCGCGCGCGGTCATGCAGGCGTGGCTGGCCTCGATCACCACGGCAACGCCCAGCGGCTGGAGATTGTCCCAGATGCACTGGGCAACTTCGGCGGTCAGCCGTTCCTGGATCTGCAGGCGGCGGGCGAAGCCATGCAGCACGCGGGCCAGCTTGGAGATGCCGACCACGTGATCGCGCGGGAGGTAGGCGATCGCGGCCGTGCCGATGATCGGCGCCATGTGGTGTTCGCAGTGCGACTGGAAGGGAATGCCCTTGAGCAGGACGACCTCGTTATAGCCGCCCACTTCCTCGAAGATGCGCGAGAGGTGGATCGCCGGATCCTCGCCATAGCCCTGGCAATATTCACGCCAGGCCCGCGCCACGCGGCGCGGCGTATCGATCAGGCCTTCGCGCGTCGGATCGTCGCCCGACCAGCGGATCAGGGTGCGGATCGCCTCCTGCACATCTTCGGGAACGATGATCTTGCCGTCGGCGCCGACGGGATCGAAGCCGTCTTCATCCGGTCCATCGATGCTGCTCAACTGCGTTTCCTTCTCTAGCGGGGCCGGCGGAGGAAGCCCCCGCGGCGGAACAGGCCGGTGCGACGACTCATCGGCTCGAACAGCTCCCCGGGCCTTTCCGGATCGAGGAGCGCGCTGTCGGCCAGCGCCTTTTCAGTATCGCCAAGCGGACGCAAGTGAAAAGGTTCCAGCCGCCTGGCGCTGAACGGACGGGCATCGATCATCGCCGCCATGGTGCCGTGTTCGTCCAGCAGGGCGCCGGCGGTCGCGGCCGGGATGCCGCAATGCTCGCCCAGCATCCGCAGCCTCAGATGGCGAATCGCGGCGCGCACCGCCTCGCGGTCGTTCGCCGGGCGGCGGCTGTCGATGAACAGGTCGGCCTCGGTATCGAGCCCCAGCGAACGGTTGTTCATGTTGGCCGAGCCCACGCGCAGGATTGCATCGTCGACGATCATCAGTTTCGAATGTACATAGATGGGCTTGGCCCCGGAATACGGCACAAAGACCCGCAGCCGCCGCTGGGGATCGCGCTCGCCCACGGCGTGGAGCAGGCGCACCCGGGCGCCGTCCATCGCGGTCTGTTCCAGCCAGCCATGGGAAACCAGCGGAGCGATCATCACCACCTCCGGCGGATCGGCCGCCGAGAGCCGCGCCGCCAGGGCCTCGGCGACCCTGCGCGAGGCGAAGTACTGGCTTTCGACATAGATGAAGCTCCGCGCGGCGGCGATATGTTCGAGAAACAACGCCTCGACCTCACGGACCTCGTCGTAACTACCCCATTGCGCGCTGGTCCGCGCGATGCCGACCTCGACATCGCGGAACTCGGCCTCGATGCGCTCGGGCCAGGGGGTCGGCTGCTGCGGGGTACAGGCCTCCAGCCGCGGCCCGCCGGCCCGGTGCCAACGCGCGCGCCCCAGGTCACCCAGCGCGCGGGCGGCCTCGCCCTCGACCAGCATGGTCAGGTCGTGCCAGGGATCATAGGGGCGGCGGGCGGCGTTGATCCGGCGCGGATCATGCTCACGATGCTCGGGGGTGTCCCAGCGCTCGGTGGTCATGTCGATGCCGCCGCACACGGCGAAGCGATCGTCGATCACGGCGATCTTCTGGTGGTGACTGCACCCGAGCGGATGGGCCGAATCGAACTTGAAGTCGATCGCCGGGTGGCGGAACCAGCGGATCAGGTCGAAGACCATGGTCCCGCGGAAGATGAATTTCAGCGCGCCGAAATTCCACTTGAGCACCCGCACCTGCAAGGCCCGGTTGCGATTGGCCAGCCAGACCACGAACGGGCCAAGCCGCGCCGGATGGCGCTTGCGGGTGGGCCGGTTCCACCAGCGCCGCCCCGGCCCCAGCCGCACCCGTGTATCGAAATCCCAGCCGATCAGCATGATCCGCTGGCGCGCCTTGAGCATGGCGTCCTGCATCAGGAGAAAATAGTCGGCTGCATCGACCACCACGTGCGCGCGCGTGGCCATGGCATGGCACCAGGCCGAAGCCGTGGCGCCCCGCTCCGCCTCCCCGTCGATCCCTGCTTCGGGCGCACATTCCGGATCCATCGCGGCTCCCCCTGCCCCAGAATAGCCGGACCGGCGCCCGGGAGGAACCCGTGTTCACGTGGGCGCCGGTCCGGTCAGCGCGGGCCGAACCACGCCGGGAACACAGGGAATCCGGGCACACTGGACAAGTTGCCATCGCCGCGAATAGTCATCAACCGGGAGAAAAATCTGATACCTGTCAGTAAGGGTCAGGAAAGGACGTCACCAAGGTGATCGCCGGGCTGGGAAACGACCATGAAATTTGCCGTGATTACACCCTATTATTCGGAATCCACCGACCAGTTGTCGCAGTGCCATGATTCGGTGGCGGCCCAGTCCGTGGCCCGCCAGGTGGAGATCGAGCACTTCCTGGTCTGCGATGGCCACCCGCAGGCCAACGGCTCATCGATCTCGGGCGTCAGGCATCTCGTCCTGCCCTGCAACAGCGCCGATGCCGGCGCCACGCCGCGCGGCATCGGCATGGCCCTGGCCTGGACGAACCCCGAAATCGAGGCCGTCCTGTTCCTTGACGCCGACAATACCTACCAGCCCGAACACATCGAGCAAATGTGGCAGGAGCAGCGCCGGACCGGGGCCGACGTGGTCACCTGCCCCAGGCGCCTGTTCCGCCCGGACGGCAGCTTCCTGGGGATCTGCACCGAATCGGACGGCGACACCTTCAACGACACCAATTGCTACCTGATCATGCGATCGGCCTGGCCGACCATCTGCCACGCCTGGCTGTGCCAACCGCGCAACCTGGGGCTGTGGAGCGATCGCCTGGTATGGGACGCGGCCAAGTCCGGCGGGCTCAATTTCGCGCGCAGCCCCCATGCCACCATCAACTATGTCAGCCTGGTGGCCTCCCACTATACCGAGCGCGGTGAGGAACCGCCGCAGCAGGCGCGCAACGTCATCCTGATGGGTGACACCGCGATCCACATGAACCAGGCCGAGGTCCGCGAATTCTTCGGCGACTCCAGCACACAGGCGAACGGAAAAGAGGCATGAGCACCAACGAACACTACAACCCGGCCTTCTATGCGGACCAGGTTTCGGGAAGCCAGGTGGCGGCCCGCATCGTGCTGCCGCTGCTGTTCCGCGACTGGCTCCCCGGCAGCCTCGTCGACGTGGGCTGCGGACTGGGCACCTGGAGCGCGGCCGCCCGCGAACTGGGCGTGGCCAACTGCGTCGGCATCGACGGTTCGTACGTTCAGCCCGATGCCCTCCTGATCCCGCGCGATGCCTTCATCGCCCACGACCTCGAAGCACCCCTGCCCGCCCACCTGGGCGCGGACATGGCGATCTGCATCGAGGTTGCCGAACACCTCTCCGCCAGCCGGGCGCCGGGCCTTGTCGAAGACCTGTGCCGGATTGCCCCCGTGGTCCTGTTCTCGGCCGGCGTGCCCTACCAGGGCGGCTCGGGCCACGTGAACGAGCATTGGCCGGAATACTGGGCGGCGATGTTCGCGCAGTTCGGCTTCCTGCCCTATGATCCGGTGCGCGACCTGATCTGGGGCGATGCCCGCGTTCCCTGGTGGTATCGCCAGAACCTGATCATCTTCGCCCGCCCCGAAATCGCGGGCGGCGTGGCCATGCTGGGTCAGCCCGCCCAGGCCAGCGCCCTGGCGAGGATCCACCCGGAACTCTTCCTCACCGCCGTCCATAGGCGCCGGCTCCAGGCACCGCGAACCCTGGGCGACGATCTGGAAGCTTACCAACGCGCGGTCGCCGGCCAGGGCGCCCCTGCCGGTTACGGCATGGAATTCGATGTGGTGCTGGACTGAAATCCCGACACCCGACCAGCAGCCCCTTTCGACGAGCACCCCATGACCAGTCCATTCGCCCAGTTGCTGGCAGGAGGAATCCTGTCGCTCATCCTCGCTATCAGCGCGAGGATCGCCGATCGCCGCCGACAGCGGCGGCGCAATCTCGATTCGGTCGGCTTCATGCCGTGGGAGGCGATCTTCGTCCTCGCAGCCCTGGCCGTGGTGGTGCTGTTCAGCCTGGCCCTCAAGGCCTGGCTCTCCGATTGAGCGCCATCGGGGCCACCGAGCCGCCGACGCAACCGGCGCGAGGCGCGACCGTGGCTTGATCCCGATGGATTGAGAATGTTCCCGCGCGATTCGCCTCGCCGGCAGGGCACACGCCTGCCCGGAATCCGAGCGCCAGGCCGGCGCCGAAACGAAAAGGGGCGGCGCCTTTCGGCACCGCCCCGTTTTTCCCAAGTCCTTGTTTTTCCCCTTGGGGAAAATGGCGCGCCCGGAACGATTCGAACGTCCGACCCTCAGATTCGTAGTCTGATGCTCTATCCAGCTGAGCTACGGGCGCCCTCGGGAGCGGCGCCAATAGGACAGGCCCCGCGGCTTGGCAATGGCTAAATGTGCCCTTGCGAAAGAAGTCTGCAAACCTGGCTGGCGAGTGGATAGTCGAGGGGCGGCATCGGCTGGGCCGACAGCGCATCAGGGGCGAACCAGCCGATCGCCCCGCCCTCCAGCGCCGCCGCTTCCCCGCTCCAGGCGCGGCAGGCGTAGAGCAGGATCACCAGGCCGCCATCGGCGGCGAAGCCGCACGGCTCGAGGCTGCCCAGGTCCAGCGCGATGCCCAGCTCCTCGGCCAGCTCCCGCGCGAGTGCGCCTTCGGGCGATTCGCCCGGCTCCACCTTGCCGCCGGGAAACTCCCAGAGCCCGCCATGCGCCTTTTCATCAGGCCGGCGCTGCAGGCACACCCGACCGTCGGCGCCAATCAACGCCGCGGCAACCACGAGCACGGGCACGGGCACGAGCACAGGCACAAGCACAGGTGTCGGATTTTCTGGCATAATTTCTTAGGAAAAATCCCCTAGCAACGTGCCCTGGGCAGGACTGGCGGCATTTGCGCCTGTCGGACTTTTTTGCACGTTAACCCTGCCACCTAACCTGCCGGTAACGACGCCTCCCTCACATCGGGCTCATCGCAATATTCGGCAGGGCTTCTCATGAACCTCGTGATCACCATCAGGCAACTGCTTCGCGACTGCCGCGCGGCAACTGCCGTCGAATATGGGCTGATAGCGGCACTGGTCGTCGTGACCATCATGTTCACCGTCCAGGGTGTCGCCAACGAAACGAACGCCATGTGGTCCAACGTGGGTTCGACGATGCAGCGGGCCACCGCAGCCTAAGGCAAGTATTTCCGCTTAACCTTTTGTTGAGGACTGACTGCTACTTCGAAAGTCGCTCCGACCGGTGGGACGGGAAGAGCCGGGTACCAAGACTGCTAAACCAGGAGACTAGATATGACCTTCTTCAAGAAGCTGATCCGCGACGAAGCTGGCGCCACCGCGATCGAATACGGCCTGATCGCCGCTCTCATCGCCGTCGCCGTGATGACCACCGTCTCGGGCCTCGGCTCGCAGCTGAACACGACTTTCTCGAAGACCTCGTCGCAGCTGAACGCCGCCAACGCGTAATCAGCCGACGCAAGTCGAACAAGTCGAGGGGCGGCAGGGCAACCTGCCGCCCCTTCTCTTGTGCGCGGCGTAGGCGCCCGCTTCGCGCGACGAAACAGGCTCGCGCGGAGGCGCGGATGAGAAAAGTGGGAGTCGCGCAACGGCGCAAAGGCCCGGCGCCAGATCGCCGCGCAGCGGCTATCATCGAAACTGGCCTCGAGGTCCGGAGCGGCTTCGCCGCCTGACGCGGCCCCTTCGCGCCTTTGCGCCTTCGCGCGAGAATCCTGCCTTCTGCGCGCCTCGGCGCCTCTGCGCGAACGATCCTTGTTCTTGTTCGCGCCCCTGGACGAAAACCCTTCAACCCCGACTCAGGCGCCGATGGCGAGGAAGCGTTCTTCGCGGCGGCGGACGAGGTCGGCCGCCTTGACCTTGGCCAGGGCATCCAGCTCCTCGCCGATGGCCGCGCCAAGCGAGACGGCGGTACGCAGCGGGTCGCGGTGGGCGCCGCCCATCGGCTCGGGCACGATCCGGTCGATCACGCCGAGCTTGAGCAGGTCCTGCGCGGTCATCTTCATCGCTTCGGCGGCGTCGGGCGCCTTGTCGGCGGTGCGCCACAGGATCGACGAGGCGCCTTCCGGCGAAATCACCGAATAGACCGCGTGTTCGAGCATCAGCACCCGTTCGGCGCTGGCCAGCGCCACGGCGCCGCCCGAGCCACCCTCGCCCACGATCGCCGCAACCATCGGCACCGGCAGCGCAAGACAGGCCTCGGTCGACCGGGCGATGGCCTCGGCCTGGCCGCGTTCTTCGGCTTCCACGCCGGGGAAGGCGCCGGAGGTGTCGACCAGCGTTACAACCGGCAGGCCGAATCGCCCGGCCAGTTCCATCAGGCGAACCGCCTTGCGGTAGCCCTCGGGCTTGCCCATGCCGAAATTGTGGCGGATGCGGGTCTGGGTGTCGTGGCCCTTTTCGTGGCCGATGACCATGACCCGGCGGTTGCCCAGCATGGCAAAGCCGCCGATGATCGCCTGGTCGTCGCCATAGAGGCGATCGCCGCCCAGCGGCATGAAATTGGTGAACGCGCCCGCGATGTAATTGACGAAGTGGGGCCGCGCGGGATGGCGGGCGACCTGCGTTTTCTGCCACGGGGTCAGCGCCTGGTAGGTGCTGGCGAGCAAGCTCGCGCTCTTCTTTTCCAGGCGCTCGATCTCGGAGGCGAGATCGATGTCGCCATCGGCGGCGGTGGCCCGCAATTCGGCAATGCGCGCTTCGAGCGCCGCGACCGGCTTTTCGAATTCGAGGAAGGAAATCATCGCTGCTGCGCTTAGTCCGGTGCGCCGCGCCCCGCAAGGGAATCCGGCCCGCCCGTCCCCGGCCGATTCGCCCCCGCGCCTGCCAGCGGGTGGCGCGCGTTGACCAGAGCCACCAGCCGGGCGCCCTCGACATGGGTGTAGATCTGGGTCGTGGCGATGTCGGCATGGCCGAGCAGGGTCTGCAGCACGCGCAGGTCCGCCCCGCCTTCGAGGAGGTGGGTGGCGAAGGCATGGCGCAGGACGTGGGGCGAGACCTTGTCGGGCGCGATATCGGCCCGCGCGGCCAGCTCGCGCAGGATCTGGAACAGGCGCACCCGGGTGAGATGGCCCTGCCCGCTGCGCGAGGGAAACAGCCGGGTGCCACCGCTGCCGCGCACCGCCAGCCAGCGCGAGAGCGCCTGGGCGGCGCGGGTGCTGACCGGGACCAGGCGCTGCTGGCCGCCCTTGCCGGTAACGTGGAGGAACGGCGCATCGCGCGGCACGGCGGCCAGCGGAAGCGAGACCAGCTCGGTGGCGCGCAGACCCGAGCCATAGAGCAGTTCGATCAGGGCCAGCTGGCGCAGCGCCGCGGCCTGGCCACCCACCGCCTCCTCCTCGGCGCGCTCCAGCATCCGCTCCACCTCGGCATGGCTGAGCAGGCGTGGCAGCGGGCGGCGGGTGCGCGGGCGCGGCAGGGCGGGCGACGGATCGTCGGCGCGCAGGCCTTCATCCACCAGGAAGCCGTAGAACTGGCGCAGCGCGGAACATTTGCGCGCGAGGCTGGCCGGGGCGAGATCGGCCCAGGCCGTGCCCAGGCTGGCCAGCGCCGGGCCGTCGGCCCGGGTCAGGTCGCCCAGCACCTCCTCGGCGCCTTCAAGGTCGCGGCGATAGGCGGCCAGGGTGTTGGCGGCGGCCCCGCGCTCGGCCGCGAGCATGGCCAGGAACAGGTCCGTGGCGCCGACGCCGGTGTTCACCCGCGCGCCACGGCCTCGGCGGCGATCATCCGCGCCTCGGCCGACAGGCCCACCCGGTTGAGCGCGGCAACCACGTGGTAGAGGTTGCGCGGGGTCATCCGCTCCCAGTTGTCGCCCTGCATCCCCAGACCGGCCAGCAGCGCGACCAGCGCCCGGTTGTCATATTCGGCGGCCCGGTCGATCGCCTGCGACCAGCGGCCCTGAGAATCGAGCGCGAAGCCGTATTTGCCGGCCAGATCGGCCGCGGCGGGCAGCGGCAGGCGGCCAAGCCCGGCCAGCCCGGCCACGAGGAAGGCCGACTGGCGCGCCCCCCTGCTTTCGTCGGCGCCGTGGAAATCGTCGATCGCGCCCTTGTCGGCGGCGGCGGCGGCGGGACTGGCCAGGGCCAGCAAGGCCCAGCCTTGCGTCCCGCTCTTGACCACGCCGGCCCAGCGCGCGGCATTGCCATCCAGTCCGGCGGCCAGCATCGCGGAAATCAGCGGGCCGGCATCGGCGGCCAGGTCCTCGCTCGCCGGCAGGCGGGCGGCGGCATAGGCGGTCAGCACCTGGCGCGAATAGAGCCGCGCGGGATCGCTGGAATCGCCCCACAACTCCTTGATCGCGGCCAGCCGGTCGGCCACGGAACCCGCGACATAGGCATCGCGCAGGCGGGCCGCGCGCTGCGCCCATTCGCCATTGGCATCGTCCTCGTCGAACAGCTGGCCGTAGAGATCGACCATCGCCGCGCTCGACAGCACGCCGCAGGCTGCGGCCTTGTCGGCCGCCGCCGCCCGGCCATCAAGCGCGAGGGCCGGCGCGGTCGCCGCCATGAAGGCATAGTCGAGCGACAGGTCCTTCATCAGCGCGGGCGGGGGCTGGAGGCCGACCGCAGTGGCCATCGCAAAGCGCCACGCGGTCATATCCGTGACCTTGTCCCACTCGATCGTCACCGCGCGGCGGGCCTTGCCGGCGGACCCGGCGTATTTCTGCGCCAGCAGCATATCGACGCGCGGCATGGCGCCATAATAGGTCAGCCGGTCAAGCGCGGCCATCGCGCGGCTGCCCTCGCCGGCGAAGGCATCGCAGACCGCCTGGAGCACCTGCCACGGCTTGTCCTTGCGGGCCGCGCCCTGGAGCGCGATCACCGGGCACAGGCCGGTGAAATCGCCGGTGGCGACATAGGCATCGAGCGCGGCCTGGGTCAGCTCGGGCGAGAAATTGGCGGTGTCGACATCCTGCACCAGGGCGCGGGCGCCCTCCCCCTCGCCCATGCGGACCAGCAGGGCGGCGCGCAGGGCGGCGAATTCGGCCGGGTTCATGCCGGCGGGCGCATCGAGCCGCGAGGCCAGGGCGCGGCGCAGCAGGATGTGCCCCCAGCGCGAGACCAGCTTGCCCGAATTGCCTTGCAGCACCGCGCGCACCAGGCCCGGGTCCTGCTTGCCCAGATTCCAGAACGGCAGGCCGCCCTCACCCTCGTCGATCACGCCGACCCGGGTCATCGCGCGGCGGGCAGCGGGGGGGATATCGTCCTTGGGCCTGAGGTCGAGAGCCTTGTCGAGATCTTCCGGGCTCATCGACTCGAGCTGGTCGAGCGAGGGCAGGTTCGCCGGCAGCGATACGGCCACGGCGGGCGCAGCGCCCGATCCTGACGGGAGCGGCTGGACCACGGCGGTGGAAGTGGCGGCTGCCGCCGGGCCGGCATTCGCCGCCGGCGCGGCGGCGGCGGCGGGCGTCCGGGCGGGTCGCGCGGCGGGGCGGTCAAAACCCGGGGGAAGCAGCGATTCGGGCGCATCCTGCGCCATGACCAGCGCCGAGGTGAGCGCCAGGACCGCGCCGCCGGCCAGCCAGCGCCGCTTCATCGCGCGCTCTCCGGAACGGCCACCGGCTCGGCGATCTCGCGCAGCGGTTCGCGCCCGCCATTGGCCCAGGCCCAGGCGAGCAGCGCCGCGCCAAGGACCGCGATCAGGATCAGCGCGATGCGCCCGGGCCGTTTCATGCCGATCGATATTCCTGCTGCCACCAAGCGACCTGTCCGCCAGTCCGATGTGCCGCCCGTTGCATCGGCCCTGCAAGGCCGGCGCAACGCGCTTGCACGGGCGAGTAGCGCAACTATAGGCGGCCCTGCAATGGACCATGACGAAGCCCGCCTCGATCAAGCCGAAAACGCGGCCCTCGCGCGGCAGATCGCCCAGCAGCTCACCCGGCCGATCGTGCTGGTGGGGATGATGGGCGTGGGCAAGTCGTCGGTGGGTCGGCGGCTGTCGCACGCGCTCGGGCTGCCCTTCGTCGATGCCGACGATGCGATCGAGGAAGCGGCGCAAATGGCGATCCCCGAAATCTTCGAGACTTACGGCGAGGCCTATTTCCGCGATGGCGAGCGCCGCGTTATCCAGCGCCTGATGGCCGAGGGCGCGGGCGGCCGGCCGATGGTCATCGCCACCGGCGGCGGGGCTTTCGTCAATCCCGAGACCCGGGCGCTGATCCTCGACAAGGGGATCGCGGTCTGGCTCGATTCGGACGTCGATACCCTGGTGGAGCGGGTGGGCCGCAAGGACAATCGGCCGCTGCTGCGCGGTGGCAACCCGCGGGAGATCCTGGCCCGGCTCAAGGCCGAGCGCGAACCCGCCTATGCCCAGGCGCCGGTTCACGTGATGAGCGGCAACCAGCCCCACGGCCGCACCCTGGCCATGGTCATGAAAGGCATTTCGCAATGGCTGTGATCCCGGTCAACATCGCCGGCCACCCCTATGAGGTGCGGATCGCCGCCGGCCTGCTGGCCCGGGTGGGCGAGGAATGCGCGCCCCTGCTCCGCAAGCGCCGGGTGCCGATCGTCACCGACGCACGGGTTCATGCCGCCTGGGGGCAGACGGTTGGCGCCTCGCTGGTGGCCGCCGGGTTCGAGCCGGCGTGGAAGGTGCTGCCGGCGGGCGAGCAGACCAAATCGTGGGAACACCTCGCGGGCGTGACCGACTGGCTGCTGGCCGAGGGCGTGGAACGCAAGGACCACGTGCTGGCGCTGGGCGGCGGGGTAATCGGGGATCTCACCGGCTTTGCCGCCGCAATCCTCAAGCGCGGCTGCCGGTTCATCCAGTTGCCCACCACGCTGCTTTCGCAGGTTGATTCGAGCGTGGGCGGCAAGACCGCGATCAACACGCCGGCCGGCAAGAACCTGGTCGGCGCCTTCCACCAGCCCTCGCTGGTCCTGGCCGATCCGCTGGCGCTCGATACCCTGCCCCGCCGCGAGGTTGGCGCGGGCTATGCCGAGGTGCTGAAATATGGCCTGCTCGGTGACGAGGCCTTCTTCGCCTGGTGCGAGGACAACGGCGCGGCGCTGATGGATGGCGACGGCGCGGCGCGCGAATATGCGATCGCCCGCTCGGTCGAGGCCAAGGCCCGCATCGTCGAACAGGACGAGTTCGAGACCACCGGCCTGCGCGCCCTGCTCAACCTTGGCCACACCTTCGGCCATGCGCTGGAGGCCGAGACCGGTTATTCCGACCGCCTGCTGCATGGCGAAGGCGTGGCGCTGGGCATGGTCCTGGCGGCGCGCTATTCGGCGCGGACCGGGCTGATGGATGCGGGTGATGCCGAGCGCGTGGCCGTCCATTTCCGCAAGCTGGGGATGATGGCCGAGTTGGTCGAGCTGGGTCTCAACGTGGATGGCCAGGCGCTGGTCGCCCATATGCTGCACGACAAGAAGATGGACGCCGGCACCCTGCCCTTCCTGCTGCTGCGCGGGATCGGCCAGGCCTTCCTGTCTAAGGACGTCGACCTGGGCGACGTGGCGACCTTCCTCGACGGACAGTTGCAGGGGCGCTGAGGCCTCTGCCTTTGCACTCCGCCCAGCGGAAGCGTGGCGAAGGCAAAAAGTGGAGATTCGCGCGAAGGCGCGAAGGCGCAAAGAGGGGGGCACCAGATCGCCGCGTTGCGGCCTTCTTCAAGAATGGGCTTATGAGATGTGGAGCGGCTTCGCCGCCTGTCGTGGCCCCTTTGCGCCTTTGCGCCTTTGCGCGAATCTCCCTCCTTCTCCGCGTCTCCGCGCCTCCGCGTGAACCCATTCCTTCTCTGCGCCCCTGCGCGAACCAGATGAAAAGGGCCGAGGTTGCCCCCGGCCCTTTGCATTGAAGATAGCTCACAGCATCGCAACCGGCACCGGTCCCGGGGCGAGCCCGGGACGACACCTGCTGGCTGAGCCTATTCCAGTTCGAGGATGATCGCGTCGACCGCCAGGCTCTCGCCGGCCTTGGCGTTCACCTTCTTGACCGTGGCCGACTTTTCGGCGCGCAGGATGTTTTCCATCTTCATGGCTTCGACCACGGCGAGCGGCTGGCCGGCCTCGACCTTGTCGCCTTCCGCCACGTTGAGCGAAACCAGCAGGCCGGGCATCGGGCAGATCAGGAACTTCGACAGGTCCGGCGGGACCTTTTCGATCATGTGCCGGGTGAGATGCGCGACATGGGCGGGGAGGATTTCCACCTTGTGGATCGCGCCGCGGGTGGTGAGCTTGAGGCCCGAACGCGTGGGTTCGACCTTGAGCGCCAGTTCGTCGCCATCGGCCTCGGCGAAGACCACGCGGTCACCGGGGGTATATTCCATGGCGAGATCGACGATCCTGCCATCGACCGACACGTCGTCGGCATCGACCTCCACCGCGAAAGTGGTGCCACCCAGCTTGATCGACCAGCCGAACGGCGGCGGCAGGTGATGGGCGAGCTGGCCATCGACATTGCGCGCGCGATCGGCGCGGGCCGTGGCGATGAACCCGGCGACGGCAGCAAGCTTGGCCTTCAGTTCCTCGCTGGTGGCCGCCCCGGTGAAGCCCTCCGGGTATTCCTCGGCGATGAAGCCGGTGGTCAGCTCGCCCGAGCGGAAGCGCGGGTGCTGCATGATCGCGTTGACGAAATCGATGTTGTGGCCAAGCCCCTCGATCTCGAAGGCATCGAGCGCAGCGATCTGCTTGTCGGCCGCTTCATCGCGCGTTTCGCCCCAGGTGATCAGCTTGGCGATCATCGGATCGTAGAACATCGAGACTTCGCCGCCTTCATAGACGCCATCGTCGACCCGCACGCCATCGACGCCGCGCCGGCCGTTCTCGGCGCCATCGTCCTCCCAGCCGGGAACCGGCGGGTTGTAGCGCACGAGGCGGCCGGTGGAGGGCAGGAAGCCGCGATAGGGATCTTCGGCATAGACGCGGTTCTCGATCGCCCAGCCATCGATCTTCACGTCGTCCTGGGTCAGGCTGAGCTTCTCGCCGGCGGCAACGCGGATCATCTGCTCGACCAGGTCGATCCCGGTGATCGCTTCGGTGACCGGGTGCTCCACCTGGAGGCGGGTGTTCATTTCGAGGAAATAGAAGCTCTCGCCGCTGGGATCGGCGCCCGAGACGATCAGTTCGACCGTGCCCGCCGAGTAATAGCCCACGGCCTTCGACAGGGCGACGCACTGTTCGCCCATGGCTTTCCGCATCTTGGGCGTAACGAAGGGCGACGGGGCTTCTTCCACCACCTTCTGGTGGCGGCGCTGGATCGAGCATTCGCGCTCGTTGAGATAGAGTACGTTGCCGTGCTGGTCGCCCAGGATCTGGATCTCGATGTGGCGCGGGTTGAGGATGAACTTCTCGATGAACACGCGGTCATCGCCGAAGGAATTGAGGCCTTCGCGCTTGGTGGCCTCGAAGCCCTCGCGCACGTCCTTTTCGTTGTAGGCCAGGCGCATCCCCTTGCCGCCGCCGCCGGCCGAGGCCTTCATCATCACCGGATAGCCGATCTCGTTCGAGATCCGCACCGCGTGCTCGGTATCCTCGATTTCGCCGACGAAGCCGGGGACGACGTTGACGCCGGCCGCCTTGGCGAGCTTCTTCGATTCGATCTTGTCGCCCATGGCGGCGATCGCATTGACCGGCGGGCCGACGAAGGCGATGCCCTCGGCGGCGAGCGCCTCGGCAAAGGAGGTGCGTTCCGAGAGGAAGCCATAGCCCGGATGCACCGCATCGGCGCCGGTCTGCTTGGCGGCGGCGATGATCTTGTCGGCGATCAGGTAGGACTGGGCGGCGGGCGCCGGGCCGATGTGCACGGCTTCATCAGCCATGGCCACGAAGGGCGCGCGCGCATCGGCATCGGAATAGACCGCCACGGTCTGGATGCCCATGCGGCGGGCCGTCTTGATCACGCGGCAGGCGATTTCGCCACGGTTTGCGATCAGGATTTTCTTGAACATGGGCTCTCTTTCCAGTCTCAGATCTGTTCCAGCGCCTGGGCCAGGTCAGCGATGATGTCGTCGATGTGTTCGATGCCGACCGAGACGCGAACCGTGTCGGGTCCGGCGCCGGCGGCTTGCAGTTCTTCCTCGCCCAGCTGGCTGTGCGTGGTCGAAGCCGGGTGGATGATCAGCGAGCGGGTGTCGCCGATATTGGCGAGCAGGCTGAACAGCTTGACCGAGGAGACGAGCTTGACCCCGGCCTCGTAGCCGCCCTTCACGCCGAAGGTGAAGACCGCCCCGCCCTTGCCGCCAAGATACTGGCGGGCAAGCTGGTGATAGGGATCTTCCGGCAGGCCGGCGTAGGACACCCAGGCCACCTTGGGGTGGTTCTGGAGCCATTGCGCGAGGGTTTGCGCGTTGGCGCAGTGGCGCTCCATCCGCAGCGACAGGGTTTCCATGCCGGTGAGCGTGAGGAAGGCGTTCATCGGGGCCATGGCCGGGCCAAGATCGCGCAGGCCCAGCACCCGGCAGCCGATGATGAAGGCGATCGGGCCGACCGGCGCGAGGGCGTCGGTCAGCACGGCGCCGTGATAGCTCGGGTTGGGCGCAGTGAGCGAGGGGAACTTGTCCGAAGCGGCCCAATCGAACTTGCCCGAATCCACGATAAGGCCGCCGACCGAATTGCCGTGGCCGTTGAGGAACTTGGTGCAGGAATGGACGACGATGTCGGCCCCGTGCTCGATCGGGCGGCAGAGCATGGGGGTGGCCATGGTGTTGTCGACCACCAGCGGCACGCCAGCCGCATGGGCGACATCGGCGATGGCGCGGATGTCCTGGACCACGCCGCCGGGGTTGGCCAGGCTCTCGATGAAGACCGCGCGGGTCTTGTCATTGATGGCGGCGGCCACCTCGGCCGGATCGTCGGCATCGACGAAAACCGCCTTCCAACCGAACTTGGCGAAGGAGTGCGCCAACTGGTTAAGCGAGCCGCCATAGAGCTTCTTGGCCGCGACGATCTCGCAGCCCGGCTCCATCAGGGTGTGGAACACGAGGAACTGCGCGGCATGGCCCGAGGCCACGCCCAGCGCGCCCACCCCGCCTTCCAGCGCCGCGATCTTCGCTTCGAGCGCGGCGTTGGTGGGGTTCATGATGCGCGAATAGATGTTGCCGAATTCCTGGAGGCCGAACAGCCGCGCGGCATGTCCGGCATCGTCGAACACGTAGCTCGCCGTCTGGTAGATCGGCGTGATGCGGGCCTTGGTCGTCGGATCGGGTTCGCACCCGGCGTGGACGGCCATGGTTTCAGGCTTGTGCGACATCGTGTCCCCCCGTGTGGAGTTTCGGCGACCCCAAAGGTTATTCGGCGACTTCGAGCTTCTGGTCCAGCGGCGGCATATTGTGGCCGAGCAGGCGCAGCATATCGGCCGCGCATTCGACCACGTTGGAACCCGGGCCGTAGATGCCCTGGACGCCGGCCTCGCGCAGGTAATCATAGTCCTGCGGCGGGATCACGCCGCCGGCGACGACCTTGATGTCAGGCCGGCCGGCGGCCTTGAGGTGGCCGATCAGTTCGGGGATCAGGGTCTTGTGGCCGGCCGCGAGGCTGGAGGCGCCGACCGCGTCGACATCGTTTTCGAGCGCCAGCTTGCAGGCTTCCTCGGGCGTCTGAAACAGCGGGCCGGAGGTGACGTCGAAGCCCATGTCGGAGAAGGCCGAGGCGATGACGTTGGCGCCGCGATCGTGGCCGTCCTGGCCCATCTTGGCAACGAGCAGGCGCGGCTTGCGCGAGAGGCGGCGGGTGACGGCTTCCACGCCGTCGAGCACCTGCTGGTAGCGATCGTCGCCGGCATAGGCCGAGCCGTAGACGCCCTTCACCGGGGTCGGCTGGGTGCCGTAGCGGCCGAACACGGCTTCCATCGCATCGGAGATTTCGCCGAGCGTGGCGCGTTCGCGGGCGGCATCGACCGCGAGGGCCAGCAGGTTGCCGCCGGCCTTCGCGCCCTCGGTCAGCGCGGCGAGCGCGGCCTGGCACTTGCCCTCGTTCCGGGCGGCGCGGGTGGCCTTGAGGCGGGCGATCTGGCCTTCGCGGACCACGTGGTTGTCGATATCCAGCGTTTCGAGGTGATCCTCGCTGGCGAGGCGATACTTGTTGACGCCAACGATCACGTCCTCGCCCTTGTCGACCCGCGCCTGGCGGGCGGCAGCAGCTTCCTCGATCATCGCCTTGGGCCAGCCGGCGCCGACCGCCTTGGCCATGCCGCCTTCGGCCTGGACGCGGGCAATGATTTCCCAGGCCTGGTCGACCAGTTCCTGGGTCAGCGCCTCGATGTAGTACGAGCCGCCGAGCGGATCGACCACGTTGCACATCCCGGTCTCTTCCTGGATGACGATCTGGGTGTTGCGGGCGATGCGGGCGGAGAAATCGGTGGGGAGGGCGATGGCTTCATCGAGCGCATTGGTGTGGAGCGACTGGGTGCCGCCCAGCATCGCGGCCATGGCCTCGATCGTGGTGCGGATGACGTTGTTGTAGGGATCCTGCTCCTGCAAGCTCACGCCCGAGGTCTGGCAGTGGGTCCGCAGCATCTTGGAGCGTTCGTCCCTGGCGCCAAGCTGGGTCATCGCGCGGTGCCACAGGACGCGGGCGGCGCGCAGCTTGGCCACTTCCATGAAGAAGTTCATGCCGATGGCGAAGAAGAACGAGAGGCGGCCGGCGAACTTGTCGATATCGAGGCCCGAGGCCACGCCGTAGCGGACATAGTCCATGCCGTCGGCAATGGTGAAGGCCAGCTCCTGGACCTGGGTCGCCCCGGCTTCCTGCATATGGTAGCCGGAGATGGAAATGGAGTTGAATTTCGGCATCTTGGCGCTGGTATAGGCGAAGATGTCGGAGATGATCCGCATCGAGGGTTCGGGCGGATAGATGTAGGTGTTGCGGACCATGAACTCCTTCAGAATGTCGTTCTGAATGGTTCCGTCCAGCTTTTCGGTGGGAACGCCCTGTTCCTCGCCGGCGACGATGAAGAAGGCGAGGATCGGGATCACCGCGCCGTTCATGGTCATCGAGACCGACATCTGATCGAGCGGGATGCCGTCGAACAGGATCTTCATGTCCTCGACGCTATCGATCGCCACGCCGGCCTTGCCGACATCGCCGACCACGCGGGGATGGTCGCTGTCATAGCCGCGGTGGGTGGCGAGGTCGAAGGCGACCGAAAGCCCCTTCTGGCCCGCCGCCAGATTGCGGCGATAGAAGGCATTCGATTCCTCGGCGGTCGAGAAGCCCGCGTACTGGCGGATGGTCCACGGCCGGCCGGCATACATCGAGGCGCGCACGCCGCGGGTGAAGGGCGCGAAACCGGGCAGGCCGGGTTCGACGGTCACGTCCTCGGCGGTGTAGAGCGGCTTGACGGCGATGCCTTCCGGCGTCTGCCAGGTCAGGTCCCTGCCCTTGACTTCCTTGGCGGCGGCGGCCTGCCACTGGTCGATGCTGGGTTTGTCGGTCATCTTACTGGCCCTTGAACTGCGGCTTGCGCTTCTCGCCGAAGGCGGCGATCGCCTCGGCAAAATCGGCGGTGCGGCCAAGCCGCGACTGGTTGTCGCGCTCGTGATCGAGCGTGGCGTTGAAATCATGATCGAGCGCGAAGGCAACCTGGCGGCGGATCGCGCCGATGGCCTGCGACGGCCCCGCGGCAAGCTTCGCGGCCAGGCCTTGCGCCGTGGCCAGCGCCTCGCCATCGGGCACCACGCGGGTGACAAGGCCGGCTGCCTTGGCCTCGGCCGCGCTCATCCGGTCGCCGGTCAGCGCCATGTCGAGCGCGCGGGCGCGGCCGGCGCTGCGGGCGACCAGCCAGGTGGCGCCGGCATCGGGCACCAGCCCAATGTTGACGAAAGCAAGCAGCAGGTAGGCGCTCTCGGCCATCACCACGATATCGCCCGACAGCGCGAGCGACAGCCCCGCCCCCGCCGCCGGACCGCTCAGCGCGGTCACCACCGGGATCGGCAGTTCGGCCAGCAGGCGCGAAAACGGATTGTAGGCTTCATCGACCAGTGGCCCCAGGTCTTCCGGCAGGCCTTCATAGCCCTGGCCATCGGCCTGGATATCGGCGCCGGAACTGAAGAACCGGCCCTCGCCGGTCAGCACCAGCGCGCGGGCGCCACCGGCCACGGCCTCGCGGATCGCGGCGGACAGTTCGGCAAAGACACCCGGGGTGAGCGCGTTGAGCTTGTCGGGCCGGTTGATCGCCACCGTGGCGACATCGCCCTGGCGGCTGGCGGTGATGAACGTCCACTGCGCCATCAGTGCGCGCCCTTGGGGGTTTCCATGATCTCGGTGAGCTGGCCGCCCATGTCCTTGGGGTGGACGAAGAAGATCAGCGTGCCGTGGGCGCCGATGCGCGGTTCACCCAGCACGCGCTTGCCCAGGCTCTCGAACCAGGCCTTGGCCTGGTGGATATCGGGCACTTCGTAGCAGATGTGGTGCTGGCCGCCCAAGGGATTGCTCACCAGCCACTTGCCCACGGCCGAATCGGTCGCAGTGGGCTGGAGCAGTTCGATCTGGGTGCCGGAGGTGCCGTTTTCGCCCGGCGTGTTGACGAAGCACACGCGGACCTGCTGGCTTTCCAGCACGAACGGCTCGGTGATGTCAGTCGCGCCCATCACGTCGCGGTAAAAGGCGATCGAGGCATCGAGGTCCGGGGTGGCGACGCCGATGTGGTTGAGACGGCCAAGTTTCATGTCAGACGCGCTCCACGACCATGGCGATGCCCTGACCGCCGCCGATGCACATGGTGATCAGGCCATATTTGCCGCCCGTGCGCTGCAATTCGTAGACCGCCTTCACGGTCAGGATCGCGCCGGTCGCCCCGATCGGGTGGCCAAGGCCGATGCCCGAGCCGTTGGGGTTGGTTTTCGCGGGATCGAAGCCGAGCTGCTTGGCGACGCCGCAGGCCTGGGCCGCGAAAGCCTCGTTGGCCTCGATCACGTCGATCTGGTCGAGCGTCAGGCCGGCGCGCTTCAGGGCCACCGGCACGGCCTTGACCGGGCCGAGGCCCATGGTGCCCGGCTCGACCCCGGCATGGCCCCAGCCGAGGATCCTGGCCAGGGGCTTCAGCCCCTTGTCGGCCACGGCCTTGCCGCTGGCGAGAACCACGGCGGCGGCGCCATCGTTGATGCCCGAAGCGTTGCCGGCGGTCACCGTGCCGTCCTTGACGAAGGCGGGGCGAAGGCCGGCCATCGATTCCAGGCTGGCATCGGCGCGGACGTGTTCATCGGTGTCGAACACGGCGGTGCCCTTGCGGGTCTTGATCTCCACCGGGACGACCTGGCTCTTGAAGCGACCTTCCGCGATGGCGGTGGCGGCGCGGCGGTGGCTTTCCACCGCAGCCTCGTCCTGCTGCTCGCGGGTGATCTGGCACAAGGTTGCCACGTTTTCAGCCGTGACGCCCATGTGGATGTTCTCGAAGGGATCGTGCAGCGCGCCGAGCATCATGTCCTGCAAGGCCATGTCGCCCATCTTCTGGCCGTTGCGGCTGCCTTCGAGCACGCGCAGCGCGCCCGACATGACTTCGGTGCCGGCGCCGATCGCGATCTCGTGTTCGCCCAGCGCAATGGCCTGGGCGGCCGAGACGATCGCCTGCAAGCCCGAGCCGCACAGGCGGTTGACGTTCATCGCCGGGCTTTCGATCGGAATGCCGGCGTTGACCGCCGCCACGCGCGAAACGTAGGCATCCTTGGGCTGGGTCGGCACGACGGTGCCCACCACCACGTTTTCGACGTCAGCCGCCGCAATGCCGGCCCGCGCGATGGCTTCCTTCATCACCAGCGTGCCCAGCTCGGCCGGGCGGAAGGAGGAAAGCGAACCGCCGAACGCGCCGATGGCGGTGCGGGCGCCGGAAACGATGTAGATCTCGGTCATGATGGTGCGATCCTTTCCGCTCACAGCGGAATGTTGTCGTGCTTCTTCCACGGATTTTCCAGCGCCTTGTTACGCAGCTTCCTGAGGCCCAGGGCGATGCGGCGGCGGGTGGAATGGGGGTGGATCACCTCGTCGATGAAGCCCTTGCCGGCGGCGACGAAGGGATTGGCGAAGCGGTCTTCGTATTCCTTCGTCTTCTCGGCGATGCCTTCGGGCGAGAGGCCGCGGAAGATGATCTCCACCGCGCCCTTGGCGCCCATCACCGCGATCTCGGCGGTGGGCCAGGCATAGTTGAGATCGCCGCGCAGGTGCTTGGAAGCCATGACGTCATAGGCGCCGCCATAGGCCTTGCGGGTGATCACGGTGATCTTGGGCACGGTGGCTTCGGCATAGGCGAACAGCAGCTTGGCGCCGTGCTTGATGATGCCGCCCATTTCCTGCGAGGTGCCGGGCAGGAAGCCGGGCACGTCGACGAAGGTCAGGATCGGAATGTTGAAGGCATCGCAGAAGCGCACGAACCGCGCGGCCTTCTTCGACGAATTGATATCGAGGCAGCCGGCCAGGACCATCGGCTGGTTGGCGACGACGCCGACGGTCTTGCCCTCGATCCGGCCGAAGCCGCACAGGATGTTGCCGGCATGGCCCGGCTGGATCTCGAAGAAATCGCCTTCATCCAGCGTCTTGCGGATCACCTCGTGCATATCATACGGCTGGTTGGCCGAGGCGGGGATGATCGTGTCGAGGCTGTTCTCCAGCCGGTCCCACGGATCGGCGCTGGGCCGCTCGGGCACTTCTTCCTTGTTCGACAGCGGCAGGAAATCGAAGAATTCGCGCGCCGCCAGCAGCGCCTCGACATCGTTTTCCAGCGCGAGGTCGGCCACCGAGGTCTTGGTGGAATGGGTGATTGCGCCGCCCAGTTCCTCTTGCGTCACGATCTCGTTGGTCACCGTCTTGACCACGTCGGGGCCGGTGACGAACATATAGGAGCTGTCCTTCACCATGAAGATGAAGTCGGTCATCGCCGGCGAATAGACCGCGCCGCCCGCGCACGGCCCCATGATGAGGCTGAGCTGCGGGACCACGCCCGAGGCGTTGACATTGCGCTGGAATATCTCGGCATAGCCGCCCAGCGAGGCGACGCCTTCCTGGATGCGGGCGCCGCCCGAATCGTTGAGCCCGATCACCGGCGCGCCGACCTTCATCGCCATGTCCATGATCTTGCAGATCTTCATCGCGTGGCGTTCCGAAACGGCGCCACCGAACACGGTGAAATCCTGGGCGAAGACGAAGACCAGCCGGCCGTTGATCGTGCCCGAGCCGGTGACCACGCCGTCGCCGGGGATGGTGTTTTCCGGCATCCCGAAATCGACGCAGTTATGCTCGACATACATATCGACTTCCTCGAACGAATGTTCGTCGAGGAGGATCTCCAGCCGCTCGCGGGCGGTCAGCTTGCCCTTGGCGTGCTGGGCATCGATACGCTTGCTGCCACCACCCATGCGGGCTGCGGCGCGGCGCTTTTCCATTTCTGCGACATTGGCGGACATTGCCGGGTTATCCCCCCTTGAAGTTCCGGGACTCTGGCCTCGCGCTAAGGCACGGGGGATTTCCCGCGTCAATAGGTTTTAATCGATCGATTAACAGGCCGGTGGATCGCCGGGCGCGGTCAGCCCGCCCCCGTTCACGCGCCGCCGAGCGCCTCGGCGATCAGTTTGCGGGTGTTCTCGACGCCATAGAGCGCGATGAAGCTGCCCATGCGCGGGCCTTGGGCGGAGCCGAGCAGGGTTTCGTAAAGCGCCTTGAACCAGTCGCGCAGGGCTTCGAAGCCGAAGTGGGGATCCTTGCCGATCTCGTAGACGAGGTTCTGGAGTTCCTCGGCCGTGGCGGTTTCGTCCATGCCGGCCAGCTCCTCGTCGAGCGCGGCCAGCGCCTTGGCCTCGTTCGCGTCGGGCTTGCGGCGCACGAGGGTGGGGGCGATGAAATCGCGGTTGTAGGCCAGCGCCTTGCCGACGAGATTGTCGAGCGCGGGGTGCGCGGCGGGATCGGCGTTTTCCACGTAGTTGCCGAGATAGGACCAGACCTGGTCGCGGCTGGCATTGGCCCCCAGCACGCCGACGAGGTTGAGCAGGAGGCCATAGGTGACCGCCAGCCCCTTATCCACGCCTTCACCCTCGCCCTGCGGCGCACCGTTGGTCCGCAGCAAGTGCCACACCGGGTTGCCGAGCTGCTGTTCGATCGGCTGGGCGGGCAGCTTCTCGCGGAACTGCCAGTATTCGTCGACCGCGCGCGGGATGATGCCGACGTGCAGGCTCTTGGCGCTCTTGGGCTCGCGGAACAGGTAGAAGCCGAGGCTTTCCTCGCTGCCGTAGGTCAGCCACTGCTCGATGGTGAGGCCGTTGCCCTTGGACTTGGAGATCTTCTCGCCCTTCTCATCAAGGAACAGCTCGTAGATCAGGCCTTCGGGGCGCTGGCCGCCCAGCACGCGGGCGATGCGGCCGGACTGGGTGACGCTATCGGTCAGGTCCTTGCCGCACATCTCGTAATCGACGCCGAGCGCCACCCAGCGCATCGCCCAGTCGACCTTCCATTGCAGCTTGGCCTGGCCGCCGAGAATGCAATGGTCGATATCCTCGCCCAGATCGTGGAAGCGCACGATCCCGGCCTCGGCATCGAGCACGGTGACCGGCACCTGGAGCACCTGGCCGGTGGTGGGCGAGATCGGCAGGACCGGGGAATAGGTCTGCCGGCGTTCCTCGCGCAGGGTGGGCAGCATGATGTCCATGATCGCCTGCCAGTTCCTGAGGACACCGCGCAGGGCTTCGTCGAACTGGCCGGAATTGTAGCGATCGGAGGCCGAGACGAATTCATAGTCGAACCCGAAGCGGTCGAGAAAGTCACGCAGCATCGCGTTGTTGTGATGGGCGAAACTTTCATAGCGATCGAACGGATCGGGAATGCGGCTCAGCGGATGGCCGATGTGGGCGGCAAGCAGGCCCTGGTTGGGAATGTTGTCGGGCACCTTGCGAAGCCCGTCCATGTCGTCCGAGAAGGCCACCAGCCGGGTGGGCGCGGCCGCCCCGGATTCATTGGCGGTCAGGACTTCGTAGGCGCGGCGCACCAGCGTGGTCCGCAGGACTTCCTGGAACGTGCCGATGTGCGGCAGGCCCGAGGGGCCGTAGCCAGTCTCGAACAACACGGGAGCGCCGCTCTGCTTGCCTTGCGGGAAGCGCTTGAGGAGCTTGCGCGCCTCCTCGAACGGCCAGGCCTTGGAAACCTGGGCGGCGGCAAGCACTTCGGGCGAGGTCAGGGCGGCGTCAGTCATGGGCCGCGCTCTTGCGGATGGCGGCGGCTGGTGCAAGCCCTTTTCCCCTTGCGGGACGCCCCCGGCCCCGGCCCGTCGCAAGCTCGGGAACCCAAGCCGGCCCGGATCATTGCGTTCGATTGAGGGGGCACGGACGGACCTGCCCGGATCGCCCGCCCTCCGCTTCGTCAGGGGAGCTCTCATGGGCCTATCTCGCATGATGTTGTCCGGTGCCACCATCTCCGGTTCCCGCCCCGACCGCTGGCTTGCGCCGCACCAGACGCTCGATCCGTGCATGAGGCGGCTGACCTATGGCCCGATCAAGCCGATGGACTGGTCGGACCGGCCGTTCTGGCAGCGGCTGATCGGGCGGGCCTGACGGGTCGGCGGCCATCCGCGCCGCCGGCCGTGTTTACTTTTCGTTCCGCGCCCGGCATGGATCGGGAATGCCCGCCCTCACCCTTCCCGCGCTTCATGCCAGCCATGGCGGCTGCTGGCTGCACGAAGGCGGGCGCCAGGACCAGTCGGGAACGGGCCAGGCGCGAACAGGCCGATCGGCAACACGGGCCATCGGCAAGGGCGAGGCGATCATGGCCGCCGCCGATACGCCGGTGGTCCTGCTCAACGCGCCGCTGGTCGCCAGCCGGCTGGGCTATCCCGACCTCAACGGGCTGGACCTGCTGGAACTGTTCGCCTTCATCCATCCCGCGCGCTTCGTGGTGCCCACGCCCAAGGGGCTGGCCCACGCGCTGGGCCTCGCCGAGCCGGACAGCGATGGCGCCGTGCCCGAATTCCTCCTCGCGGCGGCCGGCGTCCTGCTCGATACCTGCGGCTCGGCGCACTGGGCCGAGCGCGATGGCGCCTGGACCCAGCTCCAGTCGCTCGCCCGCCTGCGCTGGACCTGGGCGCCCCTCCTGGCCGGCCACATCGCCCGGCCCGAGCGCGCCGAGCGCTGGCTGTTCTCGCGCCTGCCCGAATGGGACGAGGCGCCCGAGCGGCCCCAGCCGGCCCAGACCCTGCTCGACGATGAGGCGGTCACCGCGCGGCTGGCGCAGCTGACCGGCAGCGGCGCGGAACAGCGCCCCAGCCAGCAGGCCTATGCCCGCGAAACCGCCCGGGCCTTCGCCCCGCGCCGCAAGGAAGGCCAACCGCACCTGGTCCTCGCCCAGGCCGGCACCGGCATCGGCAAGACGCTGGGCTATCTCGCGCCCGCCTCGCTGTGGGCGCAGGAAAGCGGCGGCACGGTCTGGGTCTCGACCTATACCAAGGCCTTGCAGCGCCAGTTGCGGCGCGAAAGCCGGCGCGCCTGGCCGGGGCCGCGCGCCGATGGCAGCCAGCCGGTGGTGGTCCGCAAGGGCCGGGAGAACTACCTGTGCCTGCTCAACCTGGAAGACGCCTTGCAGGGCGGCTTCAACGGGCGGGCGGCAATCCTGGCGCAGCTGGTGGCGCGCTGGGCCAGCTACACCCAGGACGGCGACCTGGTTGGCGGCGACCTGCCCGGCTGGCTTGGCACCCTGTTCCGTCAGCGCGGGATCGCCGCGCTGACCGACCGGCGCGGCGAATGCGTCTATGCCGGCTGCCCGCACTATCGCAAATGCTTCATCGAACGCGCCGCGCGGGCCAGCGCCCAGGCCGATCTGGTCATCGCCAACCACGCGCTGGTGATGGTCAACGCCGCGCGCGGCAGAGATCATGCCCAGCGCCCCACCCGGATCGTGTTCGACGAGGGCCATCACGTGTTCGAGGCGGCCGATTCCACCTTCGCCGCCGCGCTCACCGGCACCGAGGCGATCGAACTGAGGCGCTGGGTGATCGGCCCCGAGCGCGGCACCAAGGGCCGGCGGCGCGGGCTTTCGGCGCGGCTGGCCGATATCGCCTCCTATGACGAGGCCGGCGCCGAGGCGATCGCCGCCGCGCGCGAGGCGGCCGAAGCCTTGCCCGCCGACGGCTGGCTCCAGCGGCTGGCCGAAGGCGCGCCCTCGGGCGAGATCGAGGAGCTGCTGGCCGGCGTGCGCGCGCTGGTCCATGCGCGCGATGAAAGCGGCGGGCAGGAAGCGGGCTATGGCCTGGAAACCGAAGCCGCGCAGTTGCCGGGCGAATTCATCGAACTGGCCGGCAAGGCGCAGGGCGCTCTGGCCGGCCTGCGCCAGCCGCTGGTGCGCCTCGGCGCCCGGCTGGAGGCGATCATGGCCGACCCGCCCGACTGGCTCGATGGCGCCGGCCGCGCCCGGATCGAGGGCGCGCGCCATTCGCTGGCCTGGCGGATCGACCTGATCGCCGCCTGGGAAGCCCTGCTCCAGCGGCTGGGCGGCCCGGTCGACCCGGAATTCGTCGACTGGCTGGCGGTGGACCGTTCCGACGCGCGCGAATTCGACATCGGCCTGCACCGGCGCTGGCTCGATCCGATGAAGCCCTTTGCCCGGGTGGTGCTGGAAGGCGCCCACGGGGTGATGATGACCAGTGCCACCCTGACCGACCGGGCAAAGGATGGCCGGGCGAAGGACAACCAGGAGAAGGATGGCTCGCAAGCCCCGGGCCAGGTGGACTGGGATTCGGCCGTGGCCCGCACCGGCGCGGCCCACGTGGATGCGGCCCCGCGCCTGTTCGCGGCGGAAAGCCCGTTCGACTATGCCGCCCAGGCCGAGGTGCTGATCGTCACCGACGTGCCCAAGGGCGACATTTCGGCCCTGGCCGGCGCCTATGGCCGGCTGATCGAGGCGGCCGGCGGCGGGGCGCTGGGCCTGTTCACCGCGATCCGCCGGCTGCGCGCGGTCCACGGCCGCATCGCCGACCGGCTCGCCCGCGGCGGCCTGCCGCTCTATGCCCAGCACGTCGATCCGATCGACACCGGCACCCTGGTAGATATCTTCCGCGACGATCCCCGCTCCAGCCTGCTCGGCACCGATGCCCTGCGCGACGGGGTGGACGTGCCGGGGCGCTCGCTGCGGCTGGTGGTGATGGAACAGGTCCCCTGGCCCAAGCCCTCGATCCTCCACCGCGCCCGGCGCGCGGCGAGCGGGGGATCCGCGGCGGACGACCGGCTGATCCGCGCGCGGCTGGCCCAGGCCTTCGGCCGGCTGATCCGCAGCAAGGACGATCATGGCCACTTCGTCGTGCTCTCCTCCGCCTTCCCCAGCCGGCTGCTCGGCGCCTTCCCGCCTGGCACGCCGATCCACCGCCTGACGCTTGCGGAGGCTTTACAACGGGTGAGCGCGGGGGTTCATGGCCCACGCGGCGAATCCCGCCCGCACGAGGAGGCTGATCAGGCGCGCGATGGATGAGCTTTGCGGGCATGATGCGGCCATGGTGATCTTGCGATGAAGAAGCTTCTCGGCCTGTTCCGCCACGCCAAGTCCGACTGGCACGATGCGACCGCGCGCGATTTCGACCGGCCGCTGAACCAGCGCGGGCGCAAGGGCGCGGCGGTGATGGGGCGGCACATCGCCGAGCACGGCGTCCTGTGGCAGCGGGTCATCGCCTCGCCGGCGGTGCGCGCGGCCCAGACCATCGAGATGGCGGCCGAGGCGGCGGGGCGCACGGTGCCGGTGGAATGGGACCGGCGGATCTACCTCGCCTCCTCGGCCACCCTTGCCGACCTCCTGCGCGAAATCCCCGAGCCGACCCGCGCGGTCCTGCTGGTCGGCCACAATCCCGGGCTGGAAGACCTGATCTTCGACCTGGTGCCCGACGATGGCTCATCGCCCTTGCGCGACCTGGTCGAGGAAAAGTTCCCGACCGCGACCTATGCCGTGCTGGAACTCGACGTGGGCAAATGGGCCGATCTCGACGACGGCTGCGCCCGCCTGGTCCACCTGATGCGCCCGCGCGATCTCGATCCCGACCTTGGGCCGGTGCTGATCGACGATTGACCCCGGCCAGCGGGAAGCCCCGCGGGCCTGCTCAGCCGCCAGCCGACGCGAGCCGGGCGCGAATGTGCTTCAGGCGATCGACAAGGTGGGCGCCCCCTGCCGACGCGGGCGCCGGACTGGCGGCAACAGGTTCGGTCCGCTCCGCCACGGCTTCGGCGCCGCGCCCTTCGATCGCCAGCCGGGCGCCGCGCAGGGTATAGCCTTCGTGGTGGACCAGGCGATCGATCAACTGGACCAGGGCGATGTCCGCCGGGCGATAGTAGCGGCGGCTGCCACTGCGCTTGAGCGGCCGCAGCATCGGGAACTGCTCCTCCCAGTAGCGCAGCACGTGCTGGCGGATGCCCAGCGCGCTGGCCACCTCGCCGATGGTCCGCAGGGCATCGGCGGCTTTTCCGTCGGCAAAGGGAGCCGCGACAACGCGCGCCGCGCCAAGGCCACCTCTGCCCGCTGCTGGCTGGCCCGCCACCGGCAGGTCCGCCGGGGTGGAATCGAACAGCGAGAACGGCGGAGCTTCCGGCATGGACATCTATCCCGAGGGGCTCACAGCCCGCAAATCTGGTCCTTCAGCATCTGGCTGGCGCGGAAGGTGAGCACGCGGCGCGGGGTGATCGGCACCTCGACGCCGGTTTTCGGATTGCGGCCGATCCGCTCCGCCTTGTCGCGCAGCAGGAAAGTGCCGAAGCCGGAGATCTTCACATTTTCGCCTTCGGCCAGGGCATCGCACATATGGCCCAGGATGGATTCGACCATGCCCAACGATTCACTGCGTGAAAAGCCAAGCCGGCGATTGATCGCATCGGCCAGATCGGCACGCGTAAGCGTACTCATCGAACGCATCTAAGCCCCTTCCCCAAGTTGACCTGCGACCCCTTGATTTCCCACGTGCAAGACTATCAACGGATTGGCGAAACGCAACGCAATCGCTTGTGCGGGATGGGATTTTTTCAGAAATCCGGCAAATTGTCGGCCATTTTCCCGATAATCCATCACCAAAGTTAGGAGCCGCGCCGCATCAATCAGCCCCGATCAGGCCCGATCAGGCCCGATCATGCGCTTCCCGAGCGGGACTCCTGCCCACGAGAGAATCGGCCGGGAATTGGGATTCGGATCCAGCTTAGCGGACGAACCGGGCGTCGAAAACCGGCCGGGCGTCGAAAACCGGCCGGGCGTCAAACGCAGATCAAGCGCCAGACGCAGATCAGGCGTCAGAAGCGGATAAGGCTGGCGCCCCAGGTGAAGCCGCCGCCCATCGCCTCGAGCATGACCAGCTGGCCGGGCTGGATCCGTCCGTCCCGCACCGCCACGTCAAGCGCCAGCGGCACCGAGGCGGCCGAGGTGTTGGCGTGCTGGTCGACCGTGACCACCACCTTGTCGGGCGAGAGGCCAAGTTTGCGGGCCGTGCCGTCAAGAATGCGCTTGTTGGCCTGGTGCGGCACCACCCAGTCGAGGTGCTCGGCCGGCAGGCCGGCGGCTTCCAGAACTTCGCGCAGCACGTCGGCCAGATTGGTCACCGCGTGCTTGAACACTTCCTTGCCGCGCATCCTGAGCTTGCCGACCGTGCCGGTGGTGGACGGCCCGCCATCGACGAACAGCAGCTCGTTGTGCTGGCCATCGGCGTGGAGGCGGGTGGCGAGAATGCCGGGGCCGTGGGCCTCGTCAACCTCGCGCGCTTCCAGCAGGATCGCGCCGGCACCGTCGCCGAACAGGACGCAGGTGGTGCGGTCTTCCCAGTCGAGGATGCGGCTGAAGGTTTCCGCGCCGATCACCAGCGCGCGCCGGGCCATGCCCGAGCGCAGCATCGAATCGGCCACGCCCACCGCATAGAGGAAGCCCGAGCAGACCGCCGCCACGTCGAAGGCGATGCCGCCATTGGCGCCCAGCGCGTCCTGGACGATCGTGGCCGTGGCCGGGAAGGTCTGGTCGGGCGTGGCCGTGGCCAGCACGATCAGGTCGACGCTGGCCGGATCGACGCCGGCCGCCGCGCAGGCCGCGCGGGCCGCCTGGGTGCCCAGCGAGCTGGTGGTTTCCCCCTCGCCCGCGATGTAGCGCTGGCGGATGCCGGTGCGCTCGACGATCCACTCATCCGTCGTGTCGACCATGGCCGCCATTTCGGCGTTGGTCACGCAGCGCCGCGGCAGGGCCGAGCCGGTTCCGATCACCACCGAGCGACGGGTCATTCGGGATTTCCTTCGCGCTTCTTGCTGCCGTTGCGGGCCGAGCGGAGCAGGCCATCGGCCCCCACGCGGGCAAGGTCGGCGTGGATGCGCTGGGTCAGGTCTTCTTCCAGCAGGCGCGCGGCCACGGCCACGGCATTGGCGACGCCCACGGCGTTGGCGCTGCCATGGCTTTTCACCACGACCCCGTTGAGGCCGAGGAAGACCGCGCCGTTGTGGTTGTTGGGATCGAGATGGTGCTTGAGCAGCTCGGTGGCGGGGCGCGAGATCAGGAAGCCGATCTTCGAGCGCAGCGACGAGGCGAAGGACCGGCGCAGCAGGTCGGCCACGAAACGCGCCGTGCCTTCCACCGCCTTGAGCGCGATATTGCCGGAAAAGCCGTCGGTCACGGCAACGTCGACATCGCCGCGGCAGATCTTGTCGGCCTCGGTGAAGCCCTCGAAGCTCATCGCCAGCTTGTCGGCCGCGGCCTTCAGCTCGGTGGCGGCCAGCTTGAGGTCGTCGGTGCCCTTGTTGTCCTCGGTGCCGATGTTGAGCAGCTTCACCCGCGGCGATTCGAGGCCTGTGACGATGCGCGAATAGGCCGCACCCATGATCGCGAACTGGACGAGGTTGCGGGCATCACACTCGGTATTGGCGCCCAGATCGAGCATGATCAGGTCATTGTCGCCGAGCGTGGGCAGCAGCGCGGCCAGCGCCGGCCGGTCAATCCCCGGGAGCGTCCGCAGCGCCAGCTTGCTGATCGCCATCAGCGCGCCGGTATTGCCGGCGGACACCGCCGCCCCGGCCTCGCCGCGCTTCACCGCATCGACGGCCATGCCCATCGACGTGGTCTTGGCGCGGCGCAAGGCCTGGCTCGGCTTGTCCTCGCCGCTGATCGTGTCAGGCGCGTGGAGGACTTCCGACGCGGCCTTGAGGTTGGGATGATTCTCGAGCGCGGCGCGAATCTGCGGCTCGTCACCGACCAGCAGGAACTTGAACCGGTCATGCCGCCGGCGGGCAAGCGCCGCGCCTTCGACCATGACGCGCACGCCCACATCCCCGCCCATCGCATCGACGGCGATACGCGGCAGGTTCATCCCCCCAAACCCCTGCGGTTACGGCTCAGAGGCCGACAGCGACGATCTCGCGACCGTTGTAGTGACCGCAGGCGTTGCACAGGTTGTGCGGGCGCTTCAGTTCGCCGCAGTTCGAGCATTCGTGGAAAGCGTCGACAGTCAGCGCGTCGTGGCTGCGGCGCATACCCCGGCGGGACGGGGACGTTTTTCTCTTGGGGACAGCCATTTCGGCACCTGTTCCTGAATTCTACAATCTGTCGAGGACCGCGGCCTGCCAGTGCGGGGCTGCGGAGCGAAGGCGCGCCTATAGCGATTTTGTCGTGCGTTGCAAGCATTGCCGGGCTAGCACGCGAAGCAATTCAACGGGGGGATGAACCATGTTGCTGCAAACCACACTGAGCCTTGCCGCGGCCGCGGCGATCATCAACTTCTGGCTGGGCATCCGCATCGGCCAGTTGCGCCATCGGCACAAGGTCTCGGTCGGCACCGGCGGGCACGAGGCGATCGAGCGCCGGATGCGCGCGCAGCTGAACTTTGCCGAGAACGTGCCGCTGGTGCTCATCCTGATCGGCCTGATCGAGGCCGCGCAGAAGGGCGGCCAGTGGCTGGCCCCGGTGGGCGCCGCCTTCATGCTCGGCCGGGTGCTGCATGGCCTGGGGATGGACGGCGGCTCGCTGCAATGGGGCCGCGGCCTCGGCACGATGACCACCATGCTGACCGCGATCGGCCTGGCCGTGGTCGCCGTGCTGATCGCGCTGGGGCAGATGTAACGGACGCGAGCTTGTTCCACTGACGTGGAAACGGCACCAGCCCGCTCCCCCACCCGGCCACCCATGGCAAGGTATTCTATGGGTGGCCGGCCCTCTACCACCTGAACATCCCCCGGATGTTCAGGTGCAAACGAGACGGGAGCGGGCTGGTGCCGCACCTGTTTCAGCCAGGCTGAAACAGGCTTCAGGCGCCCCGGGACGACGCCCGCGCCTATCCGAAGTTGCGGTCGGCCACGAAGGGGTTGGTGCGGCGTTCGTGGCCGAAGGTGCCGGTGGGGCCGTGGCCGGGGATGAAGGTCGTCTCGTCGCCCAGCGGCCAGAGCTTTTCGGTGATCGAGCGGATCAGGTCTTCGTGGTTGCCGCGCGGGAAATCGGTGCGCCCGATCGAGCCGGCAAACAGGACATCGCCCACCACCGCGAGGTGCGAGGGGGCGTGGTGGAACACCACGTGGCCCGGCGTGTGGCCGGGGCAATGGATCACGTCGAGCTCGATCTGGCCGAAGCGGACCTTGTCGCCATCCTTGAGCCAGCGATCCGGCTCGAAGCTGTGGCCTTCCATGCCATAGCGCGAGGCCGGATCGTCGAGCTTCTCGATCCAGAAGCGATCGTCCTCGTGCGGGCCTTCGATCGGCACGCCCAGGTCCTGCGCCAGAACGCCGGCCATGCCGCAATGGTCCATGTGGCCGTGGGTGACGAGAATCTTCTCCACCGTGATCCCGGCCTTCGCGATTCCCTCCTTCAGGCGCGGCAGGTCACCGCCCGGATCGACGAGCACGCCGCGCATCGTGGCGGTGCACCACAGGAACGAGCAGTTCTGTTCAAAGGCCGTGACGGGGACGATCGCGGCGCGCAGCGGAAGGGTTTCGGTCATGGAGCCAGCAGATGGCGGCTCCGGCGGCGGGAATCAATGGCTCACAGCCGCCCGCTCTTCCACACCACCCGGCCCACGATCTCGACCTCGTCGGGCGCCAGTTCGATCGGGCGGTAGGCCGGGTTCTGGCTTTCCAGCACGACGCGGCCGGGAACGCCGGTCTGCACGCGCTTGACCATCAGGCTGTCGCCCACCCGCACGACGTGGACCCCATCGCGCAAGGGGCGCGGGGTGCGATCGACGAGGATCTCGTCGCCATCGCGCAGCAGCGGCTCCATCGAATCGCCCGCGACGAGAATCGCGCTGAGCTGGCCCGGCTCGAATCCCTGCTGGCGCAGCCACCGGGCGGAAAAGCGCAGGGCGCCCACCGCCTCGTCGGCGCCGGGAAAGGCGCCCGGCCCGGCCGAGGCTTCGACCGCGAGGCGCGGAATATCCAGCCAGACAGGGCTGACGCCGCGTTTACCAGCCAAGTTGCTGACAGATGCGGAGGAATTATACTCCGGCGCGCCCAGATCCCCCTCCGCCACGCCAAGGAATTCGGCCAGGCGGCGGCGGTCCTGCTCCTCCAGCTTGCGCGGGCTGCCCTTGCGGACAAATTGCTGGAGATACGTGGAATTGCGGCCAATCAGGGCCGACAGCGCGGCAAGGCTCACCCCCTGTTCGGTGGCAAGGGCAAGCAGGCGGGCGCGGGGATCGGTGGTAACCATGAATCCTGCATAGGCGAAGTATTTTTCCTAGACAAGTAGGATTTCCACCGTGATGTAATCGTTTCAACGAGACCGAGTCGGAGCCGGAAACACAATGCTGCTCACCAAGATCGAACGGTTCCTGCGGGAAACAGGAATGCCGTGGACCAAGTTCGGACGCCTCGCCACCCACGATCCGCGCTTCGTGCAGGATCTCCGCAACGGCCGCACGCCCCGCACCCATACCGCGAAACGTGTGGAACATTTCATGAACGAATTCAGGAGGAACCCCCATGCTGCATGAGCGTCGCGCCATTCTCGAACGCAAGGCGGCGATCCGCCCACACCACGACCGCAACCGGCCGCGCCCCCACCCGCGCGGCAACTGGATGCGCCTGCTGGGCCAGGTGCTCAAGCTGGCCGGCGGCCACGGCGACCTGCTGCGCCATGATGAACGGCCCTGGGCCAGCGTGACCTTCTCGGGCGCGCGCCACACCCTGGCCCTCGCCTTCGCCGGCGCCGACGCGATCGCCGCGGCCGAACGGGTGATCGCCGAACTGGCCGACCACGAATTCGACATTCCCGGCCACATCGTCGCCGATGCCCAGGTCCGCGAAGTCAGCCACCAGCACGTGCCGACCGCGCAGCTGACCATGGAGATCGAGATCCTGCTGCTCGAGGACCTGTAAGGCCCGAGCCGGGTTCCGCGCAGAGACGAGCGGCCGGCGGCTTTCAGCCCAGCGCCCACTCCCAGCCGAGCGGATCGCCGTCCATCACCTCCACGCCCTGCCCGGCCAGTTCGTCGCGCAGGGCGTCGGAGCGGGCGAAGTCCTTGGCCGCGCGGGCCTCCTTGCGGGCGGCGAGCGCGGCTTCGATTTCGGCTTCGGTGATGGTCGCGGCCTTGGGGCGCAGGCGCAGGTCGGCGCGGGCGAGGCCCAGCAGGTTCAGGCCGAGAACGGCGTCGATCGCGGCAATCGTGGCGAGCTTTTCGGCCGGATCGGCCTTCTTGAGCGCCACGACCTCATCCAGCACGGTGAGCGCCACGGCGGTGTTGAGATCGTCGGAGATCGCGGCGTCGAACCGTTCGAGGAAGGGCTGGAACTTGCCCGATGCGGCCCCCGCCGGGGCATCGGCGCGCGCCTTCAGGGCATCGACCTGCATCACCATGCGCTTCAGCCGGGTGAGCGCGGCGGCGAGGCCTTCCCAGGAAAATTCCAGCTCGCTGCGGTAATGCGCCTGGAGGCACATCAGGCGGTAGGCGAGCGGGTGGAAGCCCTTGTCGATCAAGAGTTGCAGCCGCAGGAACTCGCCCGAGGACTTGCTCATCTTGCCACTGCGCTCAACCAGGAAATTGTTGTGCATCCACAGGCGCGCGCCGCTGTTGGCCGCAAGGTCAAGGCCATCGGTGCAGCAGAAGGCCTGGTTCTGGGCGATCTCGTTGGGGTGGTGAATCTCGCGGTGATCGATCCCGCCGGTGTGGATGTCGAACGGGAAGCCCAGCACCTCGCCGCTCATCACCGAGCATTCCAGGTGCCAGCCCGGCGCGCCCCGGCCCCACGGGCTGTCCCATTCCATCTGGCGCTTCTCGCCCGGCGGGGTCTTGCGCCAGATCGCGAAGTCGGCGGCATTGCGCTTGCCTTCCACGGCCTCGATCCGGCCCTCTCCTTCCTCGGTCTGGGCGCGGGCGAGCCGGCCATAGTCGGCCACGGTGGAGACGTCGAAATAGAGGCCGCTGTCCAGCTCGTAGCAGTGGGCGGGAGCGATCTTCTTCGCAAAGTCCAGCATCTGGGGCACATAGTCGGTCGCCACGGTCCACCGCGCCGGCTGGCGGATGCCCAGCGCCTGCACATCGGCCCAGTAGGCCTGCTTGTAGTGTTCGGCGATGTCCCAGATCGAGCGCGCCTCGGCCCGGGCCATCTTCTCCATCTTGTCCTCGCCGGCATCGGCATCGTCGGTGAGGTGGCCCACATCGGTGATGTTGATCACGTGGGTGAGCTTGTAGCCCTTGAAGCTCAGCGTGCGGCCCAGCACATCGGCGAACACATAGGCGCGCATATTGCCGATGTGCGGGTAGTTGTAGACCGTGGGTCCGCACGAATAGACCCGCGCTTCCCCGGGGTGGACCGGCTGGAATGGCTCCATCTGGCGCGTGAGGCTGTTGAACAGGACGAGCGGGGGGCTGGTGTCGGTCATGGCGCGCAGCGCCTTGCGGCGCTTTGCCGCCTCCGTCAACAGGGCCGGTTCAGGCGGGCACCGTCTCGAAGCCGGCGAAGGTCACCTGGTCGGCCAGGGCCACGCGGCTGCGCTCGAACTGGTTCACCGGCGCGTCCGCGTCGCGGTAGCCCAGGGCGAGGCCGCAGAACAGCAAGGCATCGTCGGACAGGCCGAGGTGCGCCTTGATGGTGCGGCCATACATTCCCATGTATTCCTGCGGGCAGGTGTCCAGCCCGGCCTCGCGCGCCAGCAGCATGATGGTCTGCAGCCACATCCCCACGTCCGACCACTGCGGCGGCCCCATCAGCTTGGGGAAATGCGCCAGCAGCAGGACCGGCGCGCCGAACGAGCGCGCGTTCTGGCGGGCGAAATCGGCCCGGCCATCGGCATCGCCGCGGCCCACGGCCATCGCGCCATACATCTGCCCGCCCAGTTCCTGGAGCCGCGCGAGGTGGCGGGGCGAGGCATTGGGCGCATCGAAGCGGTATTCGAGCGGATCGTCGGGCGCGGCGGCGAGCAGCTTGGCCTGAAGCGCGGCGAGCGCCTCGCCGGTCAGCACGGTGGCCTCCCACGGCTGGAAATTGCACCCCGATGGCGCCCAGCGGGCGCCCTCCAGGAGATCGCGGATAGTCTCGAACGGCACCGGCTGGCCGGTAAAGGCGCGCACGGAACGGCGGCTGCGAACGGCTTCGGTGACGTTCATGGCTTGGCGTTTCCCCTCACTCTTCCTCGAACAGGCCGGCGAGTTGCTCGATGATCGTGCCGCCCAGTTGCTCGGCATCCATGATGGTCACCGCGCGGCGATAGTAGCGGGTGACATCGTGGCCGATGCCGATGGCCACGAGCTGGACCGGCGATTGCTTCTCGATCCAGTCGATCACTTTCCTCAGGTGCTGCTCGAGATAGCCCGATGAGTTCACGCTGAGCGTGGAATCATCAACCGGGGCGCCATCGGAGATGACCATCAGGATGCGGCGGTCTTCCGGGCGGGCGAGCAGGCGCGAATGCGCCCAGAGCAGCGCCTCGCCGTCGATGTTTTCCTTGAGCAGCCCTTCGCGCATCATCAGGCCCAGGCTCTTGCGGGCGCGGCGCCACGGCTCGTCCGCCTGCTTGTAGACGATGTGGCGCAGGTCGTTGAGGCGGCCCGGCTGGGGCGGCTTGCCGGCCGAAAGCCAGGTATCGCGGCTCTGCCCGCCCTTCCAAGCGCGGGTGGTGAAGCCGAGGATCTCGGTCTTGACCCCGCAGCGCTCCAGCGTGCGCGCGAGAACGTCGGCGCTGATCGCCGCGATCGAGATCGGCCGGCCGCGCATCGAGCCGGAATTGTCGATCAGGAGCGTGACCACCGTATCCTTGAACTCGGTGTCGCGCTCGATCTTGTAGGACAGCGAATGGCCCGGCGTGATGACCACGCGGGCCAGCCGCGCGGCATCGAGCAGGCCTTCCTCCTGGTCGAAATCCCACGACCGGTTCTGCTGGGCCATCAGCCGGCGCTGGAGCCGGTTGGCCAGCCGCGTGACCACGCCCTGCAAGCCCTTGAGCTGGGCGTCGAGATAGGCGCGCAGGCGGCCCAGTTCCTCGTCGTCGCACAGCTCGGTGGCCGAGATCACCTCGTCGAACCTGTCGGTGAACACCTTGTAGTCGAAATCGGACGGCAGGTCGGTCCACGGACGGTTCGGGCGGACCGGGAGCATCCCCTCCTCGCCCTCGTCACCGTCGTCGGCGTCGTCGTCGCTGTTGTCGGTCTCGCTCTGGTTCTGCTCCTCGCCCTCGTCCTCGCCGGCGGCGGGCTTGGGGGCGGATTCGGCCGGCTGGTCATCCTCGCCGCTCTCGTTGCCGCGTTCCTCGTCGGGGGTTTCCTCCTCGCCGTCCTGGTCTTCCGGCTCGGTCGGCTCCGGCTGGTCCACCTCGGTCCGGGTCAGTTCGAGATGCTGGAGCATATCCAGCGCCCGGCTCTGGAAGGCCTGCTGATCCTCCAGCGAGTGGGCCAGCGCGTCGAAATCGCCGCCGGCCCGGCTGTCGATCCAGCCGCGCACCAGGTCCACCCCGGCGCGGGCCGAGGCTGGCACGGCCTGCCCGGTCAACCGCTCGCGCAGCAGCAGGCCGAGCGCGGAGGCCAGCGGCACCTCCTCGGCGCTGGCGGCGCGGGCGATCGGATCGGAAGCGGTCCGCAATTCGGTGGCGGCATCGAGATTGCCGCGCATTCCGGCGAAGTCGCGCGCGCCCAGCGCCTCGTAGCGCGCCGTTTCCACCGCGTCGAAACAGGCCCGTGCCACCGGCTCGGCCGGCGCGTGGCGGGCATGGAGCGCTTCGTTGTGGTGCCTGAGGCGCAGGGCGAAGCTATCGGCGAACCCGCGGGCGAGCGCGGCCTGCTCGGGCGGGAGCGAGCGGGCCGGCATCGGCACCCGCAGCGACTGGCCGGTGAGCGCCGGACTGTCGCCGGTCCACACCACGTCCACCTCGGCGTCGGCCGCGATGGCGCGGCTGGCGCCGGTCAGCGCGGAGCGGAAACGGTCGAGGGGGGATTCGTCAGCCATTATACTCAGTCAAACGTCCCTCGGGACATGGGGCTTCGACAAGCTCAGCCCGAGCGGACAAAAGTTCAAGTCCCCCAACACCGCCCACCCTGAGCCTGTCGAAGTCCGTTCACCCTGAGCCTGTCGAAGGGTGCTCGCGCAGCCCCTCAGATCGACTGGCCGGTCTTCGCCCAGTCGGCGAGGAAGCCCTCGATGCCCTTGTCGGTGAGCACGTGCTTGACCAGCCCCTTGATGACCGCCGGCGGCGCGGTCATCACGTCGGCGCCGATCTTCGCGGCTTCGAGCACGTGGATGCCGTGGCGCACCGAGGCCACCAGGATTTCCGTGGCGAAGGCATAGTTGTCGTAGATCAGCCGGATGTCGGAGATGAGCTGCATCCCGTCGAAGCCGTTGTCGTCGTGCCGGCCCACGAAGGGCGAGACGAAGGTTGCCCCGGCCTTGGCGGCCAGCAGCGCCTGGGCGGCCGAGAAGCACAGGGTGACGTTGACCATGGTGCCCTCGCCGGTCAGCGCCTTGCAGGTCTTGAGACCATCGATGGTGAGCGGCACCTTGATGCACACGTTGTCGGCGATCTTGCGGAGCACTTCGGCCTCGCGCATCATGCCGGCATGGTCAAGCGCGACCACTTCGGCGCTGACCGGGCCATCGACCAGGCCGCAGATCTCGCGGGTTACCTCGATAAAGTCGCGCCCCGACTTGGCGATGAGCGAGGGGTTGGTGGTCACGCCATCGAGCAGGCCGGTGGCGGCCAGGTCCTTGATGTCGGCGATTTCAGCGGTGTCGGCGAAGAACTTCACGGGAATGCTCCGGGCAATGATTCCCCTTGCCTATAGGGTCTGCACCGGGGTGGGGCCAGCCCCAAGGCTGAGGGGCCAAAGCGGGGGCCAAAGCGAAGGGCCAAGGCGGGGACTAGTGCAGCCCGCCCGCGCCCCATATAGCGCCCCCATGCGCCGCGTCCGCCTGCTTGTCCTCAACGCCGCCCTCGGCCCGCTGGATTACCGCGTCCCAGCAGGCATGGCCGTGGAGCCGGGCAGTCTGGTGATCGCGCCACTGGGGCCGCGCCAGGTGCTGGGGATCGTGTGGGAGGCCGAACGCCTGCCCGCCACCGAAGTGCCCGACGCGCGCCTGCGCCCGCTCCTGGAAGCGCTGCCGGTGCCGCCGCTGGCCGCCCCCTTGCGCCGCCTGATCGAATGGACCGCCGACTATTACTGCGCCTCGCTGGCCGGGGTGGCACGCATGGCGCTGGGCTCGCTCGCGGCGCTGCGCGGCGGGGCGACCACCACCGAATACCGGCTGACCGGCGAGGTTCCCGCCCGGCTCACCCCCCAGCGCGCGGTCGCGCTCGATGCGCTTCACGACGAGCAGGGCTCCTTGCGCGAACTGGCCGAGCGGGCGGGCGTGTCGGAGGCGGTGCTGCGCGGGCTGGTGGGCGCCGGCGCGCTGGAGCCGGTGACCGTGGATACCGACCGCCCCTTCCCCCCGGCCGATCCCGCCCATGCCCAGCCCGACCTTTCCGCCGACCAGCAGGAAGCCGCCGACCTGTTCGTGGAAGCGGTTCAGGCTGGCACCTTCCAGCCGTTCCTGCTCGATGGCGTGACCGGCTCGGGCAAGACCGAGTGCTATTTCGAAGGGATCGCCGCGGCCATCGCCACGGGCCGGCAGGTGCTGGTGCTGCTGCCCGAAATCGCGCTGACCCAGAACTTCCTGCGCCGCTTCGAGGCCCGCTTCGGCGTGCCCCCGGTGCTGTGGCACTCCAACCTCAAGGCCAGCGAGCGCCGGCGCGCCTGGCGGGCGATCGTGCGCGGGGGCGATCATGGCGGAGCGCAGGTCGTGGTCGGCGCGCGTTCGGCCCTGTTCCTGCCCTATGCGCGGCTGGGGCTGATCGTAGTCGATGAAGCCCACGAAGTCTCCTTCAAGCAGGACGACGGGGTGCGCTACAACGCGCGCGACGTGGCGGTGATCCGCGCCAGGTTCGAAGGCATTCCGGTGATCCTCGCCAGCGCCACACCGGCGCTGGAATCGATGCAACTGGCCGAAGCCGGGGTCTACCGGCGGATCGCGCTGGCCGCGCGGTTCGGCGGGGCACAGCTACCGGCGATCGAGGTGGTTGACCTGCGCGTGGCCCAGCCCGAACGCCAGCACTGGCTCTCGCCCCCGCTGGTGAAAGCGCTCAAGGACCGGCTGCTGCGCGGCGAGCAATCGCTCCTGTTCCTCAACCGGCGCGGCTATGCCCCGCTCACCTTGTGCCGCCATTGCGGCTACCGCTTCCAGTGCCCCAATTGCACCGCCTGGCTGGTCGAGCACCGGCTCTCGCGCCGGCTCGCCTGCCACCACTGCGGCCACGAGGTGCCCACGCCCGAGGCCTGCCCGGAATGCGCCACGCCCGATTGCATGGTCGCCTGCGGACCGGGGGTGGAGCGGATCGCCGATGAAGTGGCCGAACGCTTTCCCGAGGCCCGCCTCGCCGTGGTCACCTCCGATACGCTCAATTCGCCGGGCAAGATCGGTGAATTCGTGGAGACCGTGGAGGCCGGCATGGTCGATGTCATCGTCGGCACGCAGCTGGTCACCAAGGGCTATCACTTCCCCGAGCTCACCCTGGTGGGCGTGATCGATGCCGACCTTGGCCTCGAAGGTGGCGATCTGCGCGCGGGCGAACGCACCTACCAGCAGATCGCCCAGGTGGCGGGCCGCGCGGGGCGCGGGGAAAAGCCCGGCGAAGTGCTGATCCAGACCCGCCACCCCGAAGCCCCGGTCATCGCTGCCCTGGCCAGCGGCGACCGCGATGCCTTCTACCAGGCCGAGGCCGAAAGCCGCCGCGATGCCGGCGCGCCGCCGTTCGGCCGCTGGGCCGCGATCATCGTTTCGAGCGAGGACGAGGCCGAGGCCCGCGACGCCGCCCGGGCCATCGGCGGCTGCGCCCCCCGCCTGCCCGATCTGATGGTGCTTGGCCCCGCGCCCGCCCCCATGGCCCTGCTGCGCGGCCGGCACCGCTATCGCCTGCTGGTCAACGCGCGGCGTTCGGTGCAAGTGCAGGCGATCATCCGCGAATGGCTGGGCGGGCTCACCTTCCCGCCGGGCGTGCGGGTCGCGGTCGATGTCGACCCCTACAGCTTCGTGTGATCCGGGAGATGACCATGAGACTCGCAACAACGGCTCTGGCGACAGCCAGCGCCCTGGCCCTCACCGGTGGAGCCCTGGCCCGGCCCTTGCCCGAAGGCGCGCGCTACGTGGCGCTCGGCAGCTCCTATGCCGCCGGCCCCGGGGTGGGCGAGCCGGTCCCCGGTGAGCCGGCACGCTGCGGGCGCGGCTCGCTCAGCTATGCGCGGGTGCTTGCCGCCCGGCTGCGGCTCAAGCTGGTCGATGCCAGTTGCAGCGGGGCGACCACGGCCCACCTGCTCGGCCCGTGGAACGAACTTGCGCCCCAGATCGACGCCATCACGCCCGACACCCGGCTGGTGACGATCACCGTGGGTGGCAATGACGTGCGCTTCGTCAGCAACCTGTTCGCCAGCGTTTGCGCGGCGCGCGCCGATGCGCCGCCGCGCTGTCCGCCCCATGCCGCGCCCACTCCGGCGGAATGGACCGCGCTTGCCCGGGCTATGCAGCGGATCGGCCACGAAGCGCGGCGACGCGCCCCGCGGGCCGTGGTGGTATTCGTCGACTATCCCGTCGTGGTCCCGCCACAGGGCACCTGCGCGGCCCTGGGCATTGCCGAACCGCAAGCCGAGGCGGGCCGCGCGGCCGCTGCTCGCCTCGCGCGGGTTACCGCCGAGGCCGCGCGCCGCAGCGGGGCGCGGCTGCTTGCTGCCTCGGCCCTCACCCGTGGCCACGATGCCTGCGCGCCCCAGCCGTGGAGCGAAGGCGCGAGCCTGCGGCCGGGCGGAATTGCGATGCACCCGATGATCGCGGCCCATGCGGCGATTGCCGAAAGGCTCGAACAGATGCTGGAGACCAACCGATGATCGCGCGCGAACTGCTGGGCACCGCGCAGGTGCCGGGGGGCGAGGAACTGCGCCTGTTCCGCCATGATCGCGATTTCATGATCGTGCTGGGCGGCAACGAACTGATGAGCAGCCGGATGAGCGGCTCGGAGATCGCGCTCGCCGAACAGACCCTGGCCCGGCTCGCCCCGGCTCGCCAAAAGGCGCCCTGTATGCTGATCGGCGGCTACGGCATGGGCTTCACCCTGCGCGCGGCCCAGGCCGCCACCGGGCCGAACGCCGAACTGATCGTGTGCGAACTGGTCCCCGAGATCATCGCATGGGCGCGCGGGCCGATGGCGGACCTTGCCGCCGGCTGCCTCGATGACAAGCGCGTGCGCCTGATGATGGGCGATGTCGCCTTCGCCATCGACGGCGCGCGCGGCGAATACGACGCGATCCTGCTCGATGTCGACAATGGCCCCGATGGCCTGGTGCGGGCCGACAACAACGGCCTCTACAGCAAGTCGGGCCTGCGCGCGGCGATGAACGCCCTGCGCCCCGGCGGCATTCTCGCCGTCTGGTCGGCCTATGCCGATCCCGCCTTCACCCGCCGGCTGGAACGCGCCGGCTTCGAAGTGGAAGACATCACCGTGCGCGCACGCTCCAACGGCAAGGGGCCAAGGCACACGATCTGGTTTGCAAGGAAGGCGGGGTAGAGCGGGATGACATTGCGTTGAAGCGCAAAGCCCTTCCCCGTTGGGGAAGGGTTGGGATGGGGGTTCCACGCCAGCGCCGTACCCCCACCCCCAGCCCCTCCCCAATGGGGAGGGGAGACCGGCGCTTCAATCTCATGTCATCTAATTCCAGGCAGGCACTGCCGCATACGTAATATCCGCTCCCCCTTCGACAGGCTCAGGGTGAGCGGGGATGACCGCTACCGCAGCTTGGCAATATTGAACCCATATTGCCGCGCCGCGTCCTTGGTGCTCTCCTCCGTCCGGTTGAGCGCCTTGGCGATCTCCTTCAGGCCTTTGCCCTTTCCGGCAAGGACCTGGAGCTTCTGCAACTCGTCGGGCTTCCACGGCTGCTTGTGGCGGGCGAACTTGTCGCTCATTCCGCCGCCGCCTTCGCCTTGGCCGGCGCCTTCTTCGCGGCCGGCTTCTTCGCCGCAGCCTTCTTGGCCGGAGCCTTCTTCGCGGGCGTCTTCTTCGCCGCAGCCTTCTTGGCCGGAGCCTTCTTCGCGGGCGTCTTCTTCGCCGCAGCCTTCTTCCTGCCCTTGGCCGGCCCCTTGGCCGCGCGCTCGTCGATCAGGACCACGGCTTCGGCCTCGGTCAGGTCTTCGGGCTTCTTGTCGCGCGGGAGGGTGGCGTTGGTCGTGCCGTCGGTTACGTAAGGCCCGTAGCGCCCGGCCATCAGCTTGATGTCCCCGCCAGAGGTCGGATGCTTGCCGAAGACCTTGAGCGGTTCAGCCGCCTGCCGCCCGCCGCGCCCGCCGGCATTGGCCGCCGCTTCCGCCAGCTTGACCACGGCGGCGTTCATCCCCGTCTCGAACACCTCGGCGGTGGCCTTCAGGCGGGCATACTTGTTGTCATGGACCAGGTAAGGCCCATAGCGCCCGATCGAGGCGGTGATCGGCAGCTGGGTTTCGGGATGGAGGCCCACCTCGCGCGGGAGCGAGAGCAGCTTGAGCGCCCAGTCCAGGTCCAGCTCGGGGATGTCCTTGGGGATCGAGGCGCGCTTGGCCTCCTTGCCTTCGCCCAGCTGGATATAGGGGCCGAAGCGCCCGGTCCGGCGGGTAACTTCAAGCCCGCTCACCGGATCCTTGCCCAGACCTTCGTCGTCCCCGCCTTCGCTGCCGCCCGGCTGGGCGAACTTGCGGGTGAACTTGCATTCCGGATAGTTGGAACAGGCCACGAAAGCGCCATACTTGCCGCCGCGCAGCGCCAGTCGGCCCGCACCGCACTTGGGGCATTGGCGCGGATCGGTGCCATCGGCCTTGTCGGGGAACAGGTAGTCCGAAAGGAACTCGTCGAGCGCCTCGGTCACTTCCGAAGGCTTGCGCTCCATCACCTCGTCGGACTTGGGCTTGAAGTCCTTCCAGAACTTGGCGAGCAGGGTCTTCCACTGTTCGCGCCCGCCCGAAACGTCGTCGAGCTCCTCCTCCATGCCGGCGGTGAAATCATAGGCGACATAGCGCTCGAAGAAGCGTTCGAGAAAGGCGGTCAGCAGGCGCCCGCTTTCCTCCGCAAAGAAGCGGTTCTTCTCGGTGCGAACATAGCTGCGGTCCTTCAGCACCTGGAGCGTGGCGGCATAGGTGGAAGGCCGGCCGATCCCCAGCTCCTCCAGCCGCTTGACGAGGCTGGCCTCGGAATAGCGCGGCGGCGGCTGGGTGAAGTGCTGGGTAGCGTCCACGCCCTTCCTGGCCGGGCAATCGCCCGCGCTCATCGCCGGCAGGAGGCCGCTCTCGTCCTCGTCGCCCTCGGCCTTCTGGTCGAGCGATTCCTCGTAGACCGCAAGGAAGCCGGGGAACTTCACCACCTGGCCGGTGGCGCGCAGCTCATGGTTCCCGGTGCCTTCGCGCAAGGTGACCGTGGTGCGCTCGATATTGGCCGAAGCCATCTGGCTGGCCATGGCCCGCTTGTAGATCAGGTCATAAAGCCGCGCCTCGTCACCCGCCCCATAACGGTCCTTGCCGAAATCGGTCGGCCGGATCGCCTCGTGGGCTTCCTGCGCGTTCTTGGCCTTGGTTTCATAGTGCCGGGGCTTTTCGGGCAGGAAGTGGCCGGAAAAACGATCGGAAATGGCGGCGCGGGCAGCCGAGATGGCCGAAGGGTCCATCTGCACGCCGTCGGTCCGCATATAGGTGATGGCCCCGGCCTCATACAGGGTCTGGGCCACGCGCATGGTGTGGCTGGCGGAGAAGCCCAGCTTGCGGGCCGCTTCCTGCTGGAGGGTGGAAGTGGTGAACGGCGGCCAGGGATTGCGCCGGGTGGGCTTGGTTTCCACCTCCTCCACCCGGAAGGTGGCGCTTTCCACCAGCGCCTTGGCGCGCAGGGCGATGCCTTCCTCGCCCAGGCTCAGCCGATCGAGCTTCTGCCCGTCGAACCGCACCAGCCGCGCCTTGAACTCGGTCCCACCCTGCTCCATCCGGGCGACGACCGACCAGTATTCCTGCGGCTTGAAGGCCTCGATCTCGCGGTCGCGCTGGACGATCAGCCTGAGCGCCACCGATTGCACGCGGCCTGCGCTCTTGGCGCCGGGCAGCTTGCGCCACAGCACCGGCGAAAGCGTGAAGCCGAACAGGTAATCCAGCGCGCGGCGGGCCAGGTAGGCGTCGATCAGATCCTGGTCCAGTTCGCGTGGCGCCTTCATCGCGGCCAGGATCGTGTCCTTGGTGATCGCGTTGAAGGTGACCCGCTCCACCTCCTTGGGCAGCGCCTTGCGCTTGGCCAAGAGCTCGCGCACGTGCCACGAAATCGCCTCACCCTCGCGGTCAGGGTCGGTCGCCAGGATCAGGCGGTCGGCCTGCTTGGCCAGGTCCGTGATGTCGCGCACGCGGCTCTGCTTGTCGCCATAGAGCTCCCAGTCCATCGCGAAGTCCTCGTCGGGCCGCACCGACCCGTCCTTGGCCGGCAGGTCGCGCACGTGGCCGTAGGAGGCGAGGACCTTGTAGTCCTTGCCGAGATACTTCTCGATGGTCTTGGCCTTGGCCGGGGATTCAACGATGACAAGTTGCATGGCGGGCTGAGGCGTCCTTACGTGTGTACGTGCGCGATGGTGGGTGCCGCCGCCCGGTGCCGTCAAGCCCCGGCCGCAACCTGCGCCGTCCCGAAGCCCCTCCCCGTGGGGGAGGGGTTGGCGTGGGGGCTCAGGTTCCGCCGATCAGAACCCCAGCCCGCCGCCCAGCATCCCGCCCAGCCCGCGCCGGGGCCGCTCCTGCGGCTGGCCGCGCGGATCGTCGCCGCCCTGCCCCATGCCGCCCATGCCGCCCATCCCAGGCATATCCATCCAGCTCGTGGACGACTTGTGCCGCACCCGCGCGGTCCACTGCACATTCCACGCCGCCTTGGGATTGGCCGGGCGCGGCGGATAGGCAAAGCTTTCCTCCGGCCCGAAGGCGGTCAACCGGCCCATGCGGAACTGCCCGGCATCGCGGATCACCTCGGCCGGAATGGCACACGAGGTCTTCTCCGGCCCCAGCACCGTGCGATCGCGCACCAGCCCCGCCACCTGCCCCGGCGAGAGCCAGTCCTCCAGCCCCCCGCCAAACTGCCGCGTGGCGGAGCTTGACCACATGACCATGTCCCCCATCTCCCCGCGCTGGTTCATCGACCCGCCGAACAGCCCCGCCAGATAGCCCGTGGCATCGGGGATCGCATCCCAGGCGAGCAACCGCGAACCCGAAGGCAACGACCGCAGCCGTGTAGCCAGCGGCGCCATGAAGTCCTTGGCGAGGGTAAAGGAAATCTCCGGCGAATAGTTCCCCGCCACCCGGTGCGCCCCGATCAGCGAGGAACCCGGCTTCACGAACTTGCCATCCTCCGCCGGCCAGCGCCCGAAGGTACGGCTGTTGGCAATGGTCGGCCCCCAGTCACGCAGCACGGTGGACGACCACAGCCCCGGCGGCACCTGCCCCGCCGCCAGCCTGGCAAAATCGATAACCACCGGCTGCCCCGCCCCGGCGTGCTCGCCGCAGCCCCAATAAACCAGCAACCGCCCCTTGGGCCGCTGCCCCTCGGGAAACCCCTCAGGCGGAACCCGCTCCTCGCGCGGGGTCGCCAGCGGCACGGAGCGGCCGAGCAGCGCCCCATCGGGCATGAAATGATCCGCCTTGGGGCTGCCCGTGGCCGCCTGCGAAGACCCCAACCGCAGGTAAAGCTCGCGCTGGACGTTGTTGGACCGCCGCCCCCCGCCAAACATCATCGCCGCCCCCATCCCCCCGCGCCCGCCGGCCCCTGCGCCGGAGATAGTGCCCGCGCGCATATCGTAGCGGGCGACGGGGCCGGAACTTGGCTTCTGCTGCGCCGCGCCCGGCATAGCCGCCAACAGCGCGACGCTGCTGGCGAGAACGGCAAGGGTCGAAAGGTGCAGGCTGGACTTCGTTGTCATGGCAGGTCCCCGTGAAACGAAACTGGGGCGAGTGGATAGGACCAGGCTGCACCTGTCAACGACTTCGATCAATTCAGGAGCGCAGCGGTGCCCCGGGGACACGGTATTCCGCGTCCTGGCCGTGGATTGAGGAGGTATTTAGGGGTTTGCGCACCTGTCACCGTAATTCCAGGTTTTGGAAATTTCTGCACTGATGTGTAGTTCAAGACTGTCACGGTAAACCCAAGGCGAATGCATCTTGAACTACAGGACCGAAGAATTTCGTAAGAGCGTGGTCTATTCGATTGCGCTTGAGAAGACTTGGCTCAAGCCCGCCGAAAAAATCTATGCGCTGAAGAATTCCGGAACATGGGAAGCAGCACGCAGTCGGGACCAGGTTGACCTCATGATGGCAGCGGGCTGCTATGAAGAGGCAATTCCTCTTTATGCCGCATTTGCCCATTGGCGGAAGGTTGGCGATGCGCTCTTCGCGTTGGGCCGCCTTGATGAAGCCAAAGCCGAATATGAGAAAGGCCCGAATGAGGCGGGTGGAGCCTATAAGGCATTTCGCAGTGGACCAGATCGCGATCGCCTCATCGCGTTGGCTGCCGCCCAGGGCGATTGGGGCGAGGCCTTGAAGCAAGTCAGGGAAGGCTCTCCTGAACCTTTATTCGGAAAAGACGTGGTTTTCGGAGGATCGAGCAGAGCCAAAGCCCCTCTCATGAAGCTTTTTGTGCATGCTGCCGCCAAAACGGGCGTCCAATCCGCCAGTGCGGAAATGCAGAAGTTCTTTGGCCTCGCACCAGACGAGGCGGAGCTGCTTCTCGAGCATGCCCGTTCAGATGCCTATGCGAAAGACGTTGCGAAGCTGGCCAAGCCTCCATTGACGCGCGTTCAGGAGCGGTCGTTGCAAAGGGCTCTGGAGGAAGGGAAAACGGATCGGGCCCACGATGCCGATGTGTTCCTCTCAAATCTGGATGCCGGGCTTGCTTTGGCAATTTCGGACTTGAGCCGTTGGAAGTGGTCGCGCTCGCCTGATGCGCTTGACCGTATCGTGTTCTGGCTGACGCAGTCAGGATCATATGAGATTTTCAAGAGCTGCCTATTTGCGTTGCAGTGCGAACATCCGACCTACGGCAAAGCAGAGGAATGGGAGGTCGGTTTTTACACAGCGCATCCGTGGCTGACGCGTGGCGGGATGCGCGAGCTTCTAAAGGCATTAGTGGCGTCCGATTCGTCACCAAGCCCGCAGGTTCTCTTGTGTTGTGCCTTTCAGCATTCACATTCTCCGTTCGATTTCAGTAATATCGATGTCGAGTATACCGATCCACTCACGCCAATCCGCGCCCAGCCTGCCTGGGCGGAAGCGGTGATCGGCAAATGGCAGCATGGCGCGGAATTCTGGCAGCAGTGGTCAGAGTTCAGAGATGCAGGCCGCTCTGCCGGATACGGCGACTTGCGGCAAACCGCTCCGTTCAAGACGATGGCACTATCGATGTCGGCTGCACTACAGGGCGCCTGGAAACAGGATTTCGAGCAAATTCGGTGGAAGACTGAGCACGGCGCATTCCTCGCGCTCAAAGCGTTGTTGCCTGATGTCGAGATTGTTCAGCACGCCAGCCCCATCTGGCTCGCGCCACAGCACCTGGACATCTACCTGCCGAATCAAAAGTTGGCGATCGAGTATCAAGGGGAACAGCATTACCGACCGATCGAGATTTTCGGCGGTTCTGAGGCCTTCGAAGCGACCGTTCGGAGAGATGAAACCAAGCGGAGACTGTGCACTCTGGCCGGTGTGCAACTCGAGCATATCCACTTCGAAGAAGATCTGGATGCTCGATTGCAGCAGATCGTTGAGGCTGTTGCCAAAAAGAGCGTACAATAGATTCGTTCTTGAGGTTTACGGTGGATTACGGTGGATTACGGTGGCAGCGCACTCAATCCCCATAATTTCACCCCTCACCCCGCCAAACTCACCCGCCCGCCGGCATGGCGCAGCAACCTTCCGCCCAGTTCCAGCTCCAGCAGGGCCAGTTGCACCGCCGCCGCGCTTTCCCCCGATTGCCGGATCAGCTCGTCCACGCTGACCGGCGCGGTGGTGAGCAGGCCGGCCACGTCTGCCGGCTCGGCCGCTTCCGCCGCTTCGCCGCCCGCAAACACCGGCCCCTCCTCGCGGAAAGTCGAACGCGGCTGGCCGGTGAAGCCCTCCAGCAATTCGATCACATCCTCAGGCCGCTGGCACAGCACCGCGCCATCCCGGATCAACTGGTTGCACCCGTGCGAACGCGAATCCAGCGGCGATCCGGGAATCGCCATCACCTCGCGCCCCATCTCCCCCGCCAGCCGCGCGGTGATGAGCGATCCCGATTTCCACGCCGCCTCCACAACCAGCGTCCCCGCCGCGATCCCGGCGATGATCCGGTTGCGCGCGGGGAAGTGGCGGGCGAGCGGTTCGGTGCCCGCCGGTTGTTCGGCCAGCAGCAGGCCTTCGCTCGCCACCTGGTCCTGCAAGGCGGCGTGTTCGGGGGGATAGGCAATGTCGATCCCGCTGGCGATCACGCCGATGGTCCCGCCGCCGCCAGCACCCCGAGCCAGTGCGCCCTGGTGGGCGGCGCCATCGATCCCGCGCGCCAGGCCGGAAACCACGACATAGCCCGCCTCGGCCAGCGCCCCGCCAAAATCGCGCGCCAGCCGCACGGCGGCGGCCGAGGCATTGCGCGCGCCCACGATGGCCACGGCCGGGCGGCTGGCCAGCTCCGCGTGACCGCGCGCGATCAGGATCGGCGGCGCGCCGTCGGCTTCGCGCAGGAGCGCGGGATAATCGGCCGTGTCGGAAAACAGGTAGCGGGCGCCGGCCCGGCGCACGGCGGCGATCTCATCGGCCACGCGCGCCTCGCTGGCCGGGCGATAGGCCGCGCCGCCGCGTCCGATAAGGTCGGGCAAGGCCTCCAGCGCCGCCCCCGCGCTGCCGAACCGGGCAACCAGCTGGCGATAGCTGACCGGCCCCACATTGGGCGAACGCAGCAGGCGGATGCGGGCAAAGGCCTCCCCCTGGTCCAGCGCGGCGGCTTGCCCGGCCACGGCCTATTTCCGGCCGCCGATCCTGGGCTCGGTCCCTTCGCGCAGCCGGCCGATGTTGGCGCGGTGCAGCCACAGCACCAGCGCGCACAGGCAGGCCAGCACGGCGGCTTGCAACTGCGTTCCCCAGACCAGCGCGGCAAACGGGGCCACCACGGCGGCCGACATTCCGCCGAGCGAGGAAATCCGCGTGATCGCCAGCGTGCCCAGCCAGACCGCCGCATAGGCCGCGCCGATCGGCCAGCCCAGCGCCAGCGCCACGCCCATCAGCGTGGCCACGCCCTTGCCGCCCTTGAAGCGCAACCACGCCGGGAAGCAGTGCCCCAGCACCGCCGCCGCCCCGCCGAAGGCGCCCGCGCCATCGCCGCCGATCCACCGGGCCAGGGCCACGGCCGCGAAGCCCTTGGCCAGATCGAGCAGCAGGGTGGCCGCGGCCAGCCCCTTGCGCCCGGTCCGCAGCACGTTGGTGGCGCCGATGTTGCCCGAGCCGATCGCGCGCAGATCGCCCGCCCCGGTCAACCGGGTGAGGACCAGCCCGAAGGGGATCGATCCCAGCAGGTATCCCGCCACGATGGCCAATAGTGTCGAGCCGGCATCCATCAACGATCCCCCGCAAACCTGTGCGTGCTTTAGCCGCGCTCCTTGCAATCGGGCAGATAAAAAATAGGGATACCCCCGGTATGGGCCAAATCGCGCAGCAACAGGGCGGGGAAACCGGCACCGCCATCGATCCGGCGGCGCCGCTGCTGCTGTTCGATTCGGGCGTGGGCGGGCTTTCCGTGCTCGACGAGGTGCGCCGCCTCCTGCCGCAAGCCCCGGTGATCTATGCCGCCGATACCGCCGGCCTGCCCTATGGCTCCAAGAGCGAGGCCGAAATCGCCGCGCGGGTTTCGGGCCTGCTCGGGCGGATGACCGAACGGCTCCACCCCCGCCTTGTCTGCATCGCCTGCAACACCGCCAGCACCATCGCGCTGGCCGCCGTGCGCGATGTGCTGGAAGTGCCGATCGTTGGCACGGTGCCCGCGATCAAGCCCGCCGCCGCGCTCACGCAGACCGGCGTGATCGGCCTGCTCGGCACCGCGCAGACCATCCGCCAGGCCTATGTCGACCGGCTGGAGGCGGAGTTTGCTTCGGGCAAAACCCTGCTGCGCCATGCCGCGCCCGAACTGGTCGGCGCGGCGGAAGCCACGCTGCGCGGCGAGCCGGTCGACCCGGCGGTTTTCGCCCGCGCGGCGGCGGGGCTGCTTGGCCAGCCGGGCGGCGCGGCGATCGATACCGTGGTTCTTGCCTGCACCCATTTCCCGCTGGTTTCCGCGCAACTGGCCCAGGCTTTCGGCCCTGGGGTCCGCTTCGTCGACGGCGCGGCCGGGATCGCCCGGCGCATCGCCTTCCTCACCCACGGCCAGGCCTTCGCGCGCCGCGAACCCGATCTCGCGCTGTTCACCGCCCGGCCCGGCGGGCCGGAGCCGTGGCGCGCGCTGGAGCCGAGCCTGGCGGCGCGCGGCCTCAAGCGGATCACCGTGTTCTGATGCAGGCCGCATGACGCATCGGCTCAACCTGCTCCTGCTGGTGCTCGCGGCGGTGCTGGGCCTGCCCTGGTACTGGCTGCTGCTCGACAACCCGCCGCGCGATCAGCCGCCCCAGCCGATCCACCTGGCCGACCTGCGCCGGCTGGCCGATACCCCCCCCGGCCCCCGCCCCGACGCGATCGAGGCGACCGTGGTCGGCTGGGACCGCACGCCGGGCACCCTGCTGGCCGCCGGCGCCGGGGTGAAGCGGCGTCTCTACAGCGTGATCAGCTTCCGGCTCGCCGTGCCCGGGCGCGGCCCGATCGTGATCGATACGGGCACCACCGCCCCGCTGGCCACCGCGCTCCAGGTGGAGGGGTTCAACGCAAGCGCGCAGCAACTGGTCGATGCCGATCTGGCCGAGGCCAGCCTGGTTCTCGCCACCAGCGAAAGCCCCGACGCGCTTGGCGGACTGGCCGATTTCGCCCGGCGGGCAAATGCCGCACCAGCCCTGGCCCATGTCCGCCTCGATGCCGCCCAGGATCGCGCCGCCATGCGCGCCGCCGGGCGCCGGTTCGCGGTCGGCGCCCCCATCGCCGGCGCCGCGCCGCAGGCCGTGGCCCCCGGCGTGGTGGTCATTCCGGCCCGGTCGCCAACTCCGGGCAGCCAGATGGTCTACGTCCGCCTGGCCAGTGGCCGCGAATATGTGTTCGCCGGGGCGGTCGCGCCCTATGCCATCAACGCCGCCGAACTGCGGACCCGCTCGCGCCTGCTCGACCTCGTCGAAGGCCGGCAGGACCGCGCCGGGGCCATGCGCTGGCTGGTCACCCTGCGCCAGTGGCGGCGCGAGGCGCCCGGCCTGTTCGTCGTGCCCGGCAACGACATCATGGCGCTGGGCGAGCGGACCGCGCCCAGCGGGATCGGCAACCGCGAGCCGCGCTAGCCGCGCCAGCCGCAACGCGCAGAAACGCGCTGGAAATCCGCGCTGCATTCCTATATTGGCCGCATCCGACGCCGTTCTGGATCATGACCGGCGCGGCTTTGATTGCGCCCTGGCGCCGGCCCGAGGACTTGGCTGAGTGAACTACGAGCACATTTTCGACCAGGCCATCGAGCGGCTGCATTCGGAAGGCCGCTATCGGGTGTTCATCGACATCCTGCGAAACCGGGGCGCCTATCCCAACGCGCGCTGCTTTGCCGGGCACAATGGCCCCAAGCCGATCACTGTGTGGTGCTCGAACGACTATCTCGCCATGGGCCAGCACCCCAAGGTCATCGCCGCCATGGAAGAAGCGCTGCACAATGTCGGCGCGGGCTCGGGCGGCACGCGCAACATCGGCGGCAACACGCATTATCATATCGAACTCGAACAGGAGCTGGCCGACCTGCATGGCAAGGACGGCGCCCTGCTGTTCACCTCGGGCTATGTCTCGAACGATGCCACGCTCTCCACGCTCGCCAAGGTCCTGCCGGGCTGCGTGATCTTTTCCGATGAACTCAACCACGCCTCGATGATCGCGGGCATCCGCAATTCGGGCGCGGAAAAGAAGGTATGGCGCCACAACGACATGGCCCACCTCGAACAGCTCCTGGCGGAAACCGATCCGGACCTGCCCAAGCTGATCGCCTTCGAGAGCGTCTATTCGATGGACGGCGACACCGCCCCGATCCACGCGATCTGCGACCTCGCCGACAAGTACAACGCCCTCACCTACATCGACGAGGTCCACGCGGTCGGGATGTACGGCAAGCGCGGCGGCGGCATTTCCGAGCGTGACGAGGCCGCGCACCGCATCACCGTGATCGAGGGCACGCTGGGCAAGGCCTTCGGCGTGATGGGCGGCTATATCGCGGCCGACAGCAAGATCATCGACGTGATCCGCTCCTATGCGCCGGGCTTCATCTTCACCACCAGCCTGTCGCCGGTGCTGGTGGCCGGCGTGCTCGCCTCGGTGCGCCACCTCAAGGAAAGCTCGGCCGAGCGCGAGGGCCAGCAGGCCGCCGCAGCCTTCCTCAAGTCCAGCTTTGCACAAGCCGGGCTGCCGGTCATGCCATCGGTCACCCACATCGTTCCGCTGATGGTGGGCGATCCGGTCAAGGCCAAGCGGATCAGCGACATCCTGCTCGCCGAATATGGCGTCTACGTCCAGCCGATCAATTTCCCGACCGTCCCGCGCGGCAGCGAACGCCTGCGCTTCACCCCCGGCCCCAGCCACAGCGAAGCGATGATGCGCGATCTCACCGCCGCGCTGGTCGAGATCTGGGACCGGCTGGAACTGCGCCTCGCCGCCTGATCGGCGGGGATTCCCTCAAGCCCCAGACTCCCCAGAAGTCCTCGCCATCTCGGCCCTGCGCCCGTGTGGCGCGGGCCGCCAGGCCGTGGGCACCCGCGCGCCGGCATGAGCACCGCACCTGACGCCCGACACTGCGGCGCGATCACCCGCCCCGGCGCGCGCTTGCGCCCCAGTGCGGCCCCAGCGCCGACAGCCCAGACCCAACAGAAAACGCCCCGGCAAGCCGGGGCGTTCATGTGAGGAAAGCGGGTTAACCATTTCCCCTGTTTTTCCGCCATCTGCCGATTCTCGCGAATCGGAGCAACGGTTTGTGAGGTTAATCCCCTGAATCCTCACCCAGCAAAACGGGCAAGGAAATCAGTTTATTAGGTACCCCAGAACATAAGGAAGGAAAGAATCCAGTCCATAAATTGAGCCTCCAAGCAATGCCGGAGACTCGGGATTATCACTAAGGAGGATGGTTAACAAGTCATTAAGCGGTTCCCCGCAGTCCGCCCCCCTTGGCCGTATAGCGCGACCGCAGTTGGGCGAAGGTCTCGGGACGGCCAATATAATAGCCCTGCCCAGCATCGCAGCCGAGCTTGCGCAGGAGATCGAAAGTGGGGAGATCCTCGATCCCCTCGGCCACCACGGTCTGCCCCAGGGCATGGGCCAGCTTGACCGTGGAGCGCACGATGTGCCGCTCGCGCTCATGGTGAACAATGCGTGAGACGAACTGGCGGTCGATCTTCAATTCGTCGCTCGGCAGTTCGGCAAGATAGAGCAGCGAAGCCTCGCCGGTGCCGAAATCGTCGATCGACAGGCGGAAGCCCATGGCCTGCAATTCGCGCAGGTTGCGGATCGCGGCGGGCCGGTCATGGAGGCTGGCGGTTTCGGTCACCTCCACGGTCAGCAGGCGGCAATCGATCCCGCGCCGGCGGACGATCTCGGCCATGGAACTGACCAGCCCGGGCTTGTCGACCAGCTGGGCGGACAGGTTGATGCTGGTCTGGAAGCGCCGGCCGATGGCGTTGAATTCCTCGGCAGCGCCGATCGCCTGCTCCAGCACCCAGTAGGTCAGGGCATCGATGCGCCCGGCGCGTTCGGCCTGGAGGATGAATTCATCCGGGCGGATCGGGCCGCGCACCGGATCGTTCCAGCGGATCAGAGCCTCGGCCCCGCTGATCCGGTTTTCGCGGTAATCCCACTGTGGCTGGTAGGCGAGCCAGATGTCGCCATTGCGCATCCCCTCGTCGATGCGGGCAAGCAGCGACAGTTCCCAGGCGGCATTGGCCAGCCGGTCGGCCTGGAACAGTTCGACCGGGCGCCCGTCGCGCAGGGCTTCCGAGGCGCTGGCCAGCGCGGTGTTGACGCGCGACTGGCCATCGAGCTTGTAATTGCGATCCAGCCCGAAGTGGACATTGGTATCGAACATATGCCCCCCCACCAGCAAGGGCGCAGCGAACAGGGCGCGCATCCCCTCAAGGTGCTCAAGCTGCTGGTCGGTCGGGCGGGCAGCTTCTGACCAGGCGAAGAAGCCGGCCTCGCCATGATAGATCGTGCGCGCGCCGCAACCCACGGCAAAGCGGCGGGCGATCTGGCGGGCGCATTCGCCGTGCAGTTCGCCCGGGATGCTGGCGAGGAATTCCTCGTAGCGGGCGATGACGCCAACCACGATATCGTGCTCGACCAGCGCCTTTTCCTGCACCAGCGCGACGAAATTGGGCAGGCCCGACTGGCTGGTTTCGCGCACCTTGCGCCGCCATTTGGCCCACAGCCGCATGGCGGTATAGACAAAAGCCGCGACGAAGGCGTCCCGCGTACGAGTGAAGGCGCCGAATGTCTGGGCCACGGCGGGAGCCGCGACAAGAAATACTGAAACACCAAGATAGGCCAGGAAGCGCCACCGCCCGCTGGCGATCCTGCGGACCGCGACAATCAGGCCAAGAAACAGAAGCAGCAAGGGGAAGCCGCTGATCGTCGGTGAAATCGACCGCTGGATATCCGTCGCGGCAGCAATATCGACATAGACCGGATCGTAGCGCCCTCGTTTGCCAAAGTAGCCGAACAACTGGTCTGGTGCATTGCGTACCCGACTGACGATCACGGTCTTGCCTGAAAAGTCCGGCTTCCGGGCAGACGGCCCCAGCAGATCGCCGGGCGTCACAATGTGGACCTTTCGCAGATTGATCCGGAAATCGGGTACGAACTGGCTGTCCGGCGAGCCGCTGACCCCGGCCATGTCCGCGCTGAGGGCAGGCAACACCCGCCCATCGGCCCTGAAGGCATAGGGCGAAGACTGTGCATAGAGCCAGAGGTTGCTGCGCCAGGCCGAAGCGACCGTGCGAATCTGCGAATTTTTCAGCCACTGCGGGATCTGAACCGTCGCGCCAACGCCGATGTACGGCGAATAGCCCCCGCGCACCACCACGGCCGCCTTGCCGTTCAAGGCGCGCAGTTCGGCTTGCAGGCTCTCGCTCGCCGGCTCGTCCCCGCGCGGATCGAAATAGATTGCGCGGGGATTCCGGGCGGCAATCATCCTCAGCAGCCGGACAGAATCCTTATCCGTCCACGTTTTGCCACTCGTTCGATCATCGCCGGTGATCGGAACCAGAACCACCGCCTGGCTAACGGGACGTTGACCAAACAGGAAGCGCACATTCCAGTAAACCTGGTCGATGATATCGCCAAGCGCCATCGCCCCCAGAAACCAGGCCAGGATAGCGATGATCGCCCAAGGTTGCTTCAGATACGCCCGCATGGTTCGCCTGTCCGGCACTTTGCCGTGACCACTGGATAGCCCTAATGGTTTAAAAAGGGCTTACCTTCGGTCCCGTTCCGGGATTCCCCCCCGCGCTAGACGTCAGGGGTTCAGCCGATCCCCAGGCCCGCCAGCGAGCGTTCGAGCATCAGCAATTGCCACAGGACCCGCGAATGGTCGCTGCGGCCGGCGATGTGGGCCTGCGCCAGGGCTGCCAGCCGCGCCGGATCGAACCAGCCGGTGCGGCCGAGCACCGAGCTTGAGGCGATCCCCCGCGCGGCCGGTGCCAGCGGCCCGCGAAACCAGTCGGCAATCGGAAGCACGAAGCCCTGCTTGGGGCGAAACAGCACATCGTCGGGCAGGTAGCGGCGCATGGCCTGCTTCATCAGCCACTTGCCCTGCCCCCCGCGCACCCGCAACCGCTCGGGCAGGCGGGCCGCGAATTCGACGAGGCGATGGTCGAGCAGCGGCTCGCGCGCTTCCAGGCTCACCGCCATGCTGGTGCGATCGACCTTGGTGAGGATATCGCCGGGCAGCCAGAAGGTCAGGTCGGCATATTGGGCGCGATCCAGCGCCGAACGCGCCGGGGCGCGGGCCATGGTGTCCAGCAAGGGCTGCTCGGCCCGGTAGTCGCCCCGCAGGCGGCGGAATTCCGCGCTGTAGAGGCCATCGCGCTGAGCGGGCGTGGTGATCGCCAGGGCGCGGGCATAGGCCGCATCGGCGCCTTCCGACAGGGCCAGCAGCGTGGTCTTGGCCCGCAGCGGCCGGGGCGCCCAGTCGGCCTTGGGATAGAGCGCGCCCAGCGTGCCGAACAGCGGCGCGCGCAAGGCCTGCGGCACCAGCCGGCGCAGGCGATCCTCGTGGGCGTGGAAGCGCTGGCGCCGATAGCCGGCCAGCGCCTCGTCCGCCCCGTCGCCCGACAGCGCGACCGTCACCGTCTCGCGGGCGAGCTGACACACCCGCCAGGTCGGCAGGGCCGAGGCATCGGCGAACGGCTCGTCGAACATGGCGGCAAGCTGGTCGATCGCGCCGAAATCGTCGGGCGAGACCACGCGGGCGTGGTGATCGGTGCCATAGCGCTCGGCCACCGCCCGGGCATGGCCGGTCTCGTCAAGCGCGGCCACGTCGAAGCCGATCGTGCAGGTGCTGACCGGCGCATTGCTGGCCTCGGCCATCAGGGCGACCACGCTGGAACTGTCCACCCCGCCCGAAAGGAAGGCGCCCAGCGGCACCTCGGCCTCCATGCGCGAACGCACCGCTTCGCGCAGGTGGTGGACCAGCTCGGCCTCGAGGTCCGCCGCGCTTTCCCGCCGCCGCTCGGCGAACGAAGGCTCCCACCAGCGCACCGGCGCCGGCAGCCCGCCCCCGTGGCGCAGCAGCAGGTAATGCCCGGCAGCCAGCTTGCGGACACCCTTCAGGATCGACCGATGATCGGGCACGTAGCCCCAGGCCAGATAGTCCTCCACCGCCAGCGGATCGATCTCGCGGCGCAGCAGGGGATGAGCCAGCAGCCCCTTCAATTCCGAGGCGAAGGCCAGGCTGCCATCGCTCAAGGGCGCATAGTGGAGCGGCTTCACCCCCAGCCGGTCGCGGGCGAGCAGCAGGCTGCGCTGGCCAAGATCATAAAGCGCGAAGGCGAACATCCCGTGGAGGCGGGAAAGGCAATCCACCCCCCAGTGCTGCCAGGCGGCAAGGATCACCTCGGTATCGCCCTGGGTGTGGAAGCGCGCGCCAAGCGCGCCCAGTTCGCTCCGCAGTTCGCGGTAATTGTAGATTTCGCCGTTGAACACGATCGCCGCGCGCCCGTCGGCCGAATGCATCGGCTGGGGCGATCCGGCCAGATCGATGATCGAGAGCCGGCGATGGCCCAGCCCCACGCCCGGCGCGGTCCACACCCCCGCCCCGTCCGGCCCGCGATGAACCATCGCATCGCACATCCGCTCGATCCGCGCAGGGTCGACCGGCTTGGGCGTGGTCAGGTGATAAAGGCCGACAATACCGCACATGGATGGCCTGGCCCCTACCGCGCTCGCGCGATCCGGTCCATCCACGCGTCCAGCGGCCCGGCCGATCGGCGGAACGCTTCAAGGGCGGCGGGCTGGGCGGATTCGGGCGAGGCATCGGTGGACAGGATCAGCAGCATGGTTGGCGCCGCGCGCAGGGCCAGCCGGTCGGCGATGTTGGCAAGCTTGAGCCGGGCATTGCTGCCGGTCAGCAGATCGCCGGTGCGGTAATGGGTTTGCGCCAGGCGCGGGATCGCTCCCTTGCCCAGAAGGCGGTCGGCCTTGCCATCCGGCAGCGCCGGGCCGCTGGCGCGCCAGTCCCATCCGCTTTCGGGCACCAGCGCGCCCTGGCCGAAGCCGCCGGCCTCGCGCCCTTCCGACTGGCCCGACCAGAGCGCGAAGAACACATCAACCGTGCGCCCCTGGCCATCGGCATAGCGGCCGAGCAGGCGGTGGCTGGCCCCGCTCGCGCGCGGCTCCCACCACAGTTGCGGGGCATAGTCCACCCGGTGCCAGCCGGGCACCTGCGGCAGGGCGATCCGGGCGGGCAGCGGCGCTTCGAGCCGGTCGGCCGCCGCCGACCAGGCCTGGCCGCCAAGGACGAGAAACGCCAGCGCGGCCAGCAGGACCAGGCGGCGGACCTGAAGCGCGGCCAGCCGCGCCAGCAACGGCGAAGCCTCGATCGCGGCGACATCGACCAGCATGGCATCGGCCGGCCGATCAAAGAAGCGCCAGCTTGCCGCCAGCACCGCGGCGATCACCACGGCAAAGAAGATCCAGCCATAGACGATGTGATCGAACCCGCCAGCCCAGGCCAGGCCCATGGTCTGCGCGGCCTGGATCGTCCCCCAGGCGCGCACGCCATTGGCAAGGACCGGCACGACCACGGCCAGCACCATGAAGCCCGCGCGCCGCCACGGGCTGGCAAAGCACAGGTGGCAGACCAGCACGCCCAGCGCCACCATGGCGATCAGGAACTTGATCCCAGAACAGGCCTCGGCCACCTCGAACAGGCCGGCCGGGGTATCGATGAACACCCCGTCGATCGCGGCGGGAATGCCCGAAAGGTGGACCAGAGCGATGGTCAGCTGCGCGGTAATGGTCTGCAAGGGCGCGATCAGTTCGTCGCCGAAGGGGACGAGGAAGGCCATGTAGCCCAGCGGAAAGGCCAGCGCCCAGCCGATCCGCGGGCCAAGCAGCGCCAGCACCAGGGCGCCCAGCATGGCCACGCAGGCCGTCTGCCGGGCCAGGTCGAACCCCGCGAAAGTGCCCAGCACCCACAGGAACACGGCCCCTGCGAACAGCACGAGGCCCGGCCACCACGGCGTCGGCACCAGCCGCGCCAGGTCGGCCCGGCGCTGCCAGACCAGCCAGCCCAGGATCGGGGGGACAAGGACAATGTGATTGTAGGTGGAGGAATTCCACCACTGCCCGGCCATGTCGGCCCAGTCCTCGGCGAAGGCCGGCAGCAGGATCAGCGCGGCGCCGGCCAGCGCGGCCAGCGGCGCGCGCCAGGCCGGCGGCAGGTTCGCCAGAAGCGCGCGCGGCGCGGGCAAGGCGGCATCAAGCGGCATCGCGCACCCGTTCGGCCTTGCCCAGCCCGAGCAGCGCCGGCAGATCGGCGAGCATGGCCGGCCAGGCGTGGGCGGCGATGACCCGGGCGCGGGCGCCCTGCCCCATGGCCCGCGCCATATCCGGATCGCGCGCAAGGGCGATCACCGCCTCGGCCATGTCCGCATCGCTGGTGCCAATGGCAATGGTCTCGCCCGGCGTCACGGCAATGCCCGTGGCCGCCTCCGGGCTGGCCACCACCGGCAGGCCCATGGCCATGGCCTCGAGCACCTTGTTCTGCACCCCGCGCGCGATCTCCAGCGGCACCAGCGCGGCCTCGGCCCCCTTCAGCCACGGCCGCACATCGTCCACCCGGCCCCAGACCCGGCAGCCGTTGAGGCCATCAAGCGCCAGCACCTCGGCGGTCGGCTTGCGGCCAACCACGTGGAAGCTGGCCTGCGGACAGGCCGCGCGCACCAGCGGCATGATCCGCGTGGCGGCGCGCACGACGGCGGCCACGTTGGGCGGATAGTCCATCTGCCCGGTGAAGATCAGGCGCGGCCCCGGCAGCAGGGCCAGGCGCGGCTCGGCCACGGCCCCGGCCGGATCGTAGGACGCGGCATCGATCCCGTTGCCCAATGCGCGCACCGTGCAGCAGCCTTGCAGGGCCGGCGCCAGACGGCTGCGAAACAGGTCCGCCTCCGGTTCGCTCACCAGCAGGCTGGCGGTCGCGCGCGCGGCCAGGCAGCCCTCCTCGGCGCGCAGCAGGCGCTCCTCGCGGGCATGGACCCAGGCCATCGGCCCGCGCGCCGCCTTGGCATAGGCGCCGAACTTGGCCGAATCGACGTCGACGAAATCGATCACCAGCGGCCCGCCCCAACTGGCCGGAACATGGTGCCCCATCTGCCCCGAAAACACGAAAACCGCGCCGATCGGCCGCTCGCGCAGCACCTGTTCGACATAGCCCCGCAAGCGCCGGTCAGCGAAAGCGGCCAGGCTCACCGGACGGCCGGTGGCCAGCGCTTCCAGCCCGGCGAGGGCCAGCGGCTTGGCGCGCGGCACCAGGCAGTGCGATGCGGCCAGCGCGGCCAGCTCGCCCTCGTGCGCCGCATCCCCGACATCGTCGGCAAAGCAGGCGACATGGACCGGCGCCAGCGCGGCCAGGGCGCGCAGCAGGTGGTGCGAGCGGATCTTGTCGCCCCGATCGGGCGGGAACGGCAGGCGGTGCGCGATGAACAGGATTTCGCCCATGGCTCAGCCCAGCCCGCGCGCGATCAGCGGCCCCAGGCGGTTCGCCACGGCCAACGGCAGCTTCTGCCAGGCCGCGATCAGGGCGCGATGCTTCGCGCTGGTCGGATCGGCATCGCGGGCTTCTGCCCCCGGCGCGGTCCAGGCGGCATAGGTCAGCGGCTCGGGCGCGAAGCCCCAGTTGCGCTTGAAGTGGAACGGGCCGCTGTTGGTCTTGGAGCGCCCGAAATCGAAGCGGGTGCAGCCCCGCCTTCGGGCATGGACCATCAGCTCGAAATACATCCGGTCATTGGCCCGCAGGGCGCGCGCGGCCTGAACGCCCCCGCCCCAATAGGGCATGACCGCGCCCCGGTGATAGAGCGAGAGCACGCTAGCCACCGGCTGGTCCCCGCTCCACACGGTCAGGATATCGGCGCTCTCGCCCAGCCGGTCGAGCACGGCCTCGAACAGCGCGCGCGGAAACACCGGGGTGCCCAGATTGCGGACGCTGGTCGCATAGACGGCATGGTGCGCCGCCCGGTCCCGCGCCGATCGGCCCACGGTAATGGCAAGATCGCGCTCCAGCCCCTTGCGAACCTCGGCGCGCTGCTTGCGCGGAATGGCGAGCAATTGCGCCTCGTCGCTGGCCGCCAGCGGGGCCACGAAGCCGCAGTGCGCGTCCGCCTTGATCCGCCAGCCCTCGCCGGCGGGCGGCATGGCGCCGCCGCGCAGCTCGATCGCCGGGCACGAGCGGCGCTGGGCCAGCTCCGCCGCCGCCGCCAGCAGGGGCGCCGGATCGGCCCCCTCGGCCAGCAGCAGCCCCCCGCCCACGGCAAAGCCGGTGGACGCCAGCACCCGCCCGAACAGCGGGGAATGAATCTCGCTCAAGGGCAGGTAGCCAGCCACCTGCCCGCCCGCCTCGGCCACCAGCGCCAGGGCGCGGGCGCCCGTTCCTTCCTCCACCGCCGCCAGCCAGTCGGCCCCGTGAAACGGCGTCGCGGCCGGATGATCGGCCAGAAAGGCGCGCAGGGCCGGCTCGGCCGGATCGGCCAGCCGCACCACGGTGCGGGGCAAGGCAAAGGGCGCGTTCATGCCGCCAGGGCCAGCGGCGCGGCGGCGCGGCTCAGCCCGTCCACCACCGCATCGACCCGCCCCCAGGAAAAATCGCGCAGCAAGCGCTCCAGCTTGCCGGCCATCCGGCCAAGCCCGGTATAGTGGCGCAGGCGCGAGCGCAGCGGGGCGTGGTCCACGCGCGGCTGGCCGGGATCGACCTCCCACGGATGGAAATAGAACACCCCCGGCTGGCCCAGCGCGTTGACCTGCCGGAAAGCCCAGCGGGTGAACGCATAGGGCAGCACCCGGAAGAACCCGCCGCCCCCCGCCGCCATCCGCCGCCCGCCCCATTGCGCCGTGGTCACCGGCAGTTCGATGAGCGCACTGTCGGCCAGCGGGCGAAAGGCAAAGCGCGGCGCGGCGCGCCAGCCATAGTGATCATGAACCACCGGGGCCACGCTGGAGGAATAGGCATGGCCCTGCTCGGCCAGCACGGCGAAGGCCCAGGGCGTGCGCGCATCGATGGAAAAGCTGGGCGCGCGATAGCCGCGCACCGGCGCCCCGACGGCATCTTCCAGCGCCCGGCGGGCCTGGGCAAGGTCCGTCGCGAAGCCGGCCGCGCCCAGCGTGAACACGCGGGCATGGTCCCAGCCGTGGCTGGCCACCTCGTGCCCGGCCTCGTGGATCCGCCGCACCAGCGCGGGATGGCGCGCGGCCACCCAGCCCAGGGTGAAGAACGTGGCCTGCACATTGGCGGCGGCGAACAAGTCCAGCACCCGCGCGCAGCAATCTTCCACGCGCGGGGCAAGGCTCTCCCAGTCGCCGCGCGCGATCGCCTGCTCGAAGGCGCCGACCTGGAACCATTCCTCCACGTCGACCGAAAGGGCATTCAGCACGGCCACCGGTGCAGGCTCCTTGCCGACGGTCAGGCAGCCACCTTCTGGTCGCTCTCCAGCCACTCGATCAGCATGGCGAGCGTGTGCTTCACGCTGGCCTCCTGCTCGACCATGCGCTGCTCCAGCGACCCCAGCCGGCCGGCCATGGCGTTCATCCGTTCGGTAAGCGCGGCGATATCGGCCTTGAGGGCCGCATCGTCGACGATGACCGCACTGGAGGCCGCCACCGGCGCCGGCGCTGGCTGCTGCTCCATCACGTTGGCCAGCTCGATCACCGCCTGTTGCAGCTCGGCGATCAGGGCATCGCGCTCGTTGAAGGCGTCCTTCATTTCCGCGAAAGGCACGGCATCGATCGGCGCGGCGAAGGGGGCCGGGGCATGGTGGACGGCTGCCGCCGCCTCGACCACGGGCGCGGCCGGCGCCAGCGCGGTATCGCTGGCCACCTCCTCCAGCACCCGTGCGAACAGGTCCATGTCGAAATGGTCGCGCTCTTCCACCGCGCCCATCAGGAGCAGGCGGTTGGCCAGCTGATTGATCCGCCGCGGCACACCGCCGGTTGCCTCGTAGAGCGCCGGATAGAACTCGGGCGCGAACGAAGGTCGCCCGCCCCAGCCGACCAGCTTGAGCCGGTGCTCGAAATAGGGCTGCACCTCCTCGGCATCCATGGCTTCAAGGTGATGGGTGGCGATCACCCGCTGGCGCAACTGCTCCAGCCGCGGGCTGGATTGCAGGGTGTCGCGGAATTCCGGCTGGCCCAGCAGCAGGGTCTGCAGCAGCGGCTGGTTGCCAAGCTGGAAGTTGGAGAGCATCCGCAGCTCTTCGAGCGCCTCGATCGAAAGGTTCTGCGCCTCGTCGACCACCAGCAGGCAGCGCCGACCGCCGCGCGCCTCGGCATGAAGCAGGCCTTCGATCCCGGCCAGCGCGGTCGCCTTGTCATGCCCGTCGATGACCAGCCCGAAGGACTGCGCGACGACGTGGATGATCTCGTCGCCGTTGAGCGCGCTGGTCACCACCTGCGCGGCGGTCAGCCGCTGCGGGTCGATCGTGGCCATCAGGTGCGCGACCAGGGTCGACTTGCCCGACCCGATCTCGCCGGTGATGACGATGAAGCCCTCGCCCTGGGCCAGCCCATAGCCGAGATACGACAGCGCCTTGCGGTGGGTCAGGCTCTCGAAATAGAAGGCCGCGTCCGGGGTGAGCTGGAACGGGCGAGCGGTGAAGCCGTAGAAATCTTCGTACATGGCGGAAAAACCCCTGTTCGGCTCAGAAGAAGGAATAACGCAGGCCCAGCATGGCCGAGGCGTCCCAGGTATCGGGCGCCTTGCTGCGCTGGATGCCCTGGATCGAAAGGGCGGCATTGGCGGAAAGGTGGTCGCCCAGCGATCGGCCATAGCTGGCATTGGCCCCGATCGCGGTGCCGTCGTTGCCATCGAGCCGGCTCTGGAACCAGTCGACATAGGCGAAGGTGGCGAAGCTCGAACTGCGGTCGATCTGGCCGTTGAGCCAGGCCGACACCCACGCATTCTCATCAAGCAGGCCATTGGCGCTGGCAAGCACCGTGCCCGGCGCGGCGATGAACTTGCGCCGGTCGTAGCCCGCGCCCACCCCCCAGCCCAGCCGCCCGGCCGAAACCGACCAGCTTGCCTGGATCCCGCGCGAACGGAACGTGGCCGAGCGAAGCCCGCCCAGCGCGCCGGTCAGGCAGGCGCTGCCCTTGGTCGTCGCCGGATCGCGCGCGGCCACGCAGCCATTGATGTCGCCAGTCACCGCATTGCGGTTGACCTCGAAATCGGTCGGCAGCTCCACCAGCGCGCGGTTGAGCTCGCCGCCCAGCCCGGCGATGGAATCGTAGACCGAGATGTTCAGCGCGCTACGCCGCGTCGCCCGCCAGCCGAACGAACCGTACCAGGTCGTCGAACCGTAGCGCCGGCCGACATGGGCCTCCAAGGCGGTGCGGCGGCTGGGTCGCCAGGTCACCCCGGCATCCCAGATCAGGCCGCTGGTGTCATAGGCGATCCGGCGCGGGGCGCTCTTGTCGGTGACATAGCGGCCATTCTGGACGACCGGCAGGTGGGTGATGGGATCGATCGCGGCATCCCGGCTGGAAACCCGCACCTTCTCATAGCCCACCCCGCCCACCAGCGAGACGGTGTCGGACACCGGCACGGCAAGGTCGGCCCGCAGGTTGAGATCGTTGATCCGCTGGTCAAGGTTGGAAATATCCTCGCGGTACCAGCCGCCGCCGATCCCCACGCCCACCGGCAGGGCATCGCCCGGCGCGGTCCCGGCATGGAGCGAGGCCATCTGGGTCACCGAATGGTCGAACAGGTCGACATTGGCGGCAGCGCCCGGGGCCACCACCGCGCCGGGCGAACCCACCTCGGTATAGCCGATCCGGTAGGCGCCGTTCACCGCCACGTCGCCGGCATGGGTCGCAAGGCTCGGCCCGGCATAAGCCGACCACAGCCGGGTCGACTGGCCGGGATTCACCCCGCCCGGCAGCGCGGCGCCGCCATCGCTGCTGGTGCGGGTGGCCAGCGCGCCGGCCTCCAGCGATAGCGTGCGCGGGATCAGGCCCACCGAGGCGCGCGCCAAGCCCGACAGCGTATCGCCATCATCCGCCTTGCCATAGCCGAAGCGGCGCTCGTAGCGCACCGAGAAGCTGGCCTGGGTGTTGCGGCCATCAAGCCCGCCATCCACCCCGGCGGCCAGGCTCGACCAGGTGAGCACGTCATGGCTGGGCGCCAGTTGGGCACTGATGACCTGCGCCGCCTCGATATAGGGCGAAAGCCGCGCCCGGCCATGGCGGCCCCGGTGCCCGCCCGCAGGCGCGGCCGCATCGGCGTCGTCGCTGGCGGCTTCGGCGGAACCAGCGCCCTCGCCGCCCCCGACCGAAGCCTTGCCATAGGACAGGCTCTGCGCCCCCGCGCCGCCCGGAACGGCCAGCGCGGCAAGCATCACGCCCGCCAGCATCGCGTTGATCTTGCTACGGTTCATCACCCCGCCCTATCCCGAATATCCGTAGTACGACCCGAACCGCCTTCCGCTTGGCGAGAACTGCACCGCATTGAGCAGCAACTGGATGTTCGGGCAGCCGGCGAGGAGCGCGATGGCATCCTCCAGCGCGCTCTGCCCGGTGGCATCGGCGCGGGCGACGACCAGCGCCTGGCCGACGTATTTGGCCAGCTCCGCGGCCGGCGATGCCGCCAGCGCGGGCGGGCTGTCGAAGATGATCATGCGGTGCGGCGCCCCTTCGGTCAGCCGGTCCAGCACCGCGCGGGTGCGCGAGGAGGCCAGGTATTCGGTGTCCGAGGTCGTGGCATTGCCCGCCGGCAGGACCCACAGGCCCGCGATGTCGGTGCCCAGCACGCAGTCGGCGACATCGATCGCCGGATCGCTCAGCGCGTCCATCAGCCCCGGCCCGCCCGGCAGGCCCAGCGCGGAAAGCACCGAAGGCTTGGCGAAATCGGCGTCGACGAGAACCACCTCGCTCTCCTTCTCGGCGGCGATCGCCAGCGCCAGGTTGGTCGCGGTCCAGGTCTTGCCCTCGCCCGGCAGCGGCGAGCAGATCAGCACCCGCTGGGCCGCGGCGCCCAGCGATCCGCGCAGCTGCGCGGCCTGGAGCAGGAGCTGGCGCTTGACGATGCGGAACTCCTCCAGCAGCCCGGTCACGCTGCCCTCGGGCACGATCAGCCCGGCCTCGCGCAGGTGCGCCCGGTCGATCGGATGACGGGTATCGGGGAAGCGCACCGGGTGCGCGGCCAGCGCCGGCTGGACCGGCGCGGGCGCAACGGCGGCCGCGATCGGCGCAGGCGCGGGCACGGGCACGGGCGCCGGCGCGGAAGCCGGCTCGATGGTCAGCTCGCGCATCACCACCCGGCGCTGCTGCTCGGGCGGCAAGGGCTTGGCGATGCCGCCCATGCGCGACAGGTCGAAGCCGGCGATGGCCCGCTCCACCGAGGACCGCGCCCTGGCCTCGTGCGGCTGGTCGGGCAGCGGGATCTTGCTCTGTTCGGTCATGCCCGCCCTCTCACGCCACCATCTGCCGCTGGACGAATTCGATTCCCAGCAGGAGCAGGAACACCGCGCCCAGCGCGGCGCTGCCCGCCATGAAATACTTCAGCCGCCTGGCCTCGATCCGGCGGGTCGCCTCGGTGCGGACCAGCGAGATCGCGCCCAGCACCGGCAGGCCCAGCGCCTGTTCCAGCCGGGCGCTGGTCTGGAAGGTCTTGCGAAGCTGGCCCAGGCCGAAGGCGCCGGCCACCCCGCCGCCAAGCCCCACCACCAGCACGGCGAACAGCAGCAGCGGACGATTGGGCGCCGCGGGGCTGCGCGGCGTGGTCGGCGGGTCGATCACCTGGAACTTGACCGCGCTGCGCTCGGTTTCCACCTGCCCGCGCAGGCGCAGCGCCTCGCGGTCCTGGAGCAGCTTGTCATACTGCTGCTTGAGCACGTCATAATCGCGGCTGATCCGCTGGGCCTCGGCGGCCACCGCCGGATTGGCGCTCTGCTGGGCGTCGACGCGGGCGAGATCGGCCTGGGCCGCCGCCCGCCGTGCCTGCAAGGCCTGCAAGCTCGCCTGCTTTTCCGCGCGGATCGACTGGAGCGAGGCATAGGCCGGGTTGGGCACGCCGCTGCCCGGCCCTTCCGCCGCCGCCGCGCCGCGCAGCTGGGCCACCTGGGCCTTCATCGCGATCACGTCGGGATGGCTGTCGGTCAACCCGCGCGCGCGCATGGCCGAAAGGTCGGCCGAGGCCTGGGCCAGCGCCCCGCGCGCGCCGCCGGCGGCCACGCCCGGCATCGAGGCCGGCGTTCCGGCGAGCTGGCCGTTGATCGCCGCCAGCGAGCTTTGCGCGGCGGCAATGTCGGCATCGATCCCGCGCAATTGCATCCGCGCCGCTTCCATCCGCTGGAGCAGGCCCGCGCCGCCTTCCGACAATTCGGGATACTTCGCCTCGAACACCAGCCGGCGCTGCTCGGCCTCTTCCAGCTGCTTCTGGCGGGCGGTGAGCTGCTGGTTCATGAATTCGAGCGTGTCGGTCATCTCGCCGCGCCCGCCGGCGAGGTTTTCCTCGTGGAAGATGTCGATCATCTTCTGGACCACGTCGTGGCTGAGCCGCGCGCTTTCGGCGTCCGAGCGGCTGCCGTCGGACGACAGCGCGGTGATCTCGAACAGGTTGTCCTGCTGGCTGACGACCTTGACCGCCTTGCCCAGCGCCAGCACCGCGGCTTCCATCTGCTTGGGACTGGCAATGCCGTCGCCCAGCGCCGTGCCGCGCACCACCTTCTCGAGGTTGATCGCGCTGGTCAGGGTCTGGCGCACGCGATCCATGTCGCGGCGCCGGTCGCCCACGCCGATGCCGATCTGCTCGGCCAGCGGATCGTCGAGCTGGACGAAGATCCGCGCCTTCGATTCGTAGGAATTGGGAATGGCGGCCACGGCCAGCCAGCCCACCAGGCAGATCGCCCAGGCCACGCCCAGCGCGATCCACTTGCGCGACCACACCGTGAACAGGGCGGCGCGCAGTTCCTCGATGAGGCCGTTCATGGGCACAGTCCGTTCATGCGGGCGGCCCTGCTCAGAACGTGCTCTCGGGGATGATGATCACATCGCCCGGCATCAGCATGACATTGGCCTTGCTCGCGCCCTTGCGGAGCAGATCACCCAGGCGCAGCGCGAATTCCTTCTGCTGGCCGCTCTCCTTGTCGAAGCGGATCAGCTTGGCCTTGTTGCCAGCGGCATATTCCGACAGCCCGCCCACCGCGATCATCGCGTCAAGCACGGTCATGTTGGCGCGATAGGGGATCGAGGCCGGCTTGGTCGTCGCGCCCACCACGCGGACCTGCTGGCTGAAGGTCCCGGCAAACTTGTTGACGATGACCGAGACCAGCGGCTCCTGGATATATTGCGAAAGCTGGAGCTTGAGATCCTCGGCCAGCATCGAGGGCGTCTTGCCCACGGCCGGCATATCGGTGATCAGCGGGGTGGTGATGCGCCCGTCGGGCCGCACCTGCACGCTCGCCCCCAGTTCCGGATTGCGCCACACGAAGATCGTCAGCTCGTCAAGCGGGCCGATCACATAGTCCTCGCCCGGCCCTTCCTGCATGGCCACGAACGAGGCCGGCGGCAGCTGCGGACCGCTGGCGCTGCCCGCGCATCCACCAAGCGCAACAGTGCCCATGGCGCAGCCGGCCAGCAGCAGGGAAACGCGGGTCAGGGGCATCAGCGGCAGTCCTCGCTTGCGGCCCGGCCACGCCCGCGGGACAGGTCCCGCGGCGCAAACCGCGCCAAATTCTCCCCTCCGCTATGGTGGAAAAGGGTGAACAAGCGGTTAGTGATCAACCATTGCAGGCGCCCTTGCGCGCCCCGATTTGCCCCAGTCCCACGGCGGGACACTTGCGCTGTCAGGGATTACTTCGCTCGACGCGAACGGAAGGCCGGGCGTTGGCGCTCAGACCAACGCCCCCGATATCACACCATGATTTCGCGCGCCGGCCCCTGGCCCAGGAACTGCATCGGACTGGCGGTCGCGCCATAGGCGCCGGCGCAGAACACGGCCACCAGGTCGCCCGGCTCAGCCCGCGGAAATCCGCCCTTGTCGGCCAGCCGGTCCAGCGGGGTGCACAGGCAGCCAACCACGCTGGCCTCCTCCTCCACCGGCGCGCCGAACCGCGTGGCGATCGCCACCGGGTAATTGCGCCGCACCACGGTGCCGAAATTGCCCGAAGCCGCCAACTGGTGGTGCATCCCGCCGTCGCAGACGAGGAACACCTCGCCATGGCTCACCTTCCGGTCGATCACCGTGGTCAGGTAAACCCCGGCCTCGCCCACCAGATAGCGGCCCAGCTCCACGCAGAATTCGGTTTGCGCCAATTCCGGCGGCAAATCGGCCATCCGTTCGGCCAGCGCCGCGCCCACGGCCATGACATCCAGCGGCGCATCGCCCGGAAAATAGGGAATGCCAAAGCCCCCGCCCAGGTTCAGGTGCGGCAGGGCCAGGCCGGATTCGCTCGCCAGCCGGGCGGCCAGCGCCAGGGTCCGGGCCTGGGCCTCGATGATAGCATCAGCTGATATCGCCTGGCTGCCGGCGAAGATGTGGAAGCCGCGCCACTCGGCCCCCGCGGCCGCGATCCGCCGGGCCAGGGCCGGCACCCGCTCGGCGTCGAGGCCGAAGGGCTTGGCCCCGCCGCCCATCTTCATGCCACTGCCCTTGAGGTCGAAATCGGGGTTCACCCGGATCGCCATCCGCGCCGTCACCCCCAGCTCGCCCGCCAGCCGCAAGGCCCGCTCGGCCTCGGCCTCGCTTTCGAGGTTCAGCGTCGCCCCGGCGGCCAGCGCGGCGGCCAGTTCGGCATCGCGCTTGCCCGGCCCGGCAAAGCTGATCCGCCCGGCCGCGACCCCAAGTTCAAGCAGTTTCTGAAGTTCGCCGCCGGAAGCCACGTCGAACCCGTCCACCAGTTCCGACATGGCTTGAAGAAGCGCAGGGAACGGATTGGCCTTTATGGCATAATGCACATGGACCCGCTCCGGCAAGGCGCGCCGCAGCAAAGCCACCCGATCGGCCACCATCTGGCGCGAATAGACAAACAGCGGCGTGCCGCCCGCCTCGCGCACCAGTTCACGCACATCCTTCGATCCTATGGAAAGAATGCCATCCTTATCATTGAATCCATGTGGAATAGGTCCAAGCGGCTTCATCCCGCCAACTCCGCCGCCAGCCCGGTCCGATCCAGCTTGCCATTCGGCCCGATCGGCATTTCCGAACGCCAGTGAATGGCCTTTGGCTGCATGAAATTCGGTAATTCCGCCATGAGTTTACGTGGCAGTTCTTCCTCCATGCCTGAAATTCCTGGCGCAGCCCGTACCACCAGGTGGACCGCCTGGCCCAGCCGCTCGTCCGGCAGGCCCAGGGCCACCGCTTCGGCCACCAGGCCAGTGGCCAGCGCCGCCTCCTCGATCTCCTGCGGGCTGATCCGGTTGCCGGCCGACTTGATCATCGCATCGCGCCGCCCGACGAAATAGAGCAGCCCATCGGCATCGCGCCGCACCCGGTCGCCCGACCACACCGCCGTGCCGCCATGGGCCGATTGCGCCGGCGCGGGGCGAAACCGTTCCGCCGTCCGTTCGGCATCCTGCCAGTAGCCCTGGGCCACCAGCGGCCCGCAATGCACCAGTTCGCCCTCCTCGCCGTCCGCCGCCACGCGGTTCGCCTCCGCCATGACCAGGATCTCGGCATGGGGAATTGCCTTGCCCATCGAGGTGGGATGGCTGTCGATCAGGGCGGGGTCGAGGAAGGTCGAGCGAAATGCCTCGGTCAGGCCATACATGGCGAAGATCCGCGCCTGCGGAAACAGCGCCCGCAGCCGCCGCACCAGCCCTTCGGTCAGCGCGCCGCCGCTGTTGGTCAGCCGCCGCAGCCGGGCCGCCACTTCCGCCGGCCAGTCCAGCTCGGCCAGTTGCACCCACAAGGGCGGCACGGCGGCGAGCGTGGTGATATCATGGCGCGCTATCGCCTTCACCACGTCGCGCGGGGTGAGATAGTCGAGCGGCGCCACCGCGCCACCGGCGTGCCAGGTGGACAGCAGCTGGTTCTGCCCATAGTCGAACGACAGCGGCAGCACCGCCAGGGTGCGATCTTCGCGCGCAAGGCCAAGGTAGGTGGCCACGCTCTCGGCCCCCAGCGCCATGTTGGCATGGCTCAGCATCACGCCCTTGGGCCGCCCGGTCGAGCCGCTGGTATAGAGGATCGCGGCCAGGTCGCCCGGATCGGCCGCGCTCGGCCCCAGCGGCCGGTTCAAGGCCTCGGTCAGGGCCAGGGCATCGGCTTCCGCCACCACCCGGCATCGCGGCGTGATATCATCCGGCTCCAGCGTGGCCAGCCGCGCCGGCGAGCCGAGCAGCAGGGCGGCCCCGCTATCGGCCAGGATATGGGCGACCTGCGCCCGCTTGAGCAGCGGGTTGACCGGCACGTGGACCAGCCCGGCCCGCGCTGCGGCCAGCGGCATCAGGCAGGCCAGTTCGCCCTTGGCCACCCAGCTCGCCACCCGCGCGCCCGGTTCGGGCACCACATGGCCAAGCCAGCCCGCCAGCAGGGCGATACGCGATCTTAAGTCCTGGTATGTCAGGACGCGGTCGCGCAACAGGAGCGCGGGGTCCAGGTCCCGGCCGGTCAGCGCGAGATGGTCGAGCGGCCGGATCGCGGGGCGGGTTTCAACAGGCACCAGGCTCTCTCGCGCTCCATGACCGGCGGGGCAAGGTGATAGCCGTAGAGTATCTTGGGGACTTGTGCAAAGCATCGCGGGAGCCGGCCGTGGCCGCGCTGCTCGCCGCCGCGCGCGCGCCGTTCGACCGGGCCGAATGGTGGGACGGCCTTGCCCGGCACTGCGATATCACCCCGCGATATGCCCTCGCCCGCCACGCCGACGGCAGCGCCGCGCTGTTCCCGCTGACCTGCGCCGGCGGCGTCGCCCGGCCACTTGCCAACTGGTACACCTTCCGCTGGCGCCCGCTGGTCAGCCCCGGCGCCGATGCCCCGGCCCTGCTCGCCGCGCTTGGCGCCGATCTTGCCCGCCGCTGCTGGCGCATCGAACTCGATCACCTGCCGGGCGAGGACGGCACGGCCCAGTCCCTGGCCGAGGCGCTCAGGGCCAGCGGCTGGCGGGTCGCCATGTCACAGCATGATATCAACCATGTCCTGCCGGTCGCCGGGCGCAGCCATGCCGCCTATCTCGCCGCCCGCCCCGGCCCCTTGCGCTCCACCCTCAAGCGCAAGGCCGGCCGCGTCGCCTGCGCGGTGCTCACCCGCTTCTGCCCCGAAGCCTGGGCCGCCTACGAGGCGATCTATGCCGCCAGCTGGAAGGGCGAGGAAGGCTCGCCCGCCTTCCTGCGCGCCTTCGCCGAGGCCGAGGGCGCCGCCGGGCGCCTGCGCCTCGGCCTTGGCCGGATCGACGGCCAGCCGGTCGCCGCCCAGTTGTGGACCGTGGAAGGCGGCACGGCCTTCATCCACAAGCTCGCCTACCGCGAGGAGGCCCGCGCCCATTCTCCCGGAACCGCGCTCACCGCCGCCCTGATGGCCCATGTGATCGACACCGACCGGGTGGACCTCGTCGATTTCGGCACGGGCGATGATCCCTACAAGCGCGACTGGATGGAACAGGCCCGCCCGCGCTACCGGATTTCGGCCCTGCGCCCCGCCGATCCGCGGTCCTGGCCTCACCTGGCGCGCGCCCTGGCAAGCAAGGCCCGCGCCGCCTTGCCCCCGCGCCCCGGCACGGCTAGAGGCGCGCCACTCCTGTTTGATGGGCAAAGGCCACAATGACCACCGAGCTTGACCGCACCCTGCGCCAGATCCTTGCCGACGTGCTCGGTCTCGCCCCTGAACGCGTGGCCACCTTCGCTGGCGATACCGGCCTGTTCGGCCACCTGCCCGAGCTGGATTCGATGTCGGTCGCGGGCCTGCTTACCGAGATGGAAGACCGCCTCGGCTTCATCATCGAGGATGACGAGGTCGATGGCGAACTGCTCGAAACCTACGGCGCCCTGCTCGCCTTCGCCGCCGCCAAGCAGGTCCAGGGCTGAGCCTGCCCCGATGATCGCCGGCTGGCCCTGCCCGCCTTCCGGCGCCCGCGAATACGCCCTGGCCATCGACCATGACCGGCCTCGCCGCCTGCTGGTCGTCCCCGCCCTGTTCGACGAGGCCAACCGCCTGCGCCGCTTCACGGTGGAAGCCCTGCGCGCGCTCGATGCGGCCGGCGTCGATGCCCTCCTGCCTGACCTTCCCGGCACCAACGAAAGCCTGGCCTCCCTCGCCGCCCAGTCGCTGGAAACCTGGCGCGAGGCCATGGCGGCGGCGGCCCTCCATTTTGGCGCCACCCATGTCCTCGCCCTGCGCGGCGGCGCGCTGGTCGCCCCCAACCTGCCCGGCTGGGCGCTGGCTCCGGTGGGCGGCGCGGCAGTCCTGCGCCAGATGCTGCGCGTCCGCCTGCTCTCCGCCCGCGAGGCCGGCCAGACCGAAAGCCGCGAGGAGCTGCTCGAAACGGCCCGGCACGAAGGCATCGAACTGGCCGGCTATCCGCTGGGCGCCGCGATGATCGCCGGGCTGGAACAGGCCGAGGCCAGCCCCGCCCTCGCCCCCATCGCCCAGGCCGACCTCGGCGGCGGCGCGCTCTGGCTGCGGGCCGAGCCGGACGAGGATGCGGCGCAGTCCGCGCGGCTGGCGCAGATCGTTGCAGCAGGCTTGCAGGGCTGATGCGGCGCCATTGCCTCTTCGCCTGTGAGGGCGCCGAACTGGTCGGCACGCTGGACGAGGCGCCGGGCACCACCGGCCTGCTGATCGTCTCGGGCGGCAACGAATTGCGCTCGGGCGCCTGGGGTGGACAGGCGCTGCTGGCCGCCCGCATCGCTGCCGCCGGCTTCCCGGTGTTCCGCTTCGACCGGCGCGGCGTGGGCGACAGCACGGGCCGGAACGGCGGATTCCGCGGCGCCGGCCCCGATATCGCGGCGGCCCTCGCCACCTTCCGACAGGAAGCCCCGCAGGTCACCCGCATGGTCGCCTTTGGCAATTGCGACGGGGCGGCCGCCCTGATGCTGAACGCAGGCGCCGGCGCCCAGGCGCTGGTCCTCGCCAACCCCTGGACCATCGAGGAAGAATCCGCCGCCGAAGCCCCCGCCGCCGACAGCCTGCGCGCCCACTATCGCCAGCGCCTGAGCGATCCCGCGGCCCTGCTGCGCTTGCTCAAGGGCGGCGTCTCGCTGGGGCCGCTGCTGCGCTCCCTTGCCGGCGCTGCCCGCAAGGCTCCGACCGCCACGCTTGCGGGCGAACTCAAGGCCGGCCTCGCGCAATTCGCCGGCCCGGCCACGATCCTGCTCGCGGCGCGCGACCGCACCGCGCAGACCTTCCTCGCGCGCTGGGACAGGGCCGACCCGCGCCTCAGGCACTGCCCTGGCGCGAGCCATTCCTTCGTGGAAGCCGAAGCGCGCGACTGGCTGGCCGAGCGATTGCTCGAAAGCCTGTCGGCGCCCTGATCAGGCGGTGACCTTCGCCGCGCTGGCCGCGGCAAATTCCCGCTCGGCCACGAACCGTTCCGCATCAAGCGCGGCCATGCAGCCCGTGCCGGCGGCGGTAACCGCCTGGCGGTAGGTGTGGTCCATCACGTCGCCGCAGGCGAAAACGCCGGGGATCGAGGTCTTGGGCGTTCCCGGCTCGACCACGATGTAGCCCGCCGCGTCGAGTTCCAGCTTGCCGCGGAACAGCTCGGTGGCCGGCGCATGGCCGATCGCCACGAAGGCGCCGTCGGCCGGGATCACGCTGGTCTCGCCGGTCACGGTGTCGATCACTTCCACGCCGGTCAGCCCGCCCGGCAGTTCGCCGACGAAGCCCTTCACCGCCTTGTTCCATTCGACCGTGATGTTGGAATGGGCGAACAGGCGATCCTGGAGGATCTTCTCGGCGCGGAACGAATCGCGGCGGTGAACCACGGTCACGTCCTGCGAATGGTTGGTGAGGTAGAGCGCTTCCTCCACCGCGGTGTTGCCGCCGCCGATCACCACCACCTTCTTGCCGCGATAGAAGAACCCGTCGCAGGTGGCGCAGGCCGAAACGCCCTTGCCGCCAAGCTCGGCCTCGCCCGGCACGCCCAGCCAGCGCGCCTGGGCGCCGGTGGCGATCACCAGGGTCTCGCCTTCATAGACGTCGCCCGAATCGGCGATGGCGCGGAACGGCGGGCCGGACAGGTCCACCTCGACGATCGTGTCCCAGATCATCCGCGTGCCCACGTGCTCGGCCTGGGCCTGCATTTCCTGCATCAGCCACGGCCCCTGGATCACGTCGCGGAAGCCGGGATAATTCTCGACATCGGTGGTAATCGTAAGCTGGCCGCCCGGTTGCAGCCCCTGCACCACGATCGGCTGAAGGCCGGCGCGCGCGCCGTAGATCGCGGCGGTGAGGCCAGCCGGGCCGGAACCGATGATCAGCATACGGGTGGTGTGGGTCGCCATGGGGTCCTTCCGTCCAGTTGGGCGCGAAATAGCCATGGCCTGACCGGAATGCCAGTGCGGCGGCGGCAATTTTGCCGACTTTGATCCGGATCAAGGACAAATTTGCAAAAATGCTCTTGCGAATGATTTTCAATAACAGCTAACGGGCAACCGCACGCCAGGGAGGACCCTTTGAACAGAATCGCAATTTCCCCGACCATGACGGCTGCCATCACGGCCGCCATCATCGCCATTGCCGCCCCCACCGCCGCCCATGCCGCGCCCGGTCTGGCCGACGAGGTCTATGCCGCCACCGTCCAGGCCGGCGAGCCGGAAGTGGAGCTGCGCTACGGCCGCCTCGGCGGCGGCCCGGACCACGGCGAGGACGCGCTCAAGGTCGAAGCCGGCTATGGCGTGACCGACCGCCTGCGCCTGGCCGGGGTCTTCGAATTCGAACGCGAGGCCGGCCTCTCGCGCAAGGCCGAGGCCGCCTCGCTCGAGGCGATCTACGCGCTGGGCAAGGCCGGCGGGATCGACGTGGCGCTCTATGGCGAATACGAGATCGGCTTCCACGGGCCGGACAAGGTGGAAACCAAGCTCCTCCTCCAGCGCCGCACCGACAAGTTCGACCTGCGCCTCAACCTGATCGCCGAAAAGCCCCTGGCCAGCGGCAGCAAGGTCGAACTGGGCTATGCGGCCGGCGCCTATGCCGCGGTCGGCGGCGATATCCAGCTCGGGGTCGAGGCCTATGGCGAACTCGGCAATTTCAGCCGCTTTGCCCCCCATGCCGAACATTTCATCGGCCCGGTGGCGAAATTCGAGATCGAGGGGCTGGGGCCGGAGCTGGGCCTCCAGCTGGGCTATCTCTTCGCGCTCGACAAGGCGCGCGACGATACCGACGGCCAGCTCCAGGTCCGCCTCGAAATGGAGTTCTGATCGGAAGCGATCGGCCGGGGGCCATTGACGAAGCGGCATTCGCCTGAAAGGTCAAAACGATGGATATCCCCGGCCCCACCTCGCACAGCTTCGTCTCCCAGCGCCTGCGCCTGCGCTATGTCGACTGGGGCAACCCGGACGCCCCGCCGCTGATCCTCCAGCACGGCGGGCGCGACCATTGCCGCTCGTGGGACTGGGCGGCGCAGGAACTCCGCAAGGACTGGCACGTGATCTGCCCGGACCTGCGCGGCCACGGCGACAGCGACTGGTCGTCGGATGGCGACTATGCGATGTCGAGCTACGTCTATGATTTCGCGCAGCTGATCCACACCCTGGGCTATGATCAGGTCACCGTCGTCGCCCACTCGCTCGGCGGCACGGTCACCTCGCGCTATGCCGGGGTCTTCCCCGAGCGCGTCCGCAAGCTGGTCAACATCGAGGGGCTCGGCCTTTCGGCGCGCGACATGGAAGAACGCTCGGCCAAGTCCTATGGTGACCGGTTCCGCGAATGGGTGGTCGCGCGGCGGCGGCTGGCCGCGGTCATCCCCTCGCGCTATCCCACGATCGAGGCGGCCTGCGCCCGGATGAAGGAGGCCAACCCCTTCCTCTCCGACGCCCAGGTGAGCCACCTCACCATCCATGCCGCCAACCGCAACGAGGATGGCACCTGGAGCTGGAAGTTCGATCCGGCGCTGCGGGTGTTCAACCCCTTCGAAGCCGCGATCGACGACATCCACGAGCTGTGGCCGGCGATCACCTGCCCGGTCCTGCTGCTGTGGGGGCACGAAAGCTTCTTCGACACGCCCGACAAGGACGGCCGGATGGACTTCTTCCGCGATGCCCGCCTCAAGGTCTACGACAAGGCCGGCCACTGGCTGCACCATGACCAGTTCGACCAGTTCATGGCCGACGTGAGCAGCTTCCTCGCCGAATAGGCGGCGCGGCAAGGCTGGCGGGCGGGCTGGCGGGCGGGACTGGCGGGCGGGACTGGCGGGCCGGGCTAGCCGGCGGCGAGCAGCCAGGCCACGCCGACCGCGAGCATGAGGACATAGGCGCCCAGGATCACCGCCCGCGCGGTTTCCATCGCGCCCTCCCGGCTGGCGGGGGGCGAATGCGAAGTCTTGCCTTGTGCCATGGCGTGTCATCCCGATCGGTTGCCCAGCTTCAACGCCCGGCCGGGGCCGGGGTTTCCGCCGCGCGCCGCAATCCGGCGGCGAATTGGCGGCCGCGCCCTTAATTTTCGCGCCCGCCTGCCGGTCTTGGTTGCGACAGTGGCGGGAACCCGCGTTCCCCCCAATGCCACCGGGAGCAGACACATGGCCGTTATCAACACCAATATCAGTGCGTTGCGCGCGTCGAACGCGTCCATCGCCGCCAACAAGATGCTCGGGACGGCGATGGAGCGCCTGTCCACGGGCAAGCGCATCAACAGCGCCAAGGACGATGCCGCGGGCCTTGCCATCGCCACCTCGATGACTTCGCAGATCAAGGGCATGGGCCAAGGCATCCGCAACGCCAACGACGGGATCAGCCTCGCGCAGACCGCCGAGGGCGCCCTGTCGGAAGTGTCCAATATGTTGCAGCGCATCCGCGAGCTGGCCGTCCAGGGCGCCTCGGGCACCTTCCAGACCAGCGACCGCGCCGCGATGCAGTCGGAGGTGACCAACCTCACCCAGCAGATCAGCGACGTGCTGGGCAACACCACCTTCAACGGGATCACCCTGTTCAGCACCACCGCCGGCACCGATGTCACCATCGACATCCAGACCGGGGCGGAAAGCGGCCAGGTCGTCACCCTCACCTCGACCGCGATCGATGGCACCAACATCAGCGCCACCGCGCTCGACGTGACCACGACCGCGCTCGCCTCGACCACGATGGACAACGTCGATCTTGCCCTGAACGACGTGAACGCCGCGCGCGCCTCGCTGGGCGGCGGGCAGAACCGGCTGGAATCGGCGGTCAACAACATGACCAGCAACATCGCCAACCTGTCCGACGCGCGCTCGCGCATCGAGGATGCGGACTATTCGGTCGAAACCACCAACATGGCCAAGGCCCAGATCCTCAGCCAGGCAAGCACCGCGATGATCGCCCAGGCCAACCAGGCCCAGCAGAACGTTCTCTCGCTGCTGAAGTAGCCCCGCCCACCGGTTCCGGCTCCGGCGCTGCGCCTCGCGGGCGCCGGGCTGCTTCCCCCGCGGTTCGCCGCCCGGTCCGACCCCGCCCCGCGCGGGGGCGGGCCTTGGCGCGGGTTCGGCCCGGGTTCGGCCCGGGATCAGCCCGGGATCAGCGCGGTCAGTGCGCGTCGGCGCTGCCGCGCGCGCCGCGAAAACGCGTCTGGTCCATGCGCGGCACCATCCAGATCGCCGCGGCCGAAACCAGCATGGCGATCGCCCCGACATAGAAGGTCTGGATCATGGCCAGGGTCACCGCCTGGCGATCGACCAGGGCACTGAGATAGCCTGCCGCCGCCGTATCGGTCAGGCCCGCCCGGCCAAGCGTGGCGCCGACATTGGCCGGATCCAGCCCCTCCACCAGCCCCGCGCGCGAGACCACCTGGGCGCTGTTCCAGGTGGTCAGGATCAGCGCCGTCGCCACCGCGATCGACATGGTGCGAACGAAATTGTTGAGCCCCGCGCCGGTCGGCACATCGTCGGAACTCATCGAATTCATGGTCATGCTGGTCAGCGGCATCAGCAGCATCGGCATCCCGAAGCCCTGGAGCGCGAAGATCCAGGCCAGGGTGAAGGTATCGGCATCCGTGCTCCAGGTCGTGCGCGCGATGAAGCTGCCCGCCGCCCAGACGCAGCCCATGGTGACCAGCACGCGCGGATCGAGCCGGGGCGCGAGGCGCAAGGTCAGCTGGGCCGAGAGCATCGAGGCAAAGGCGCCCAGCGCGGTGATCATCCCGGCCGAGGTGGCCGAATAGCCCATGGTCGCCTGAAGCCACTGCGGCACGGTCACCAGCCCGCTGAAATAGGCGCCGAAACACAGCGAACTGGCCGCCACGCAGGTGGCAAAGGTGCGGTTGCCGAACAGGCGCACGTCGACCACCGGGTGCTCCTCGGTCAGCTCCCAGACGATGAAGGCAAGGAAGGCAACAACCGCCGTGACCGTCAGCGCAATGATCTCGGTACTGGCGAACCAGTCGCGCTCGCGGCCGGTGTCGAGCATCAGCTGGAGCGAGCTGATCCAGATCACCAGCAGGATCATGCCCACCCGGTCGATCGGCACCTTGCGCGCCTCCGATTCAATGGGCCGCAGGGTGAGCAGCCCGATCATCATGCAGAAGGCGCCGATCGGCACGTTGATCAGGAAGATCCAGTGCCAGCTGACCTGGTCCGACATCGCGCCGCCGATGATCGGCCCGAAGGCCGGCCCCAGCATGACCGTCAGCGTCCAGACCGCATAGGCCATCGGCAATTGTCGCGGCGGGAAGATCCGCAGGACCGCGGTCTGTGCGATCGGCAGGATCGGCCCGCCGCACAGCCCCTGCCCGATCCGGCAGGCGACCAGCATCGGCAGGGTCACCGACAGCCCGCACAGCAGCGAAAACAGCGAGAACCCGGCCAGCGAGACCATGAACACCCGCACCATGCCGAAGCGCTGGATCAGCCAGCCGCTCAGCGGCACGCAGATCGCCTCGGCCACGGCATAGGAGGTGATCACCCAGGTGCCCTGGTCGGTCGTCGCGCCCAGGTTGCTGGCGATATGCGGCACCGACACGTTGGCCACCGTGGTGTCGAGCGTCACCATCAGGTTGGCCAGGAAGATCACCATGGCGGCGATCGGCCGCTGGCCCGGCGGAATCGGAAAGCCGTCGTCCGCCGGCGCGGCCCTGCTCGCGGCCCTGCTCATGATCCCGCCCCTTCATCCGGCAGGCCCGATCGCGCGATATTGGCCATCATCCGGCCCAGCACGGCGCGCGCGGTGGCCAGGTCGGCCTCGCCGATCCCCGCGCCAAGGTCTGCGCCCAGCGCCTGGGCCAACGGCCGCAGCCGGTCGAGCCGCGCCCAGCCGGCCTGGGTCAGGTAGAGGCGGCGCGCCCGGCGATCGGCCGCGTCGCGCTCGCGCCGGACCAGCCCGGCCGCTTCAAGGCGGTCGACCAGCCGGCACAGCCCGATCGCGTCCATCTCCATGATCTGGGCGAAGTGGACCTGGTTGGTGCCCTCGTGCCGGGCCAGGGTCGCCAGGGCGAGCCATTGCTCGCGGGTGACGCCCAGGCCGCGCGCGCGCGATTCGAACGTGCGCGTCAGCAGCCGCGCCGTATCCCAAACCAGTCGCGCCAGATCCTCGGTCATTGCTCAGCGCAATTAAGAACACACTTACAACATGGCAAGCGCTGATAATCAGTGCCCGCGCCGACCGCCCCGCCACCCCTCGCGCAAGGGTGACTCCGTTCGGGAAAATCGGCCCCGCGCGTGGTGCGCCGCACAAGTTCTCGCACGCGCAACACGAGCAGTCCCCCAGCACCCTCGCTTGGCGCGCCCAAGCCGCGCCGGTAGACTGCACGGGTCAGCACCAGCACGGAGACCCCTCGTGGAGTGGCTCTATATCGATTATTCGGAAGCCGAACCGCGCTTGCTGGCCCTGCTGTGCGGCGCCACCATCGCGCTGACCGCGGCCCTCTACACCTGGATTCTCTGACCGGCGGCGATCCCCTGACAGGTCTGGCCCCCTGACCGGCGTCGGCTGACCGCCGTTCCGTCCGGGCATTGCCCGCGTCCGCACGGCCCACTTGCCTCCGGCGCCCCATCCCGGACAAGTCCTGTCGCCGCGCGATGGCACGCCCGGCACCGGCCCTTCACCGGCGCGCCTCGCCTGACGCTCCACCATGGCCGCGACGGCCAACCCGGGCACCCCGCCCGGATGACCGCCCCGGATCAGCGCCCCTGGGGCACCCGCCCCGGCTGGCCCTGCCGACCGGTGGCGGTCGGCGGCGGCGGTGCGGCGGCGGCCGGTCCCGGCGCGATCGCGGCAATGGTCGCCGGCACGATCGACACGCCGAACAGCCGCCACCGGCCCTGCAGCCACTGGTAGTAGAGATCGAACCCGATCGCCGTCGGCCTGAGGCCGAAGTAGCCTTTCACGTGCAGGACATCCGGGTTCATGATCACCGGGGCCGAGGCATAGGTCGGCGCCAGGAGCATGGTGTTGGACAGATCGACATTGCTCGACCGCAAGCTCTCGAACACCCGGACAAGCTTCGCCGCATCGTTCTCCATCTGGAAGGCCGGCGCGGAAAGGTCGCGCAGCACCGAATAGTTGCCCGCCTGGTTGGCATGGTCCACCGCCGCCATGGTCGACCAGATCAGCTTGGCCAGCTCCAGCTCATTGGGGACCGGCATAGGCGATGGTGGCGGGGTCAGCGACTGCGAGGGCGGCGGGGCGCCCTGCGCGCCAGCGGGCGAACCAGCCATGACCCACGCGGCGGCGGCAATGATGGCGCCGACCGTCCGGAACTTCCCCACAAGAACGCCGCAAGCTGCTGATTTCACGCGATGATCACCCTCTGCACAGATCCCCTCCCGGGGCGGAAGAAAAATTCCTGTGCAGCGATGATAGATAATTCCCGAAGCCTTGGCCACACCTTCCCATCGCCTGATATTCGGCAATATTTTTGTGCAAATTCATATCGTTAACTGGTTACGATCGAGTTTCCCCGGAAATTGCCACGGGACGTGGAAGGGAGGCTGGCGGTTAACCCTCCCCGAAAAGTATCTTCCAAAGGTTAGGTCGGGCCTCATCAAGAGCTTGCCCTATCTTCGATTTCCGGCGATGCATCAGCCCAAGTGTGAGTCGCATAGTTTTTGTCAGGCTAGGGGGCCGGCAAAAGTAACCTTAACAGCGCGCTTTCGCTGTCGATCTGGGGGTATTGAATATGGTACTGAAGGGCGGCCAATCGGCCCGTACGTCCAAGAAAATTTCGTCGAATTTTCTTGCCATTACGGGTGATCTCGTCAGCTCGCGGCGCCAGCGCAAGAGGATCATGGCCATCCTCCGCATGGCGACCCGGATCCTCGGCATCGGCCAGAAGGCGCGCATCGGCCGCCTCGGCTCGGCCTCGGTAACCGCGCTCCTCGCCGGCCTCGGCTTCGCAACCGCGTCGGTCCCGGCCTATGGCCAGGCCACGGCGGACGACGGGTCAGGCCCGTCCGTAACCCTCCCGGACATCGCGATCGATGGCACGGCCACCGCGGTCGGCAACGGCTCGAACGCCATCGGCACTTTCGCCAGCGCCTTCGGGGCCAACTCGAATGCCATCGGCGCCGGCGCCACCGCATCCGGCGCGTACTCCAACGCCATCGGCGACGTGGCAACCGCTTTCGGCGGCTACGCCAACGCCGTCGGCAAGGTCGCCACGGCCACCGGCGGCTACTCCACGGCCAATGGCGCCTATGCCACGGCCACCGGCGGCTATTCGGTCGCCAATGGTGATCAGGCAACGGCCACCGGTGCCGGCGCCAATGCCCAGGGCATCTTTGCCACGGCTTCGGGCACCGTCGCCAACGCCTTCGGCGCCAACGCTACCTCCACCGGGGTGAGCGCGCAGGCCATCGGCGACTTCGCCACGGCCACTGGCAACAGCGCCAATGCCGTTGGCGCCAACGCCACGGCCACCGGCACCCTCGCCAACGCCACGGGCGCCAACGCCACCGCCGCGGGCTCCTCGGCCCTGGCTTCGGGCGCTGACGCCACCGCGTCGGGCTCCAACGCCAACGCCACCGGCGCCAATGCCACGGCCACCGGCACCTCGGCTCTCGCCGCCGGCGCCAATGCGACCGCCACCGGCACCCTCGCCAACGCCACAGGCGCCAACGCGACCGCCGCAGGCTCCTCGGCCCTGGCTTCGGGCGCCGACGCCACCGCGTCGGGCTCCAACGCCAACGCCACCGGCGCCAACGCCACGGCCACCGGCACCTCGGCTCTCGCCGCCGGCGCCAATGCGACCGCCACCGGCACCCTCG
>NZ_JBHRTQ010000008.1:0-68590 GCF_042646485.1 Novosphingobium bradum | reverse complement strand
CCGCCGGCACCAACGCCACCGCCGCGGGCTCCTCGGCCCTGGCTTCGGGCGCCGACGCCACGGCTTCGGGTTCGAACGCCCAGGCGCTCGGCTCCAACGCCACGGCAACCGGTACTTCGGCCCTGGCCAACGGCAACTTCGCCACGGCCACCGGTGACAGCGCCAAGGCCCTGGGCGTGACCGCTACGGCAACCGGTAGCCTCGCGGTTGCCAATGGCCTGAATGCCACGGCAACCGGCGTCCAGGCCAACGCGGTCGGCACCAATGCCACGGCAACTGGCGTGCTCGCCAACGCCAGCGGCACCTCAGCCACGGCCTCGGGTGATCGCGCCAGCGCCAGCGGCAACAACGCCACGGCAACCGGCGTTCTGGCCAACGCGGCCGGCACCAACGCAACGGCAACTGGCGCCAGCGCCATCGCCGGCGGCAACAACGCCACGGCAACCGGCGTCCAGGCCAACGCGGCGGGTGCCAACGCCACGGCAACCGGCTCCAGCGCCCTCGCCAGCGGCACTTCGGCCACGGCTTCGGGTGATCGCGCCAGCGCCAGTGGCAACAACGCCACGGCCACCGGCGTCAGCGCCAACGCGGCCGGCACCAACGCCACGGCAACCGGCGCCAGCGCCATCGCCGGCGGCAACAACGCCACGGCAACCGGCGTCCAGGCCAACGCGGCGGGTGCCAACGCCACGGCAACCGGCGCCAGCGCTCTCGCCAGCGGCACCAATGCCACGGCCGCGGGCTCCAGTGCCCTGGCCAGCGGTCTCTCGGCCACGGCGGTCGGTGATCGTGCCGGCGCCACCGGCAACAACGCCACGGCGGTTGGCGTACTCGCCAACGCTTCGGGCGCCAATGCCACGGCCACCGGTGTCAGTGCCCTGGCCAATGGTACGGCGGCTTCGGCGGTCGGCGCCAACGCCAACGCCACTGGCGCCAATGCCTCGGCGTTCGGTCCGAGCTCGCTGGCCTTCGGTGCCAGTGCGACGGCCCTTGGCTTCCAGTCCAATGCGACTGGTGCGGCGGCCACGGCCTCCGGCTTCGCCTCGGTTGCCAATGGCGCCAACGCCACGGCCACCGGTGCCAACGCCACGGCCACCGGGGCTTCGGCCACGGCCACCGGCTTCTCGGCCACTGCGGCGGGTGCTTCGGCTCTCGCCCTGGGTGACCGGGCCACGGCCACCGGTGCCAACGCTTCGGCGGGCGGTAGCCTGGCGCTTGCCACGGGTGCCAATGCCACGTCCTTCGGTGTCCTTGCCAATGCCAACGGCACCAATGCCACGGCCCTCGGTGTCCAGGCTCTGGCCAACGGCACCAACGCCACGGCCGGCGGTGCCGGTGCCCGGGCGCTGGGTACCCAGGCGATCGCCTTCGGCAACAACGCCATCGCCAACGCGAACACGGCCTCGGCCTTCGGTTCGACGGCAAACGCCAATGCCGAGCAGTCGACCGCGGTCGGCTTCGCGGCCACGGCTATCGCCACCGGGTCGACGGCGGTGGGCTACAACTCGCGGGCCAACAACCCGAACGACGTTGCCCTGGGCTCCAACTCGATCACCGCTCCCTCGAACCCGACCAGCGGGGCGACGGTCGATGGCTGGGGCTTCAGCAACTTCCCGGGCAACAACCCGCAGAGCGTGGTGTCGGTCGGCTCGCAGGGCGCCGAGCGCCAGATCACCAATGTCGCTGCCGGCCGGATCAATCCGACCAGCACGGATGCGGTGAATGGCGGCCAGGTGTTCTGGATCACCGACACGCTGAGCCGCAAGCTCAGCGCGGGCATCGCCTCGGCCATGTCGATGGCGGCCATGCCGTCGCCGACCGAGCCGGGTGCCTGGATGTTCAGCGGCGGCTTCGGTTACTGGCACGGGCAGAGCGGCTACTCGCTCGGCCTCGCCAAGACCACCGACGACGGCAAGTGGAGCTTCCGCGCCAGCGGCACGCTCGACAGCCAGGGCACTGCGGGCGCCGCGGCGGGCTTCGGCATCCAGTTCTGATAACTGGCCGAACCCTGCCGGCCCGCACGGGCTGAAGATCGCGATCCCCGGGTGCACCACGCACCCGGGGATCGCTCTTTGGGGCCAGACTAATCAGGCCCAGGCGAGTCCGGCTTTTGATGGCCCGGCGTTCCCGGCCTGGCCGGAGCGGCCAGCCGCCGAGCCGGCGCGCCGATCGCGCCCAGTCTCACCTGCCCCCGCCGTCCCGCTTGTCCGGTCCCGGGCGACGGCTGCGGTCGTCGGCGCGATTCCGGTGGTCAAGGCCATTGCCGCTTAAGCAATTGCCGGTAAGACTACCCTCCGGAATGCCGGACAGACTTTGGCCAGCCGGGTAACCCGTGGCCACGAAACTGATAAAGGAAGGGGAATTCATGCTTCCCGATGAAGCTCTGAAGTCGATGCACGTGCTGATCGCCACGCCGTGCTACATCTCGGCGGTCTCGATGAACTACGTGACCAGCATTTTCCGGTTCGGCATGGCTGCCAACAAGTTCGGCCTGCAGACCACGCTGCATATGCATTCGGAAAGCCTCGTCACCCGCGGGCGCAACGAGATGGTCCGGTTCTTCCTCGAACACGAGGAATTCACCCACCTGTTGTGGATCGACTCCGATATCGAGTTCCAGCCGCGCGATGCCTTCCGCCTGCTGCTGTCCGATCTCGATGTCGCCGCCGGCATCTATCCGATCAAGAACCTCAACTGGCCGGCCGAGGGCATTCCCGAGCCGATGACGCTCGACGAATATGTCGTGCGCCACGCCACCTACCCGTTCAACCCGGTGGGTCTCTGGGAGGAACCGGTCCTGCCGCGCGTCACGGCCGACGAATTCATCGAGGTGGCCGAAGCGCCGACCGGGTTCATGTGCATCAAGCGCGACGTGTTCCGCCGCATGATCGAACACTATCCCGAGCTCAACTACATCCCCGAAGGTGCCGACAAGCGCGAGAAGTCGCACCTTTACTGGCTGTTCTTCGATTGCATGGTTGAACCGGAAACCAAGCGCTACCTCTCGGAAGACTATGCCTTCTGCCGCCGCTGGCGTGACATGGGCGGCAAGGTCCATGCCGATTTCCAGTCCGATCTCGGCCACCTCGGGCAATATATGTATCGCGGCCCGCTCGGGCGCTCGATGCGCCGCCGCGAGGGCGCTGACTATTGATGCGGCGGTTCTTCTTCATCTCGGGACTGCCGCGCTCGGGATCGACCCTGCTCGGCGCGATCCTGCGGCAGAACCCCGAGGTGCACGCCGGCATGACCAGCCCGGTGTTCAGCCTGGTCAATGCGCTGCTTCCTCGGCTCAGCGGCGGCGAATTCGCCTCGATGTACACCGACGCGGAGCGCCGGGCGATCCTGCGCGGCCTGTTTGACAGCTATTACATCGCCCGGCCCGAACCGCTGATCTTCGATACCAACCGCAGTTGGACCCAAAAGCTGCCGGTCCTGCTCGAACTGTTCCCCGATGCCCGGCTGGTCTGCCTCGTCCGGCCGATCGGCGAGATCCTGCAAAGCTTCGAACACCAGTACCTGAGGAACCCGCTCCAGGTCTCCCAGATCGTCAACCGCGATCCCGACACCTCGGCCTATACCCGCAGCGACCAGTTGATGTTCGCCAATGGCCTGATCGGCCTGGCGCTCAACGGACTCAAGGAAGCCTTCTACGGCGCGGCAAGCGATCGGCTGATGCTGGTGTCGTACCAGTCGCTCGTCAGTGCGCCGGCCGAAGTGATCGCCGCGATCTATCGCTTCTGCGCGATTGCGCCGTTCGCCCATGATTTTGCCGGCCTGTCCTATTCGGCCAACGAATTCGACAGCCAGATAGGGGCGCCCGGCCTCCACGACGTGCGCCAGCAGGTCGAGCCGCGCCAGCTCACGGCAACCCTGCCGCCCGATATCCTCGCCCGCCATGGCGGGCCAGCCTTCTGGCAAACCGACGGTCCGCTGTCCCGCGCCGATTGCACCTGGGCCGCCAACGGCTGACCACCCCGCCGCCAGCCCGATCTGCCGCAAACCCGCCCCGCCCAAACCCGGCCAGAGGCCGGGCGGGCCTGGCGCCATGCGGCCTCAGGGAAAGCTAACGCGGATCGGGATGCCGGCGGCCAGATCAGCCTCGGCCCGACCGATCGGCTTGAGGTCCGGCTGCGGCCGCCCCTCGGCCACGAACACCAGGTTGATATCGTAGTCGCGCTCCAGGACACCGGGTTTGGGAAGCGGATCGCCCTTGGCATAGCGGCTGCTGACGAACCAGTAGCCGCGGTAGCCCATGGCCCCGATCAAGGCGGCCAGGCCATCGATCCGGTCGGCCCCGCCCGGCTCGACGAAGATTGCCGGCCGGTGCCGCGCGATCAGGGCGCGCGCGCCTTCCAGCACGTCCATCTCGTGGCCCTCGGCATCGATCTTCAACAGGTCCACCCGCTCCAGCCCCTCGAGCGCGGGATCACTGTCGAGCGAGACGATCTCGACTCCTTCGGTCACGACCGGGGCGCCATAGGCCCCCTCGGTGCTGAAGCCACTGCCGATCGAGAACGAACCATAGTTCCACGGCTGGTCATAGGCGCTGGTCTCGATCGCGATCCGGCCCGGGGCGCGCCCCACCGCGGCCCGCCGGGCCTCGACATTGAGCAGGTTGTTGAGCGCCAGGTTGGCGCACAGCACGTGGAAGATCGGGCGCTGCGGCTCGTAGCAGACCAGCTTGCCGCCCGCGCACATCCTGGCCAGCGGCACCGCGTGCATCCCGATATTGGCTCCCACTTCGATGCAGACCCCGCCCCGCTCGGGCAGGAGGCTGCGGAACAGGTCCACCTCCACATCGCACCAGTGGCCGAGCCGGTCCACGTATCCGCTGATCATGTCGCCTTCGATGAGCAGGAACCTGCCGCGGCGGCAATCCTTGATGAATGTCTTCACGCCGTGGTTCCTTGGGCTCCCCGGGTTCCCCACGCGACTATGACCGTTAGCAGACCCGGTTTCCAGCCCGTTCAACCCAAAGTTCTCGAGGGACACCTCTCTCCCCCATTGCGCCGACCAGCATGGCACATTCAGAAACACATTAGCCACATTTCACTGTGCCGTCCACTTGCGGAATGTGTATCCCCATGGTATCGGGGCGCTCATGTCCACGATCGAACGCGTCCGCGCCCTCGTCACCTCCGGCCAGATGACCCGCGCCGGCCTTGCCCGCGCCGCCGGGCTTCACGCCAACACCCTGCGCGATTGCGCCGAGGCGGACTGGAACCCCACGGCGGAAACCCTGGGCAAGCTGGAGCGCTTCCTGCTCTCGAACGACGATACCCCGGTGCTCGTGCCGATCGAGGAAATCATCGACGAGGCCCGCAACGGCCGGATGTTCATCCTGGTCGACGACGAGGACCGGGAAAACGAAGGCGATCTGGTCATCCCGGCGCAGATGGCCACCCCCTCGGCGGTCAACTTCATGGCCACGCACGGCCGCGGCCTGATCTGCCTCACCCTCACCGGCGAACGCTGCGAGCAGCTCGGTCTCGAACTGATGAGCCGCAACAACGGCACCCGCCACGAAACCGCCTTCACCGTCTCGATCGAGGCGCGCGAAGGGGTCACCACCGGCATTTCCGCAGGCGATCGCGCCCGCACGATCAGCGTGGCGATCGATGGCACCAAGGGCCGCGACGATATCGTCACCCCCGGCCATGTCTTCCCGCTGCGTGCCAAGGCGGGCGGCGTTCTGGTCCGCGCCGGCCATACCGAGGCCGCGGTCGATATCTCGCGCCTCGCCGGCCTCAATCCCTCGGGCGTGATCTGCGAGATCATGCGCGAGGATGGCACCATGGCCCGGATGGATGATCTGGTCGCCTTCGCCCGGATGCACGATCTCAAGATCGGCACGATCCGCGATCTCATCGCCTATCGCCGCAAACACGATCGCATGGTCGAGAAGCGCTCCGAGCTGGCCTTCACCAGCATCTGGGGCGGCGAATGGCGAGCGATCACCTTCTTCAACCGCGCCACCGGCGACGAGACCCTGGCCCTGGTCAAGGGCCGCATCGAGGCCGACCAGCCCACCCTGGTGCGGATGCACAGCATCTCGATCTATGCCGACGTACTGGGCGAGGCTGGGCCGCGCGCGGGAATCCTTGGCCGGGCGATGCAATTGATCGCCGATGCCGGCAGCGGCGTGATCGTGACCATCAACCGCCCCGCACCCGGATCGATCAGCCGGGCGATGGAAATCAAGCAGCAGGTCCGGGCCGGCATGGAGCCGCCGATCGAGGAACTGCGCGATTATGGCGTGGGCGCGCAGATCCTGGCCGAGCTTGGCATCCACGACATGATCCTGCTCACCAACAGCCACCACTCGCTGATCGCGCTCGAAGGCTATGGCCTGTCGATCGTCGGCGAACGCCGGATCGACTGACCTTTTCCCCATCCCTTTCAAGGATATTGCCATGGCCCGCATCCTCATCGTCGAGGCGCGCTTCTACGATCACCTGAACGATATGCTGATCGCGGGCGCCAAGGCGGCGATCAAGGCCGCCGGCCACCAGGCCGAGGTGATCACTGTCCCCGGCGCGCTTGAAATCCCCGCCGCCATTGCCCTGGCGGATCAGGGCGGCGACTATGACGGCTATGTGGCGATCGGCGTGGTGATCCGCGGCGAAACCTACCACTTCGAGATCGTCGCCGGCGAAAGCGCGCGCGGGATCATGGCCCTGACCATGGACGGCGTGGCCATCGGCAACGGCATCCTCACGGTCGAAAACGAGGCCCAGGCGCTGGTCCGCGCCGATGCCGCGCAGAAGGACAAGGGCGGCGAGGCGGCCAAGGCCGCGCTGGCGCTGATGGCCCTCCGGGACCGCTTCGGCGCCTGAACGCGCCAAGGCCGCAGGCATGGACGAGGCGCCAGGCCGGCCAGATCTGCAGCCCTGGGTCATGGGCGACCATCACGGCCTGGCCCTGCCCGCGACGCCCGCGGCCCTGCGCGCCGGCGGGCCGGAATGGCTCACCCGCGCGCTCCACGCCGGCGGCGTGCTGGCCGCCGGCAACCGCGTCACCGCAATCACCCGGCTCGATGAATGGCCGGTCGGCGGCACCGGCACCAAGGCCATGCTCTCGCTGGCCTACGCGCAGCCGCAGCCCGGCCTCGCACCCGACCTGTTCGTCAAGTTCTCGCGCAATGCCACCGATCCCGTGCGCGATCGGGTGCGCTGGTACATGGAACCCGAAGTCCGCCTCGCCCTGCTCTCGCGCGATCCGGCCTTTCCGGTGGCCGTGCCCGCCTGCCTCCATGCCGACTATCACCGCGCCTCGGGCACCGGGCTGATCATCTCGGAACGCATCGCCTATGGCGAGGGCGCGGTCGAACCGCACTGGCCCAAGTGCATGGACCACCGCCTGCCCGATGCCCTGGCCCATTACGAGGTGCTGGTCGCCACGCTCGCCCACCTGTCGGGCACCCACCGCTCCGGCCGGCTGGCCGCGATCGAGCGCGCCTTTCCGTTTGACCGCGAACAGGCGCTCGCCGCCCGGCGCGGCCGCCATGACAGCGCCGCCCTTGCCGAACGGATCGGCCGGATGGCGCAGTTCATCACCCGCCATCCCCACCTGTTCCCGGCCCATCTGGCCGATCCGGCGTTCCTCGCCGGGCTCTGCGCCGATGCGCCGCTGGCCGTGACCCACCAGGACGCGATCGCCCGGTTCCAGCTTTCCGCGCCCGAGATGATCGCGCTGTGCCACTGGAACGCCAACATCGACAACGCCTGGTTCTGGCGCAATCCCGCCGGTGCGCTGAACTGCGGCCTGATCGATTGGGGCGCGGTCGGCCAGATGCCGGTCGCCGGCGCGCTGTGGGGCGCGCTCTCGGCGTGCGAGGCCGACCTGCTCGACGATCACCTCGCCGCGCTCGTCGCCCTGTTTGCCGAACATTATGCCCGCGCCGGCGGCCCCCGGCTCGATCCCGACCTGCTCCAGCGCCATGTCGATCTCGCCGTGATCGGCACGGCCTGCGTCGTGCTGGCCACCGCGCCGCGCGCCATCCTGTCGGAAATTCCCGATCCCGCGCTGCTCGCCAGCCGCCACGATCCCGCGCTCGATGCCCACGAAACCGCGCGGGTCCAGCTCAAGATCGCGGTCAACTGCCTCAACCTGTGGCACCGCCGGGATCTTGGCGGCCTGCTGCGCTCCGGCCGGTTCGCCTGAGCGCGCAGCCGGCCCTGCTCAATCGCGCGGGTTGGCGGTCAGCCGGCGCGGCTTGTCCCTGAGCACGGCGGTGAGATGGCGCCACACGTGCAGCGGCTGGAGCCCGGTCGCCGCCACCGGCCCGCGGTCCGCGTCCGCTCCCGGCTCGCCCAGCAGATAGAAGGCCAGCATGGCCAGGCCGGTCACGGTCACGAAAACCAGCCCGGCCACCGCCAGGACACCCACAACAACCGCCATGCCCACACCTCTGCCTGCGTGAAATCCCGTCGCCGCTCCAGTCAGCCGCCCCCGCCTGTCGCTGTCCGCACCCGCCGCGCCCAGATAGCAGATCCAGCCCCGGCGCTCTCCACTGCCGGCGCACGCCCCGCCGCGCGGCCAAGGCCGTTCATCGCTGACCCACCCCATAACCGATCGGGCCGAAACCCGGCCACTACCCCTTTTTCGCAAGGAACTCGCAGCGATTCCATCGGTTTGCCAGTTGATCGAACCAGCGATCGGGCCGCGCGGCGGTGTGCCTTCGCGGCGGGAGGAGATCGTGCGCTTGCAACAAGGCAGGATCGTCGTGCGCGCCATGAACGCCCCGGCCCCGGCGGCATTGCCCCGGGCAAGTCGGTGGCTGCCGGCCAGGAAGGCCTGATCCCGTGGCCCGCCGCCCCGCCGACGATCGCCTGTTCGGACAACTCTTCGGGCGGTTCCTGCTGCGCTACCGGCCCAGCGTGATCGTCATCCTGGTCGCCAGCGCGCTGGTCAACCTGCTGGTCTTCGCCGGCTCGCTTTATATGATGCTGGTCTACGATTCGGTCCTGCCCAGCCGCTCGATCCCCACCCTTTCCGGGCTCTTCGCCATGCTGGCGCTGATCTACCTGATCCAGGCCGCGCTCGAAGCCGTTCGCAGCGATGCCCTGCTGGCCCTGGCCGATGGCGTCCATGCCGATCTGTTCGATGCCGTCCACCATTCGGCCACCAGCCGCACCCTTATCACCCAGCGCGAGAGCGAAGGGCTCCAGCTCACCCGCGATCTCGATCAGGTCCACGGCTTCCTTGCCAGCAACGGCCCGCTGGCGATCATCGACCTGCCGTGGGTGATCGTCTTCCTCGTGGTGCTCACCGCGCTGCACTGGGCGCTCGGCCTCACCGCGCTGCTCGGCACGGTGGTGCTCGCCGCGCTTGCCTGGTGGACCAACCGCCGCAGCCAGATCGTCACCCGCGAACTGGCCGAATTCTCCGGTCGGCGCTTCGCCGCCAACCAGACCGAACTGCGCTTCGCGGAAGCCTCGCTCGCCATGGGGATGCAGGAACGCCTGCTCGCCCGCAGCCGCCGCTGGGACGAAAGCTCGCGCGCCCTGCAAGGTTCGCTCAGCCGCACCATCGCGCGGCTGGGCGGGGCCGGCCGCCTGTTCCGCCTGTTCCTGCAATCGACGATGCTGACCGTCGGCGCCCTGCTGGTGATCGACGGCAAGGCCAGCGGCGGCATCATCCTCGCCGCCTCGATCCTTTCGGGCCGGGCGCTGGCCCCGGTTGATCAGGCCATCGCCACCTCGCGCAATCTCGCCGCCGCGCGGGCGGGCTGGTGGCGCATCGTCGAGGCGATCCGCACCCACCCGCGCCACGCCGCCAATCCCGTCGCCCTGCCCGCCCCCACCCACAAGGTCCAGGTGCGCGATCTCTGGGTGATCCCGCCCGGCGCCCAGGCGCCCGCCCTGGCCGGGGTCAGCCTCACCCTCGAACCCGGCCAGGCGCTGGCGATCATCGGGCCATCGGCGGCCGGCAAGTCCACCCTCGCCCGCGCCCTGCTCGGCATCTGGCCGCCGGCGCGCGGCGAGATCCGGCTCGATGGCGCCACCCATGATCAGTGGGATCGCGCGCAACTGGGCGCCTCGATGGGCTACCTGCCCCAGGCGATCGAACTGCTCGAAGGCACGGTGGCCGAAAACATCGCCCGGTTCGAGCCGAACGCCGCGTCGCAGGCGATCCTCGCCGCCGCGGGCGCGGCCGGAATGCACGAGGCGATCCTCGCGCTCCCCCACGGCTATGACACGGTGATCGGCTCGGGCGGCGGCGAACTGTCCGCCGGCCAGCGCCAGCGCATCGCGCTTGCCCGCGCGCTCTATGGCGATCCCTTCCTGGTCGTGCTCGACGAGCCCAATTCCAACCTTGATGCCGCCGGCGACGCCGCGCTTGGCGAGGCGATCCTGCGGGTCCGCCGGCGGGGGGGAATCGTGGTCATGGTCACCCACCGTCCGGCCACGCTCGGCCCGGTCAGCCACGTCGCGGTCCTCTCGGCCGGCCGGCTGGTGGATTATGGCGAACGCGACGAAGTGCTCAAGCGCACCTCCAAGATCGAACTGGCCGGAACCCCGCAGGCGCAAGCCGAAGCCAGGGCCGATCCCGCCGCGCGCGCGCAGGGAGCCTTGCCATGAACGCCCCGCTCTCCTCGGCGCTCATACCCCAGGTGCCCGAACCCTGGGAACAGCCTGCGTCTCCCGCCGCGACCGCCGCCCAGCGCCGGCCCCTCCAGGTGCTGGCCGGCGCCTGCGCGGTCCTGCTGCTGCTCGCCGTGGTGGTGCCGATCGGCGGCGCGGTGATCGGCGCCGGATCGGTCGGCGTCGAAAGCCGGGTCAAGCGGATCGCCCACCCAACCGGCGGGGTGATCGCCGCAATCATGGTCGTCAATGGCCAGCACGTGAAGGCCGGCCAGCTCCTCATGCGGCTCGATGATCGCGTCACCGGCGCCGATGCCACCTATTCCAACCTCTCGGTCGAACAGTTGCTCGCCCAGCGCGCCCGGCTCGAAGCCGAACGGCTCGGCGCCCCGGCCATCGCCTTCCCGCCCGAACTCACCGCCAGCACCTCCCCCAGCGCGGCCAGGGCGATGCAGGACGAACAGCGCCTGTTTGCCATCCACCGCTCGGAAGAAGGACAGTTGCGCGCGCAGCTGTCCGCGCGGATCGTCCAGTTCAACCAGCAGATCGCCGGCTACCACTCGCAGATCGCCGCGCTCCAGCGCCAGTCGGCGCTGATCGAACCGGAACGCCGCTCGGTGCAGGACCTGTGGAACAAGCAGCTCGTCACGATCAGCCGCCTCAACGAGCTGGAACGCACCGCCGCCGATTTCCAGGGCAATATCGGCGCGCTCCAGGCCCAGATCGCCAGCACCCGTGCGCGCATCACCGAAGCCCAGGAACAGGCGATCCAGCTCTCGGAAACCCGTCGCTCGCAGGCCGGCACCGAACTGGGGCAGACCACCCTCGCGCTCAACCAGCAGCAAACCCGCTCGATCGCCGCCACCGACCAGCAGAACCGCTCGGAAATCCGCGCCCCCTATTCCGGCACGGTCGAGAAGATCGCCTTTTCCGCCGTGGGCGACGTGGTCAAGCCGGCCGAGCCGATCATGGAGATCGTGCCCGATGCCGATCGCATGGTGGTCGAGGCCGCGGTGACCACCGACGATATCGACCAGGTCCGCAAAGGCCAGTCAGCCCGGATCCGCTTTGCCTCGTTCAACCGCGCCGCCACCCCCGAGATCGATGGCACGGTCACCTATGTCGCCACCGACCGCACCGATGTCCAGCCCGGCCAGGGCCGCCCCTATTACACCGTCCGCATCGCGGTCGACCAGGACCGGGTCCGGCGCGAAGGGCTGGCCCTGCGAAGCGGAATGCCCGCCGAAGTCTACATCCAGACCGGCAACCGCTCGCTCATGTCCTACATTCTCAAGCCGCTGGCCGATCAGTTCGCCCGCGCCTTCCGGGATAGCTGAGCCATGGCGGGGGGCCAGGCGGCGATCGCGCTCCTCGCCCTGGTGCCAGCCATGCTCGCCGCCGCGCCGGCCCAGGCCCAGGGCTGGTCCCTCCAACAACCCGCCCCCGCCCCCCAACCGGTCCCCGCAGCAGCCCCCACGCCTCCGCCAAACCCGGCCCCGCCGCCAGCCCCGATCCAGACCCCGGTCCTCGTCGTGTCCGCCGCCTCGCACCCCACCCCCGGCCCGGCCGATGCGCCCAGCGGCGGCTCGGCCTTCCGCCCCCAGCTTCCCCCCGGCACCCCGCCCGAACAGGCCGCCCGCGACCCCGCCCTGCCGGTCGTCGACCTGGTCGCCGCGATCGAGCGCGCCTACTGGACCAACCCCCAGCTCCTCGCCGACCGCGCCCGCGCCCGCAGCGCCGACTACCGCATTCCCGAGGTGCGCGGCCAATATGGCCCGCAGCTCGAATATTCCGCCTCCTACGGCACCCAGCGCGACAATTTCGAGGTGATTTCCGGCCTGTGGCGGGTCCAGTCCGGCTGGACCTCGGCAGTCAGCGCGGTCCTGCGCCAGCCGCTGTTCACCTTCGGCCGCCTGCGCGCCAGCGAGGACAACGCCCGCGCCGGCGCCGCCTATGCCGAGGCCTCGCTGCGCGCTACCGAACAGCAGGTCCTCCTCGGCGCGATCAACGCCTATGCCTCGGTCCTGCGTGACCGGATCGGGGTTTCGGTCGCGGCCGATAACGTCGCCCTCCTCGCCCGCCAGTCGAACGATACCGAAACCCGCCTTGCCGCCCACGAATCCACCGCCACCGATGCCCAGCAGGTCGCCTCCCGCCGCGATCTCGCCAGCGCCCAGCTGCTCGTCGCCCGCAGCACCGCTGCCGCCAGCGAGGCCGCCTTCTTGCGCTTCGTCGGCGCCCCGGCCGGGGATCTCGCGCCCCCCAACCCTTTCGCCATCCCGGTCCGTTCGCTGGAAGAGGCCTATGCCTTCGCGGCCGATCACAACCCGGTCATCGCCGCCGCCCATGCCCGCGAACGCGCCTCGCGCGCGCAGCTCGCCGCCGCCCGGGCCGAACTGCTCCCCCGCGTCGATCTCACCGGGTCGGCCAGCTACGGCACCCAATCCCCCTACAACGCCGGCCTCCACCAGACCGAACTGCGCGCCGCCATCACCCTCTCGGGCGTGATCGATGCCGGCCCGCGCACTGCCCGCATCTCCGAAGCGCAGGAAGCCAATGACGCCGACTGGCGCATCATCGATGAAACCCTGCGCGAAAACCGCGCCGAACTCGCCTCGGCATGGAACGAATGGCAGGCCCAGGACGCCGCGATCCAGCGCCTCGCCGCCGCCGTCGCCGCCGCCCGCAGCGCCTATGACGGCGCGCTCGAACAGGAACGCGCCGGGATGCGAACCACGCTCGACATCCTCGAACTCGCGCGCGACCTGCTCACCGCCCGCTCCAGCTACAACGAGACCAGCGCCGCCGCCTATGTCGCCCAGGCGCGCGTCCTCGCCGCGATGGGCGCGCTCGATCGCGCCTCGCTGCTCCCCGATGCGCGCGGCGCCTACGATCCGGCGGCCCACCTCGCCCGGGCCTACTGGCAGGCCGACATCCCGCTCGTCACCCCGCTGCTGCGCGCGCTCGACGGCGTCACCAGCGGCCCCCGCCGCCTGCGCCCGGTGCGCGATCCCGCCGCCCCGCTCGGCCTCGGCGCGGTTCGTCCCCAGCCCTGAGCCACCCCGCCCCGCCCCCCGCCCAAGCCCCCAAGCGTGAAAAATTCGTAATCGCGCGGAAACCGCCCCCTGCCCCCGGCGCTGCTAGGCGAACCTCGGGCTGAACAATGCACGCCGGGAATCCGCCCGGTGGCCACTCAGCCGCAGGCAACAGCGAGTATCCGGCACAGTGGCCCGACCCATTTTCTTCGATCCCACCGGACGGCGCCGCCGTCGTGTGCGCCTGGCCTTCCTCGGGGCCATGCTGCTGCTGGTCCTGGCCAGCGTGGTCTTTGCCACCACCGTGCTCGACGTGCCCACCGCCGCCCCGCTGCCGATCGGCTACGAACGCATGGCGCCACTGCCGTTCCGCGCCCAGGTCAGCCGGCTCAAGCACCGGGTGGCCGGCCTGTTCCGCCACCATCCGGCCGCCACCGCCGCCGATGGCCCGCCGCTGACCATCGCCTTCTATTCCCCCGCCATGCAGGACGGGACCGCCTCGCTCATCCACCACATCGACCAGGTCGACTGGCTGGCCCCCACCCTGCTCACCCTCGATCCCGCCGGCCACCTGGCCGCGACCGACGATCCCGCCCTGCGGCGCGTGGTGGCCAATGCCCTGCACCGCCCGCTGATCGTCCCGGTGATCCAGAACATCACCGCCGGCACCTGGAACGGCGCGCAAACCGCCGCGCTCCTGCGCGATCCCGGCCGCCGCGCCGCGCTCACCCAGGCCATCGCCGATCACCTGGCCCGCACCGGCGATGCCGGGATCATGTTCGACTTCGAGAACCTGCCCGATGCCGCCCTGCCCGATCTGGTCAGGCTGGTCGCCGAAACCCGCAAAGTGCTTGCCCCGCGCGGCCAGCTGGTCAGCGTCACCGCCCCGGTCGACAGCCCGGCCTGGCCGCTCCCGGCCCTCGCCCGCGCCGCCGACAAGCTGGTGCTGATGGCCTATGACGAACACTGGCAGGGCGGCCAGGCCGGCCCGATCGCCTCCGATGCCTGGTTCGTCCAGCACGTGTCGGGCGCGCTGCGGGGCGTGCCCTCCGGCAAGGTCATCGCCGCGCTCGGCAACTACGGCTACGATTGGCACGATGGCCGCGCCGATGCCCTCACGGTCGGCGAAGCCTGGCTCGCCGCGCATGACAGCGACACCCGGCCCACCTTCGTGTCCGGCGTGGGCAATGCCGGCTTCGCCTATGCCGACGAGGCCGGCCACCACCATGACGTGTGGCTCCAGGATGCGGCGGCCAGCTGGAACCAGCTCCAGCAATTGCGCCGCATGGGCGTGGCCAATGTCGGCCTGTGGCGCATGGGCTCGGAAGACCCGGGCTTCTGGACCGCGCTGACCGATTGGCGCGCCCATCGCACGCGCACCCGCATCGAAACCATCGTCGGCGCCCAGGATGTCGATGTCGAAGGCAGCGGCGAGATCCTGCGAGTCGCCGCCCAGCCCCAGTCCGGCACCCGCGCGCTCGCCTACGATCCGGCCAGCCACCTGATCACCCGCGAAACCTATGGCCAGCTGCCCACCCCCTACGTGGTCCAGCGGACCGGCGCCCACCCCGGGCAGGTCGCGCTCACCTTCGATGATGGCCCGGATCCCGAATGGACCCCCAAGGTCCTGTCGGTGCTCGAACGCTACCATGTCCCCGCCACCTTCTTCATCGTCGGCGAGATGGGGGTGGACAACCGCGGCCTGCTCCAGCGCATGGTTGCCGACGGCGACGAGATCGGCAACCACTCCTACACCCACCCCAACATGGCGGGCGAGGCCACCATGGGCATCAAGCTGGAGCTCAATGCCACCCAGCGCCTGATCGAAGCCTATACCGGCCGCTCCACCCGCCTGTTCCGCGCGCCCTATTTCGGCGATGCCGAACCGACCACGGCCGATGAGCTGGAACCCGCGCTGATCGCCCAGCAACAGGGCTATTCGGTGGTCGGCCTCCACGTCGATCCGGGCGACTGGAAGCGCCCCGGCGTCCAGGCCATCGTCGATCGCACCATCGCCCAGGTCGAGGCCGGCGATCCCGATCGCTCGGGCAATATCGTCCTCCTCCACGATGCCGGCGGCGATCGCGCGCAGACCATCGCCGCCCTGCCGCAAATCATCGAACGCCTGCAACATGATGGCTACCAGCTGGTCCCCGTCTCCACCCTGGCCGGGCTGAACCGCGATGCGGTCATGCCCCGGGTCGATGGCACCGATCTCTTCGCCGTGCGCGCCGATGTCGCCCTGTTCAGCGTGATCGGCACCGGCATCAGCGCGCTCTACTGGCTGTTCTTCTTCGCCATTGCGCTGGGCATCGGGCGGGCGCTGATCCTCACCGGCCTCGCCCTGTTCCCCGACAAGCGCCGCCACCCGCCCGAGCCGGGCGACCATGCCCCCACGGTCACGGTCATCGTCCCGGCCTACAACGAGGAACGGGTGATCGAATCCTCGGTCCGGCGCATCCTCGAAAGCGACTATCCCCACCTCGAAGTGATCGTGGCGGATGATGGCTCGAAGGATGGCACCAGCGCCGTGGTCGCCTCGGCCTTCGCGGGCGAGCCGCGCGTGCGCCTGCTCACCCTTGCCAATGGCGGCAAGGCCAGCGCGCTCAACCGCGCGCTGCAGCACGCCAGCGGCGAGATCATCGTCGCGCTCGATGCCGATACCCAGTTCGAGCGCGAATGCATCGCCCGGCTGGTCCGCTGGTTCGCCGATGAGCGGATCGGCGCGGTCGCCGGCAATGCCAAGGTCGGCAACCGGGTCAACCTGGTCACCCGCTGGCAGGCGATCGAATATGTCACCGCCCAGAACGTCGAACGCCGCGCGCTCGCCCGGTTCGATGCGATCACCGTGGTCCCGGGCGCCGTGGGCGCCTGGCGCCGGACCGCGCTCGATGCGGTCGGCGGCTATCCGGAAGATACCCTGGCCGAAGACCAGGACCTGACCATCGCCATCCAGCGCAAGGGCTGGAAGGTCGCCTACGACGAACAGGCCGTCGCCTGGACCGAGGCGCCCGAAACCTTCCAGGCGCTGGCCAAGCAGCGCTTCCGCTGGTCGTTCGGCACCCTGCAATGCCTGTGGAAGCACCGCGCGGTCCTGCGCCGGCGCAAGCCCGGCGGTCTCGCCCTGGTGGGTATGCCGCAGGCCTGGCTGTTCCAGATCGGCTTCGCGGTCGTCTCGCCGCTGATCGACCTCGCGCTCGCCGTCTCGATCGGCGGCACCATCATGCGGGTCGTCGAACACGGCTGGGCGCAGACCCAGACCGACGTCCTGCGGATGGCCGCCTTCTGGGCCGGCTTCGTGGCGATCGATCTCGCCTGCGGCCTGGTCGCCTATCGTCTCGACGTGCGCGGCGAGAAGTTCCGCCCCCTGCTGCTGCTTGCCCAACGCTTCGTCTATCGCCAGGTGATGTATTCGGTCGTCATCCGCGCGGTCAGCGCCGCGCTCCATGGCATGGCCCAGGGCTGGGGCAAGCTCGAACGCACCGGCCGGGTCACCACCCCCACGGCAGGCTGAGCGCGGCTGTCCCGCCCCGCCAGGCGAACCCCAAACCCCGCTCGTCCCGAGCGAAGTCGAGGGATCGGGCCGGGCACCAGCGAGGCCGCGCCAGCGCGCGGCCTCACCTGGCCCCGAACCGCACCACCACCACCGATTGCGGCGCCACGTGGACCGTGACCGGCCCGGCGCCCAGCCCGGCCCGCACCGCCGGCCGGCTCACCACCGGGCGGGACTGCGCCTCCGCATCGAACCAACGGTATTCACCAGCCCCGAACCGCCAGACCTGCGCCGGCCCGCCCAGCGCCGCCCGCCGCCCGCCCTTCAGCCCCACCAGTGGCAGGTCGAAGGCCCGTTCCGCGCTGCGGTTGACCACCAGCACGGCGATCCGCCCATCAGGCCGCCGCAGCGCCCAGGCGCTCACCGCCCGATCCGCCATGCCTTCGATCCGCGCCGGCAGGATCCGGTGCGCCCCGCCACCGGCCAAGGTCCAGTCGCGGGTCACCAGCCGCGCCGCGTGGAAGGCGGCCAGCGGCGGCCCGGCCTGTCCGGCGGCATCGGCCATGAACAGCATCATGTTGCCATAACCGGCGCAGGCCTGCGCGGGCCGCGCCGGCCAGTTCGGGCCATAGCCGAACAGGTAGGCCGCGCTGCCCCCGCCCGCCAGCCACTGGCCGATCACGCCGGCGGTCAGCACGGCGCTCGGCAGGTCGGATTCGGCGCGGCCCGAGAAGGCCGAAAACCCGTATTCCGAAATGATCCGGGGCACCTGGCGCGGCAATCCGCTGTCATCCAGCACCCGGCCCACCTCGTCCAGCATCCGGCTGGACTGTTGCAGCTTGTCCGCCAAGTCGCCGCAGATGTCGTCGAACGGATAGAACTCGAACGAGAAGAACCCCAGGTCGCCCAGCCGCCCGCGCTGCTTCAGGTAATCAAGGAAACGCCTGGCCCAATAGCCGCGCGCCTCGGGCAGCAGTTCGGTCACGGTAAACCCGCTCTGCATACTCGGCCCGCCGAACCGCGCGCCCGGAATGATCCCGCGCAGCCGGTCCACCGCCGCAAGATAGAGCGCGCCATAGTCGGCCGGCGGGGCATATTGCCCGTCCGGTTCCTCGCCCAGCTCGATCCGGGTCACCGGCCAGTGCCGCCGGGAAGCATAGCGCAGCTCGGCCGCCTCGTTCTCGGGCGTGTCATAGAGCAGCCCGGTCGGGATCATCACCGGCCCGCCAAAGCCTAGGCCGCTGGCGAAGATCCGGTCCAGCCCCACCTGCTCCAGGTTCGGATCGCGGTCCACCGCCCGGTGCCAGGGATCGGTGGAGGAAACGTGGGCCACCGTCTGCCCGGCATGGCTCGGCGCATGAACCACCGCGTCGCTGAGGCGCCCGTCCGGCCCGGCGGTCCCGAAGGCCACCTCGCGCACCGCGAAGCCGGCCCGGTCGCGCCAGTCCCTCGCCCCGTCCGGCGCCGTTCCCGAAGCCGCCAGCAGCAGCACCCGCACATGGGTGGTCGCCACCGGCCGGTCGGCCAGGACCAGCTCGTTCCGCCCGCCCGCGCCGTGATCGATCGCGCCATGGGGAAAGGTGATCCATTCCCCGTGCGGATCATAGTCGTCCGCGCCCGACCAGTATTGCACGGCATAGCGCGTGGCCCAGGGCGTCGCCCAGTCGATCACCGCCCGGTCGATCAGCACCGTGCGCCGGAAATGCAGCATCAGCCATTGGGGATGGGCCTGCCCGTCGCCCAGCGCCGCCGGATCGAGATAGGGGTTCGATTTCCAGAAGGTCGCCCGGTCCCCGTCGGTCAGCCGCGACCAGCCATCATCATTGGCATTGTCATCGGTGTCGCCCCGGCGCGGCAGGCGGTAGCCCCAGGAGAGCCGGATCGGCCGGCCGGGCACGTCGCTCGATGTCCAGTAGCCCTCGGCGCGGGCCGGGTCGGACCATTGCCCCGCCGGGTTCCAGTGCCAGGCCTCGATCCCCAGCTCGGTCCGCAGCCGATAGGTCAGCGCCCGCAGTCCCGCCCGCTTCATCGCCGCCACGTTTCGCGGCGTGAACAGCCGGTCCATGTCGCCGGCATGGCCCCCGTCGATCCCCGCCCCGATCGCCCGGTCAGGGTGGAACGATGGGCCTTTGCCCGGCCGGTCGAGATCGATCACCAGGGCATGGCGCTCGCCGCTCGCGTGCAGCGGCATTGCAAGGGTTCCGGCCAGCCCCGCGCAGAGCCATGCGCGCCACTTGCAATGCCGTTGTAGGGGCGTTGCGTAGCGCACCCCTAGCGCCCGATCAGCCGCAGCAACTGGATCAGCGCACGATAGCCCGCCAGCCCGTGCGGCAGGGCGATGTAGCGGTTGTGCCATGCGGGCGCGAACTTCTCCTTGTAGCGCCGCAGCCCCTGGAAATTGTAGCGTAAGCGGCTGAAGCCAAAGGCAAATCGCGCGCCGCGCGTCCACGGCGTCGCCAGCCGCCCGCCGCGCATCCCCGAAAGCGGCGCCACCCCCAGGTTGAACCGGGCAAAGTGTTGTTTTTTCGCACTTTCCATCAGTTCGACCAGCAGGAAATCCATCGTCCCCGCCGGCGCCTCGGGCCGCTGCCGCATCAGATCCACCGAAAGCTCCGCACCGTCGCCCGACCGCCACAGGTTGGCAAAGGCCACGGCCTCCCCGCCAGCCCCGCGCACCACCGCCATGTCGCACCGTGCAAGGTAGGCCGGATCGAAGGCGCCCAGGCTGAAGCGCTTCTCCCGCCCGCCATGCCGCGCCAGCCAGGCCTCTGAAACGCAACGCAATTCCCCGAGGATTTCGGGCACCCGCGCCCGGGGCACCAGCTCCAGCGCCAGGCCGCTGCGCGCGCCCTGGGCATGGCTGTTCCGCAGCCCCTTCATGCACGAACCGGAAAGCGTGAATTCGTCCAGCGAAATCAATGCCTCCTCGCCATATTTCACTGGCCGCAGCCCCAGTTCCAGGGCCAGCGGGAGGAAGGCATCGCCGATCTGGTAGAAGCACAGGCGAGTCCCCACCCGGTCGCTCTGCCGGCGCAGCTCCCAGACAAGATCGGCCCACCGCGCAGGGTGGCCCACCGGATCGCCCATGACGAACCAGGTGCGCCCCAGCGGGCGGAACATCAGGAAGGCATCCCCTTGCGGGGCAACGAGAAATCGCTTGTCGCCAGTCAGTGCCAGCATGGCGTCGCTGCGCCCGCTCTGCGCGGTAGCCGCGGCAAAGACCGCCTCGGGCAGCGCGGTCAGGCCAACCAGCACCGGCGGGCGCGAGAGCAGTTCGCGCACGGCAAAGGCAGCCATCAGCGCGCAGGTCGCGAAACTGGCCCGCAGGTAGCGCGAAAGGTCCGCCCGCCAGCCGAAATGGAACCACGGATCGCTGACCAGGGTCATCCGCGGATAGGTGGCGAACCCGCTCACCACCGCCGCGATCACGGCCACCATCGCCGCCGCCAGCCAGACCCGGTTGTGGCTGGAAAAGGCGCCCAGCGACTGGCGATAGAAGGCCGCGCCAAAGCCGTGGAGCGCGCCGGCCATGGCCAGCATCAGCCCGGCTTCCTCAAAATCCAGCCCCTTGGCCAGCGAGAACAGCGCCCCCACCAGCAGCAGCGCGCGCGCCGTGGCAAAGCCCGAGCGGCTGCGCGACAGCAGGGCCGGCGCGACCAGCAGCAGGGCCGCCCCGGTCAGGCTGGCGGCGAGGTGCGCGGCCTCGACCACCGGCAGGGCGACCATCGCGCGCAAGGTTCGCAGGCGATCGTGGACGGCGGGCAGGACGCCCGACAGCAGCAGGATCAGCCCGCCGGTAAAGACCATCGCCGCCATTGCCATCGGCGCGGTTTCGAAGGCGATCACCGCCAGCGCCCGGCCCACGGCCCCGCCCCGCCGGCAGGTTGCCCGCAGCGCAAGCGCGCCGTTGAGCGCCAGCGACAGAGCCAGCGGCAGGAGATAGTAGATCGCCCGGTAAGCGATCAGCCCGGCGGCCAGTTCCGGCCCATGGCGATTGAGCGCGGCCAGGACCGTGCCCTCGAACACGCCCAGCCCGCCGGGAACATGGGTGACCAGCCCGGCGACCACGGCCAGGGCATAGGCAAGGAACAATTGCGGAAAGTCCTCCGGCCCGAGCGAGGGCACCAGCACCAGCAGCGCGCCCACCGACAGGGCCAGGTCCAGCACGGCGGTGGCGAGCAGGCCCGCGATGTGGCCGGGCCGCCCCGGCAGGGCCAGCCGCGTCCCGCCCAGCACCCGCCCGGCGAAAGGCAGCGAGGCGAGCAGCGCGATCACCGCCGCCCCGCAGGCATGGGCGAGCACCGGCGACAGGACGACCCCGAACAGCGCCAGCGGCCGCGCATGGAACAGCAGCGCCCCCGCCGCTATTCCTGCCACGCCGCACCAGAACGCGCCCGAGGCGATCACCACGACCCGCGCCACCATGGCCGGCGCCACCCCCGCCCGGCGATAGAGCACCAGCCGCGCCGATCCGCCGGTGACCAACCCGAGGCCGAGATTGTGCGAAATCGCATAGCTGGTGAAGGAGGCGCGCAGGATGGTTGGCCAGGGCACCTTCTGGTCAAGGCTGGCGAGCGCCAGCGCATCGTAGCCGGCCAGCAGGACATAGCTGGCCGCCGTCAGCCCCACGGCCGCGACGAGGCGCCCGGCCGGAAGCGCCGCCAGCGCCACGCGGATCGCCGCCGGATCAAGCCCCCGGGCGAAGTGGAGGAAGGCCGCCGTCAGGATCGCGGCGGCGATCAGCCCGCCGGCAGCCAAGGGCAGCCAGCGCGGCAGCCGGCGCGGGCGGCGATGCGAAGGATGGGCGGCCAGCATGGCTCAGGCCCGGTGCCAGAGCTGGGTCTGGCACAGGTGCTGGTGGAACAGGCAGCCGGCGATGCGCGCATGATCGGGATCGACCAGATCGATGTGCGAGGAGAACACGTGACCCAGATCGGGCACCAGCACCCGGCCCACCCAGTGGCGCGCGCTGGTGGCGTGGTAGCCATAGAGGATCCGCAGGCCGATCAGGCGGGGATAGCCGCCATCGCGGGCATCGTTCTGCGCCTCGGTGGTGGCGCCGACCACGGTACCGCACACTTCCGTTCCGCACGGATCGATCCGCACCAGTACCGATCCATCGGGATTGCGCCACAGCCCCCGCAGGTCGCCACCGCGCGGATCGGTCCCGGCCGGATTGGCCTGGGCCGCGCCCGGCAGCCAGGCCACCGGCAGGGCCGTGAGCAGGGCCAGCAAGGCGACCAGCGGGCGGATCACGAGAGCGGCTCCGCCGGATCGAGCACCGAGCGGACCACGGCCCGGGTCACCTCCTCGCGGTGGGCCAGCATCATGTGGCCATCATCGATGCCGGTCAGCCGTCCGCGGCGCAGCGCCGGCTGGCGGCACAGGCTTTCGTCGGCATCGCCCGTGGCGAAGATGCACGACAGGCGCAGCCCCTTCAGCGAAGCGGCAATGGCCCCAGGATCGGCCTCGGAGCGGCCGGTGTAGAACAGGCCGAAGGGATTGGCGTGGAAGTGGATGCCGGTGCCCGGACCGACCAGCACCACCTGGGCGATGCGCCCGCGCAGGGCCGGTTCGAGCTGGCCGATCGAGGCGGCCAGCACGTCGGCGCCGAACGAGAAGCCGATCACCGCCACCTGCCGGGCGCCGGAGCGGCGGATCGCCTCGGTCAGGCTGCGCGCCACCGCATCACGCGCGAAGGCCGGGCTGCGGCCCGTGGCGAACAGAACCGGGGAACTGACCGCCAGCACCGGGATGCCCTGGCGGGCGAGGCGTTCGGGCAGGTCGGAGCCGAACCCGATCCGCAGGCCCATGTCGCCTGACCAGAAGACCGCGACCAGCCGGGCCGGGCCGTCCTGCGCCCCGGCCACGACCGGGGTGAAGTGCTGCGCCTCGCTGCCGAAATAGTCGCCCAGCCCCAGCACGCCGCCAGCACAGGCCAGCGCCAACCCGGCGCCCGGGATCATCCACCGCTTCCAGCCCAACCACATCGCCGCAGCCTATCGCAGACCGTTTTCCGCAAGGATGATCGGCAGATTACATCGCCGTCATCACCCGATCGCCATCTGCCGTTCGGTGAGAATCCGCTCCCAGCGCAGGGCGTGGCCGACGATCGCATCAAGCTCGGCGTGGCGGGGCTGCCAGGCAGTGCACGCGCGGATCAGGCCATTGTCGGCGATCAGCGCGCCCGGATCGCCCGGCCGGCGCGGCAGGAACCGGCGCGCGATGGCCTGCCCCGAGGCGCGCTCCACCGCCGCCAGCACCTCCAGCACCGAAAAGCCCCGGCCATAACCGCAGTTCATCGTGTGGCTTTCGCCCGGGCCGGCGATCAGCAGGTCGAGCGCGTGGACATGGGCCTGGGCGAGATCGGTGACATGGATATAGTCGCGCACGCCGGTGCCGTCGGGGGTGGCAAAGTCGGTGCCGAACACGTCGATCCCGTCGCGCGTGCCCAGCGCCGCCTCCACCGCAACCTTGATCAGATGGGTCGCGCCCAGGGTAGATTGGCCGCACCGGGCAAGCGGATCGGCCCCGGCCACGTTGAAATAGCGGAGGGCGCAATAGTTGAGCGGGTGGGCCGCGGCGACATCGGCCAGCATGGCCTCGATCATCAGCTTGGACCGACCATAGGGGTTGATCGGCGAGGGCGTCATGCGTTCATCGACCCGGACCGAGGGCGCATCGCCATAGACCGCCGCGGTTGACGAGAACACCAGATGGCGCACCCCGCAAGCCACCGCGCTTTCCAGCAGGGCGCCGGTGGTGGCGGTGTTGTTGCGATAATACTTGAGCGGATCGGCCACCGATTCGGGCACCACGACCGATCCGGCGAAGTGGAGGATCGCGCCGATCCCCTCGCTCTCGATCAGCGCCGGGACCAGCTCGCGATCGCCGGCATCGCCCTTCACGAAGCGCGCCCGCCGGTCGACCGCCCAGCGAAAGCCGGTCACCAGGTTGTCGAGCACCACCACCGGCCAGCCGGCCTCGAGCAGGGCCAGGACCGCGTGGCTGCCGATGTAGCCCGCCCCGCCGGTCACCAGCACGGCGAAACGATCGGGGCGCATCGGCAGCGCCGGGGAAAACTGCGAAAGCGGACCGCGCGCGGCACCGAAGGCGGGACTGCGTAAGATGGGACTGGGCATGGGACCTCCCTGGTTCACAAGGTTGAACAGGCGACCCGGCCGTTTGATCCCAACCTAGTCCAGCCGCCCTGCCGGGGCACGGCGCCAAACGGATTAACCATTCGTGGCAAGGATGAGGGTGAATGCCCGGGCGCGTGATTGCCCCATTTCTGCCCGCCCGGCGGCAAGGTCACCGGCCATTTCCACCTCGATATTTATCCATAAGGATTAACCCGAATTTCTTGCCGGTTCGCGGCGATGGATGCGGCCCGGCGCGCCATTCCGCAGCGGCCCCGGCCCGGCGCCATGCTGGAGCCACCCACGCAGGGACCCCTTCAAACACCCGCGTTTGTTGAACTTTCCCGGATTGCGGGCGCCCGCAACGATGGGCGCAGAACGCCGGAGCGCCGCTCGCAAAGGGTTCCCGGCCCGCCCCTGGCCCGGATTCCGGCCCCTACCCCCCATGCGCCGCGCGGTTCCTCCTGTGCGTAGGCCGGGCCAGCCGACTCTTGCCCTACACCATCAGGAACACGTCGGACCGTGCGGACTCGGGGAGCGAGGTTTCCCGTGTCGCAGGTGGCAGCAAGAGGACCGGCAGCATGACCGCAATTACCCTCAACGGCTCCCTGGACGATTGGCTGGCCAGCCAGCGGATCGATAGCGGCCTGCCCGCCGGATACGAAATCTACGGGACCACCGACGCGAACAACTTCATCTTCGCGATCAAGGTGCCTTCGCCCACCGCGATCGGCGCCAACACCACCGTGTGGCTCAACACCGACCGCAACGCGACGACCGGCTACGTGTTCTTCGGCAATGCCGGCGGGGCCGAATACAACATCAACTTCGATGCCAACGGCGTGCCCGCGCTCTACACCGGGGCCGCAGGCCAGACCCCGGTCGCCGGGGCCACGGTCACCTATGCCTACAACGCCGACCACACCCAGATCGAGTTCAGCGTGGCCAAGGCCGCGCTGGGGACGCCGAACGCGATCGACCTGATCGCCGACATCAACGACAGCATCTACCTGCCCACTCCCCAGTCAGGTCCGCAATTCACGCTCTACAACGATACCGGAATCGTGCCCTCGGCCGATACCCGGATCGCCATCGTCTGGTCGCAGACGACCGCCGCGAACTATTTCGGCAACGGGACGCCCTATGCGGACCTGTTCATGTCGGTCCAGTCGCAGGCGATGCAGGCGGGGATCAAGTACGACATCCTCACTGAATCCGATCTCACCAACCTGGCCACCCTGGCCAAGTATGATGCGCTGGTGTTCCCCTCGTTCCGCAACGTGCAGTCCGCCGACGCGCTCGCCATCCACAACACCTTGCAGCAGGCCCAGGTCCAGTTCCACCTCGGCATCATCGCCGGCGGCGAGTTCATGACCGACGACCAGAACAACAACGCGCTGCCCGGCAATTCCTATGCCAACATGGCCTCGCTGCTCGATGTCACCCGCGTCACCGGCGGCAACTCCGCCAACGTGACGATCTCGGCTACCGACTCCAGCGGCCAGATCCTGCCTGGCTATGGCAGCGGGGAAACCATCCACTCCTACACCGGGATCGGCTGGAACTCCTTCCAGAGCGTCAGTGGCACCGGCGCCCAGTTCGCCACCGAGACCATCAACGGCACCACCAGCTATGCCGCGGCGCTGGCCACCCAGACCGGCGGGCGCAACGTGCTGTTCTCCACCGAGGGCATCATGGCCGATGCCAACCTGCTCCAGGATGCGATCAAATATGTGGTGAACGGGCCGGGCGCGGTTTCGGTCGCGCTGCACATGACCCGCGACACCGGCATGGTCGCCACCCGGGTGGACATGGACCAGAGCCAGGAACTGACCGACGTCAATCCGGCTTACGATCCCAACAACCCAGCCGCCAGATCACCCGGCATCTACGACAAGATGCTGCCGATCATCACCCAGTGGCAGCATGACTACAATTTCGCCGGCAGCTTCTATGTCAACATCGGCGACGGCAGCCAGGGCACCGGCACGGACTGGGCCACTTCGCTGCCCTACTATACGGCGCTGATCGGCCTGGGCAGCGAGATAGGCACCCACTCCTACACGCACCCCGAGAACACCAACACGCTGTCCGACGCGCAGCTGCAATACCAGTTCCAGCAGAGCGCAACCGTGCTCAGCCAGCAGCTCAGCGCCGCGCTCGGCCATCCCTACACCATCGCGGGCGCCGCGGTTCCCGGCGCGCCTGAAACCCTCGCCACGTCGCAGGCGATCATGCCCTATGTGAACGACTACCTGTCGGGCGGCTGGACCGGGGTCGGCTCGGGCTATCCCAGCGCCGAGGGCTATATGCTGCCAGGCCAGACCGGAAAGGTCTACCTCGCGCCCAACACCGTGTTCGACTTCACCCTGGTCGAATTCCAGCACCTGTCCACCGCCGATGCCTCGGCGGCGTGGGCGGCGCAATGGTCGGCGCTGACCGATCACGGCGATATGCCGATCGTCGTCTGGCCGATCCACGATTACGGCATCGCCGCCTGGGACACCTCGGGCACCGGCGCGCCCAGTCCCTATTCCACGCAGATGTACACCGACTATGTCGCCCGCGCGGCAGCCCAGGGCATGGAATTCGTCACGCTCGACGACCTGGCCCAGCGCATCCAGGCCTTCAACGCGGCCAGCGTGACCACCACGGTCGCCGGCAACACCATCACCGCCAATGTCGCGGCGGGCCATGTCGGCCAGTTCGCCCTCGACCTTGCGAACCTTGGCAGCCAGGTCATCCAGTCGGTCGCCGGCTGGTATGCCTACGATTCCAACAGCGTGTTCCTGCCCCAGAACGGCGGAACCTTCACCATCACCCTTGGCGCGGCGCAGGACGACGTCTCGCACATCACCGACCTGCCGATGCGCGCCTCGCTGCTTTCGCTCACCGGTGATGGCACCAACCTGGCCTTCGCGCTTTCCGGCGCGGGGCTGGTGGTGATCGACCTGGCCGATCCCACCGGCAAGGCCGTCTCGGTGACCGGCGCAACGGTGGTCTCGCAGGTCGGCGACATCCTCACCCTGGATGTCGGAACGGCCGGGCTGCACAACGTGACCGTCACCGAACTGTCGCTCACCCCGGTGATCACCTCCAACGGCGGCGGCGCTACCGCGGCCCTGGCGATCCCCGAGAACACGACCGCGGTGACCACCGTTGTAGCCACGGACAACGGCGGCCCGCCGATCTCCTATGCCCTCTCGGGCACCGACGCCTTGCTGTTCAACCTCGATGCCACCAGCGGCGTGCTGACCTTCAAGGCCGCGCCCAACTTCGAGGCGCCGGCCGACGCGGGCACCAACAACGTCTATGACGTGATCGTCACCGCCTCCGCGAACGGCCTGAGCGACACCCAGGCCCTGGCCATCTCGGTCACCAACGTGAACGAGGCCCCGGTCATAACCTCCAACGGCGGCCTTGCCTCGGCGACCCTTTCGGTGGCCGAGAACACCACGGCCGTGACCACGGTGATCGCCACCGATCCGGAAAAGACGGCTCTCGCCTATTCCGTCTCGGGCACTGATGCCGCGCTGTTCACGATCAATTCCACGACTGGCGCTCTCGCCTTCCGTTCCGCGCCCAATTTCGAAGCCCCCGCCGATGCCGGGCACAACAATGTCTACGACGTGATCGTTACCGCTTCCGACGGCCTGCTCACCGATACCCAGGCCCTGGCCATCACCGTGACCAACGTGAACGAGGCTCCGATCATCAGCTCCAATGGCGGTGGCGCCACGGCCCGCATCAATGTCGCGGAGAACACCACCGCGGTCACCACGGTCCTGGCCATCGATCCCGAAGGCGCCGCCGTGACCTATGCGCTCAGCGGAACCGATGCGACCAAGTTCGATCTCAACCCGACCACCGGCGTGCTGACCTTCAAGGCCGCGCCCGACTACGAGAACCCCACCGATGCAAGCAGCAACAATGTCTACAACATCGTGGTCACTGCCTCGGACGGCCTGCTGACCGACACCCAGTCGCTGGCGGTCGCGGTCACCAATGTGAACGGCGTCTCGCTCTCGCTGCGCTCACCCGGGACACTCACCGGCACCATCGAGCCTGATACGCTCACCGGCTCCACCGGCAACGACACGCTGAACGGCGGCGGCGGCAACGACCAGTTGAACGGCGGCACCGGCAACGACGTGCTCAACGGCGGCGACGGCAACGACACGCTGCTCGGCGGGGTCGGCGCCGATACGCTGACCGGCGGAGCCGGAGCCGACGTGTTCGATTTCAACGGAATCGCCAACAGCCCGGTCGGCGCGGGCCACGATGTCATCATGGACTTCACCCCCGGGCAGGACCTGATCGATCTGTCTGGCATCGATGCCAATACCGGCAAGGGCGGCAACCAGAGCTTCACCCTGCTGGCCACGCCCGGCGCAGCCTTCACCGGGCCGGGCCAGCTCGCCTACCACTACGAGTTTGTCGGCACGACCGAATACACCGTCCTGCAAGGCAACAACAACGCGAACCTGGGCGCCGATTTCGAAATCGCGCTGCTCGGCCACCTCACCCCTTCCACCTCGATGTTCATTCTCTGACCTTACCGACCGACAGGGGCAGCAATCATGGCCGGCATCGGCTTCCAGCTCGAGAGAATGGCCCGCCAGGGCGGGATCGCCGGCTTTGCCGGGGCCACCCTGCACGGCGCGGTGATCTCGTGCGGGCCATGGCTGCTGACGGTCCTGGCGATCCTGCTGCTGCACCGCTGGACCCAGGCCCACAGCCACGCTGCGGTCACCATCACCATCCAGGCCGTGCTGACCTACGCCTTCAGCCTGTCGGTGGTCGTGGCCATGCCCTTCGCGCTCGCAGGGATCCGTCTGGCATCGGACCTGGTCTATTCGGCCGACCGCGATGCCATCCCCCGCCTGCTCATCGCCGTGCTCAACCGGGCCAGCGCAGTGGCGCTGGTGGTGGGCTTCGGCCTGTTCTGGATCATGGCCGGCCTGCCGCCGATGGCCGCCATGCTGGCCGTGGCGATCCTCGTGCTGCTCACCCAGATCGCCGTCATCGGCCCATTCCTTACCACCACGCACCGCCATGACGCGATCATCCTGGCCTATGGGCTGGGCACGGTGGGCGGCGCGCTGCTGGTCATCGGTCTGAACCTGACCGGGCTGGTTCCGGTGCTGGCGACGGTCGCCCTGGCCCTGGCCTTCACCGAGCTGGCCCTGATCGCGGCGCTGCGCGGCGAATTCCCGGCCCCTTGCACCGCCGGCACCGGGCCGGCGCTCGACGTGCGCCCGGTGATCCATGTTGCCCTGGCCGGGCTTGCCAATGCCCTGGCGCTGTGGATCGACAAGTGGCTGCTGTGGTGGGCCACCCAGTCGACCGCGGTCGCCGGCAGCCTGCGCGTCAATTCAATCTACGATCCAGCCAGCTTCATCGGCCTGCTCACCCTGGTGCCCGGGCTGTCGCTGATCCTGCTCCTGTCGGAGACCCGGCTGGAGCGGGCGTTCTGGCGCTTTGCCCGGGCCTGCACTGGCACGGCCCGGCTCAACCGGATCGAGGAGGCGCGCCACGACCTGGCCGACCTGATCCTCAGCCAGTTGCGCCTGCTCGCCTCGCTCCAGATCGTCATCGCGGCCCTGTGCTGGGTGCTGGCACCCGAGATCTTCCGGCACCTGGGCTACGATCCGCGCGGCCTGTTCTCTTTCCGCTTCACCGTGGTCGGCGCGGTGTTCCACCTGATCACGATCTATGTGACGATCGTCCTGTCCTACTATGACCTGTTCGGCCGGATCCTGCTGGTGTGGGTGGTTTTCGCGCTGGGCAGCGCGGCCGGAACGCTGGCCATGTGGCACCTGGGCGTGGCTGGCCTGGGCTGGGGATACCTGTGCGGGGCCATGGCCGCCGCGGTGGTGGGCCTGGCTATGCTCGGCAATGCGACGGTCCAGCTCGTCTACCTGATGTTCGTCGCCAACAACCCGTCCCTCGTCGGTGAAGCGAGGTACTGGGCATGACTCCTTTCCCCCTCGGTCGGCGTGAGCTGCTGGCCGGGCTGGTCGCCACGGGTCTGGTTGCTCGCGCTGCCCCCGCAGCAACCGGCCCGTGGCGCTGGGCCATCGATTATGGTCCGGCCACCAATCCGGACCTGGCCCGCACCTTCGACCTGCTGGTGCTCGAACCGGCTCATCCGCGCCCGATCGCGCCCCTGCGCGGGGCCAGCGCCGTGCTGCTGGGCTATCTCAGCCTGGGCGAAGTGGAACAGGGCCGCGCCTATGCCGGCCAGCTCCACAAGGCCGGCGCGCTCAAGGCCGCCAACCGCAACTGGCCCGACGCGCGGCTGGTCGACCTGCGCCATCCCGCCTGGTCCGAACTGGTGATCGGGCGCCTGATCCCCGAGATTCTCGCCAAGGGCTACGACGGCATCTTCATCGACACGCTCGACAGCGCCGAAGCCCTTGCCCGGCGCGATCCCGTCGGCAATGCCGGGATGGTCGAGGCCGCCGTCGCCCTGTTGCGCCGGATCCGCAAGGCCTTCCCGCGCATCACCGTGCTGCTCAACCGCGGCTATGCCGCCTTGCCGGAGGCCGCACCGGCCATCGATCTCCTGCTGGCCGAGGCCATGGCCTCGCGCTGGAACTTTGCCGAAAAGCGCTACGAGCTGACCCCGCCGGCCGACTGGGACTGGCAGGCCGAGCGGCTGCGCGCCGCCCACGCCGCCAATCCCGCGCTGCGCCTGCTCACGCTTGACTACTGGAACCCCGCCGACGCGGCGACCATCGCCCAGCTCTATGCGCGCGAGCGCGCCGCCGGCTTCCACCCCTATGTGGCCACCCTCGCGCTCGACCGGGTCCTGCCGGAGCCGGTGGCATGATCGCCCGGCTGGTCGGCACCCCGGCGCGCGCCCTGGGCGCCGCCCTGCTTGGCGCGGGCAGCCTCGCCGGCGCGGCCGTGCTGCTGCTGCCCAGCGCCTCCGACCTCACCTCGGCCGCGCTGCGCGCCACGGCCGGGCTGGGGCACGCCGCGCCGCGAACCGCCGCCCCGGCCCCGCCCAACCGGTCGCCCGCGCGGCTCGCCGCCCTGTTCCACGCCGGCCAGCCGCTCACCCTGCCGGAACTGCGCTGGCTGCTGGCCACCGGCGCCCGGAACGAGGATGCCGCCACCCTACTAGCCGTGGCCCGCCAAATCGAACCCCATGAAGCGGTGCCGACCGCGCGGGTTGCCTGGGATGTGCTGGCTGGCGGCCGTCCCGCCGTGGCCCGCGCCTTCCTTGAACAGCGGCCCGATGCCGGCGATCCGGCGCTGTGGCAACTGCGGGTCGATCTCGCCCGCCGCACCGGCGACCTCGCCGCCGCGCGCGCCATGGTCGACGCCGCCGCCCGGCATCCCGGCACGGCTCCGCCCGCGCAGCTGGTTAGCGCGGCGCTGGCCACCGACCTGCCCGAAGCCGTGGTCCTGGCCGCCGAGCATGGCGCCGTGCCCGCGCCCGATGCACGCCTCTCGCTCGACCTCGTCCACCGGGCCCTGGCCGCGGGGCGGGGCGACCTGGTGGCCCGGATCGACCGCAGCGGCTCGCCGGCCTGGCGCGAGGCCGATCCCTGGCTGGCGATGGACCTTGCCCGCCGCGCCCATGATTATTCCGCCGCCCTCCACTACGCCGCGCTCCTCCCCTCGGGTCGCGACGAGGCGCGTCGGGCGATCGTCCTGGCATCAGGCGATCGTCCGGCGATCCGCGCCATGCTGCTGGAAATGGCCGGCGCCGGGGGCGATCGCCCCGTGCTGGCCCAGCAACTGGTCGAGGCCGGGTTCCGCGCCGACGGGATCGCCCTGCTCCAGGCCGAAGCCGCCACCCGGCCGGCCAGCGATCCGATCGCCGCGCGCCTGCTCTACCTGATGGGACCGCGGCCCGATGCAAGCGGCCTGCAATGGCTTCGCAATCGCGCGGCAAGCGGGGCGGACTGGCGCCAGGCCTACCTTGAGCGCGAGCAGCCGGGCACGGCGCTGGCCTGGCTCACCGCCCAGGGCGATGCCGCGACCACGCCGATGCTGCTGGCCCGCCTGCGCCTTGCCGCCGCCGCGCGCGATCGGGCCGCCGGGACCGCGCTGGTCGCCCAATTGCTCGACGGCCGCCGCCTCGCTCCCGCTGACCTTGCCGCCCTGGCCGCCCATGCCCCGCCCCGGCTCGACCCGCGCCTGACCCTGGCCCTCGCCCATGCCCGGATCACCGCCGGAACCGCGAGCGCGCAGGACTGGCGCGACCTTGCCTGGGACGCCTCGCAGCATGGCCGCTTCGGGGAAGCCGGCGCCCTGCTGGGTACCTGGCTTGCCCGCGCGCCCGATGACCGCGCAGCCCTGCGGCTGATGGCCGACGTGACCCGCAAGACCGGCGGCGAGCGCGCGGCGCGGCCCTGGCTGGAACGGGCCGCCGCGCTGAGCGCGCCGGACTCGCTCGAGCGGGCGGAACTGCTCGAACAGCTGGGCCGCCCGGCCGAGGCGCTGGCCATTGTCGACCGGCTGCGCCAGGCCGCGCCGGCCGACCGCCATCTCACCGCCATGGCCGGGCGGCTGCTCATCGCCGGGGGCGATCCCGGGCGGGCACGCCGGCTGTTGGCCGCCGCGGAGCCGGCCCGATGAGCGCGCTGTTCGCCTCGGCCCTGGCCATGGCCGGCGCCTGGTCGCTGCCGGCGGGCGAGGCGGCCGAACCGGTGGCTTCGGCTCCGTCTGCCGAGGCTGCGCCCGGACAGCGCGACCTCGCGCTGCGCTGGACCGGGCCGGTCGAGGTGAGCGCCGAGGCCGGCCCCTATGAGGTGGTCGTGCGGTTCGACCGCCCGCTCGACCAGGCGGAGATCGACCGGTTCGCCAAGGCCGCCGGCCCGCTGCTGGCCGACCTGCGGTGGAACGATGCCAGCCTGGTCCTGCGCCCGGCCGCCGGGAACCGGATCGAGACCGCCCGGACCGCCGATGGCCTGGCGGTCCACTTCATCGCCGACCGCGACGATGCAGCGCCCGAACCGACCCCGCTTGTTGCCCCCGCCCCGGCCGATACGGCCGAGCTGGCCCTGGTCCGCGCCCAGGCCGATGCCGCCGCCGGCTATCCCGGCCAGGCCCGGCGGCGACTGATGCGGCTGGCGGCGGCCGAACCGGACAATGCCAGCGCCCAGCGTGCGCTGGGCGATGCCGAGGCGGCCGACGGATCGCTGCTGGCCGCCGCGCGCCGCTATCGCGCGCTGGGCGCCGACGACCTGCCCGCCCGGCGGATCATGGCCGAAGCCGATGGCCGGACGACCGGCCAACTCATCCTGCGCCACGGCAAGACCTTCACCCAATGGGAAGCAGGGCTGGACGGGGCCATGCGCGCGGGCGACGGGCTGACCCTGGGCGGCGGCATCCGCCAGGTCACCACCACGGCCAACGACGTGGCCGATGCCACCGGGCTACTGGCCCGCGTGCATGACAGCGCCACGGTCGGCCAGATTGGCGCCACGGCGTTCATCGGCCCGTGGGCGCGGCTGACCGCGCAGGTCGCCAGCCGGCTCGACCGCGACGGGGCCGGCGTCATGGCCCGGCTGGTCGTCGGCTCGACCGAGCGCCAGGCGCGGCTGGTGGCGGCCTGGCACCTGCCGGATTTCTCCACCGCCGAGCAGGCGCACCTTGGCGGCTCGATCAACCGCGCGGGCGGCGGGGGAACCCTGCGGCTTTCGCCCGAACTGGTGGTCCAGGGGGATCTGGCCTGGACCGGCTACGGCCTGGCTGGCCAGGGCGTGCCCACCACTTCGCTGCTGGCCTCGGGCGGGATCGACTACCTTGTGCTGCGCGGGCGGCGCTCGCTCCAGATCAGCTACCGGCTGGATGCCGAATATGTCCGCCGGATGCGCCTGCGCGGCAATGGCCTGGCCTTCATCCCGCTGTCGGACCGCGAGAACCACACGGTCCAGGCGATCTTCTCCACCGCCCTGCACAAGGTCCAGGTGACCGCGGCGGCCGGCTGGACCTGGGACCGCAAGGGTGGAAGCGGGCCGACCGCCAGCCTCGGCGCGGTGGCCAATCTGGGCGCGGCCTGGCGGCTGGAGGCCAGCGCCGGGGTCAGCTCGGTCTCGCGCCCGGCGATCTCGGGCCGGCAGGTGTACCTGCAATTCACCCTCACGCGCTTTTGGCGGAGATGACGATGCCGCTCGAAACCCTTCTCGAACGCACCAACCGCACCGCATCACCGCCCGTTGCCCCGGCCCGCCGCCCAGTGCCGGTGGTCGCCGCGCCCGACCTTTCGCGCGATCCGCCCGGAACGCTTCGCAAGCTGGCCGAGCTGGCGGTCATGTTCGCCCTCCTGCTCGCCATCGACCGCTGGGCCTTGGCGGGCGACCTGTTCGCCGGGATCGCCCCCAGCCCGCTGTGGGTGCCGGTCCTGGCCATGGCGATCGCCTATGGCGCGGGCATGGGTCTGGTGGCGGCGATCCTGGCCGCGGGGATCTGGGCCATGGCGCCCCATCCGCCAGGGCCGGGCGACCATCTGGAGGCGGTGCTCAGGCTGTCGATCGAGCCGATGCTGTGGATCGTGGCGGCCATGATCATCGGCGAACTGACCTCGCACCGGCTCGACCGCCTGCGCCGGTTGCATCGACGCTGCGGACGGCGCGAGGCCGAACTGGGCCAGCTGGCCGAGGCGGTAGACCAGCTCGGGCGGATCAACCGCTCGCTCCAGGTCCGCATCGCCACCGAGGAGCGCTCGGTGGGCGAGGCCATCGCCATGGCGCTCGACCTGGTGGATCGCGGCGCCGCGCGGCAGATGCGCGCGATCGAGCGGCTGGTGGCCCTGGCCGCGCAGACCGGCGACTTCGCCTTCTACACCGCCGAGGGCAGCCGCTTCGTCGCCCGGTTCCGCGGCCCCGATGCGGCGGCGCGCCCCGCGGCGCTTTCGTGGGAGGAACTGGCCAGCGTGGTTGCGGCCAGTGCCGGACCAATCGATTTCGGCAAGGCCGGCTTCGGGGAAGCGGGTGCCGGGGAGACCGGCACGACCCGCGGCGCGCACGCGCAGGCGATGTCGTTCCCGATCTTCAGCGACGACGAGGAGGTACTGGGCGTCCTGGTCATGGCGCCCCCGCTCGGCGCCCATCTCCCGGCGACCAAGCTGGCCGAACTGGCCGGCGTGGCGCGGACCCTGGGCCGGATCGCCGGCGTGCTGACCCCGGCGACCGCCACGCCCCGCCTGCGCTCGCGCAGCCTGTGGGCCAGCGAGCACGCCGCATGACCCGCCCGGCCGGCCTGGCCCCGACTAGCCTGGCCCTGACGGCCCTGGCCGTCCTGGCCGTGGCCGACCTGGCCCTGTTGCTGGCCATGACCCGTGCCGGCCTGCCCGGGACGCGGGCTGGCGGAGCGCTGCACCTGGGCCTGGCACTCGCCGCGCTCGGCTCGGCCCGGGGACTGGACGAACGCCTTGCCGGCTGGGACGGCCTGGCCCTGCCGCTTGGCATCGTGGCTGGTCCGGTCGGCGTGCTGCTGCTGGCCCTGCTGCGCCCCTGGCCGATCCTGCCGGCCCGCGCCGCCGAACCCGACGAGGAGCCGCTCAACAGGCCGGCGGCGGACGACAAGGTGGCCACGACCATCGCCCGGATCACCGACCAGCGCCTGCGGTTCCCCGCCGCCAATCGGCTCCATTCGCTGGCGACGGTGCTGCGCCACGGGGATCTCGCCAGCCGGTGCATGGCCTTGCAGACCGTGGTCCGTTCGTTCGAACCCAAACTCTCACCGCTGGTGGCCATCGCCCTGTGCGATCCCGACCAGACGGTTCGCGCCCTCGCCGCGGCGACCTCGGCTCAGGTCAACGCCAACCTGGCCGCGCGCGTGGCGCGGATCGAGGCGCCGGGCGACGATGACCAGGCGCTCTCCTGCGAGGCCCGGTTCGAGGCGGCCATGGTGCTGTTCGATCATGGCCTCAACAACGTGCTGCTGTCGCAGGCCCAGCGGCTGGTCCTGCGCTGCAAGGCGGCAACCATGCTGCAAGGCCTGGCCCGCGAAGGCGACGGGCTTGGCCGCCTGCGCGCGCCGGTGACCGCGGCGCTGGTGCGGCTGGGTGCCGATGCCGGCGGGACATCGCCCGCGCGCGGCAAGCGCGGCACCGTTCGCGGCCGCGCACCCGGCGGCAAACGGGCGGACCGGCTGCGGGAGGCGCCGGCATGAAGCCTGGCCCGGGCGGCACGAGCGATGTCTGCATGATCGTGGAGGGCGCCTACCCCTATGTGACCGGCGGCGTGGCGAGCTGGTTGCAGGAACTGATGACCAGCCTGCCCGAACTCAGCTTCTCGATCGTGGCAATCAAGGCCAACGAGCGCCCGCAGCCCTGGCAGGTCAGCCCGCCGGCCAATGTGGTGGAAATCATCGAGGTGCCGCTCTCGCGCAGCCACACCCGCCGCTACCCCTTCGACCCCGCCGTGGTCGACCGGATCGGCCGCCTGCTGCTGACCTTCCTCATGGATGGCGACCTCGCCGACCTTGGCGCGCTGACCCAGGCCATCGCCCGCCTGCCGTCGGGCAGCGAGGCGCACCAGATCGTGGCTGCCCCGGAAATCTTCGCCTTGCTTACGCAGTACTACGAGGTTCACCTGGGGACGGCCTCGTTCCACCATTTCTTCTGGGCCATGCAGATCCTGCTGGGCGGGCTGCTGGCGGTGCTGGCCGCACCGCTGCCCCGGGCGCGGGTCTACCACACGCTTTCGACCGGCTATTCAGGCCTGATGGCAGCGCGGGCACGGCTGGAAACCGCACGCCCGGCCCTGCTCACCGAGCACGGCATCTACCTGCTTGAGCGGCAGATCGAGATCATGATGGTGGACTGGCTGGGCGACCAGATCGAGACCGGCCTCGGGCTGGAGCGTGATTGCTTCGACCTGACCGACCTGTGGGGCCGCGCCTTCGAGAGCTACGGGCGGGCCTGCTATGATGCCTGCGATCCGATCGTTTCGCTCTATGGCGCCAACAGCCAGGTCCAGAAGCGGCTCGGTGCCGACGACGCCCGCCTGCGGATCATTCCCAACGGCATCCGGCTGGAGCGATTCGCGGGAATCGTGCCACAGCCCTCCCCGCGCCCGCTGCTCGTGGCGCTGATCGGGCGGGTTGTCCCAATCAAGGACATCAAGACCTTCATCCGCGCCGCCGCCCTCGCCCGCCTGCAGGTTCCCGAAGCCCGCTTCGTGGTGCTCGGCCCCGAGGACGAGGACCCTGACTACAGCGGGGAATGCCGGGCGCTGGTCGACGAACTGGACCTGGTCGAGGCCTTCACTTTCGCCGGGCGGGTCAATGTTGCCGAATGGCTGGGGCGGATCGACCTGGTCGTGCTGACCAGCCTTTCCGAAGCCCAGCCGCTGGTGATCCTCGAGGCGGGTGCCTGCGGCATTCCGGCGATCGCCCCGGATGTGGGATCGTGCCGCGAATTGCTCGAAGGGTCGAGCGGGAGCGCGGGCGGCGTGATCACCGCGCTGGTCGACCCGGAAGCCACCGCCAATGCCATGGTCCGCCTGCTGCGCGACCCGGAATTGCGCCATTCCATGGGCGAGGCCATGCGCGAGCGGGTGCGGCGCGACTACGACTGGTCGGGGATCGTGGCGCAATACCGGGACCTTTACCACGACCTTTCAGCAAGCTGATCGAGGATACTGCGGGCCGATCGAGGATACTGCGGGGTTCCTGCGAAACTTCTTCGCGCGATGCGCGTTAGGGGGGATGTCGGCCAGGCTTGGCTGGCGGCCCGTGGTGTGATGCCGTGGGCGATGATGGCAAGTTTGCAGCCGGACGGATGACAGATAACCGACTGCCATTTGCCGCGTCTTACTTCGTCTTCTTGCATGACCATAATTACACTGGAGCCATGGACATAGTCTGCATCAAATTCATCTCTGGCGCGGATTCCCGAATCGAGATCCATCAACCCGTCGGCAACAAAGATTCCTACTGGACAATATAACGGATTTACACCTATCCTGACCATTCGGACTTCAAGAAACTTGGCGCGGTCGCAACGGAGGGATTGACGGAAGTAATCCATACAGGGGCAGGCCATGACACATACCCTCGACAAGGTTGGCATCGTACTCTTCGGCAGGAATGACTTGCTGCGCGAAGGCCTGCGACGCATCATCGAAAGCAATGGCTTCGACGTGAGCGCCACCGAACAGCACCTCACGCTGTTCCTTGCCGGCAATCCGGGGCCGCTGCGCCGCCCGGCTAAGCTGTTCATCATCGATGCCGCCGATTCCGTCGACGTCGACGAGGAGAGCATCGAGGCCGTCCACCATCACGCCCCCGACGCACGGATCGTGATCCTCCACGACGCCTTCGACATGGACTACATGATCGACGCCTTCCAGGCCGGCATCGATGGCTACATCGTCAAGAGCATCACCTACGAATCGCTGATCGAGTGCCTGCGGCTGGTGATCATGGGCGAAAAGGTCATGCCCAGCGCGCTGGCCAGCCACCTGCCGGAATGGGGGCGCAGGCTCCACCAGGCCCAGCCGGCCTGCCCGGTTTCCCAACTGCTTTCGGCCCGCGAGCTCCAGACCCTGCGCTGCCTGAGCCGCGGCGATCCCAACAAGGTGATCGCCCGCGAACTGGATATCAGCGAGGCCACGGTCAAGGTTCACGTCAAGGCGATCCTGCGTAAGCTGGGCCTGCACAACCGCACCCAGGCGGCGGCCTGGACGCTTCATGCCGGGATCGACCTGGACGAGCCGCCCCAGGCCGCGCCGGTGGCCGCGATGATCCACGCGCCCGAGAGCCCGACCGCCTTCGCCGCCTGACCCGTCCACCCCGACCGCCCCCCACCTGCGGCCAAATCGCCCCGGAGGAGCACGGCTGCGGACCGTTCCCGTCGGACCGCGCGGGCAGGCGCGGTCCGGCGGGCGGCGTCAGGAGGAAACGCCCGGCCCTGCCCCGTCAGATGACGACGAAATCGGCATGGCTCAGGTCGGTCCCGATCGGCACGGTGGCGATCTTGACCATGCCCTGACTGCCGGTCCCGTCGGCATCGTAGCTGATCACGCCGGTCGCCGGATTGTAGATGATCCGGTCGCTGGCATCATGAGCCCTGGACCCTTCCCAGTAGGCCGCATCGGCGAGAGTGCCGACCGGCCCGATGGCGGTGAACACCGCGTGATCGAGCACGACATGATCGATGCCCGGCTGGAAATCGGTGATCGTATCCATGTGCCTGGAGCCATAGGCGCGGAACACGAAGGAATCCGAGCCGGCGCCGCCGGTCAGGATATCGTTGCCGTTGCCACCTTCCAGCCAGTCGTTGCCGGCATTGCCGATCAACACGTCGGCGCCGCCCTTGCCGTAGAGGTGGTCATTGCCATCCTTGCCGATCAGGGTGTCGGACCCGCTGGTTCCGCTCAGCACCAGGTCTGCCGGTGCCAGTGGCGGCGGAGCGGTGGTGGTGGTGGTGGTGGTTGAGGTAGTCGTGGTCCCGGTGGTGGTCCCGGTGGTGGTCCCCGTCGTGCCCCCGGTCGTGGTCGCGCCGCTCCAGTCCTCGTGGATCACCTGGCCGGGGAGGACGCCGGTGTAGCTGATGCCATTGAGGTTGATGTCGGCGGTGTAGTAGCCCACGCCGTCGGCCTTGGCCTGGGCCTCGACGTCGGCCACCTTGGTCGGATCCGAGACATATTCGATCGCAATGACGTCCTTGCCCGCCGCGAGCATCCGCTGGACCATTTCGAGGCTGTACTGGGTCTCGCTCACCGGCTGCTTGGAACCGGTGTCGGTGTAGAACAGGTTCTCCTTGTACATACCGTCGAGGTGGCTGAAGTAGGTGTTGTTGGTCAGCAGTTCCTCGGCGTTGTTGGCCCAGATCTTGAACGCCGGGTTCTTGGCGTGGGCATAGTCGGCCAGGTAGGCGACGAGATCGGCCATGGCCTGGGCCGCACCGGCGGCACCGCCCGGGCAATTGGTTTGCGCCCACTTCTGCTGGTATTCATCGACCACGTCGAAGTAGATCCCGTCGTATCCGGCGGCGATCATCTTGTCGAGGTAGGTGGTGGCCACGGTGCGCCATTCCGCCGTCCAGTAGGCCACCTGGTAATTGCCCGCCCACTGCGGGTTTACCGGCCCCAGCGCGGCGGCAGGAATGGTCTTGAAATAGTCGCGGTAGGTTTCCGCCTCGCCGATGCTGAAATAGCCCAGCAGCAAGGAGGAACCGGGACCGCCGCCCATCTGCGCGACCTGGGTCGGCGTGAACATCTGCCCGGCGTCGTTGTAGATGTCGATGACCTTCACATCGAACGGGGCCGCCGCGATTTCCGTCGGCACCACGCCCTGAAGCACATACATACCCGTCCTGCTCATTTTCTGATCCTTGTTTCGCTGTGCACGACCCTTCGCCCCGCGCCGCGCGCAGGGTGGGCCGGATGGCCGCGGCAGCTATCGGATGCGCGCGGCCGGATGGTTCTGGTGAACGGCGCCAACCCTGCGGGAAGCAGGGCCGGATCGGATGAGCAGTCCGAAACGCGCCGTTGCCGGTTGCGGGCGATCACCGCCCGGCGGTCAATGTCAGCTGGAATTATCCGGCGGTTCGCGCCAGGCGCGATCCGATCGGCCAGGCACACGCCAGCGGGCTGCGCCGCAGTCCTTCTTGCAAATCATCCTACCCTCCGTTGTCGAACGATCCCCAGTCGACAGAACAGAGCCCCCACGCCGGACGATCCACTTGTACCGACGCGCTGGGGCGGCAGGTCGGGCAAGATCGCCCGACAGGCAACCGAAGTGCGATGTAATGCTTTGAAATAGGGACGGATGGTGCGTGTGCGCGGGGCGTTGGCGCCCTTGCCCTTCCGGTTTGGCCTGCCGTTTTAGTTCTGCAAGGTGGCTTTTGCCGGGCGGCCCGGCCTGCTAGGGCGCGGCCATGCTCAATCTTGCCGGAATAACGGTTCGCCTTGGCGGGCGGACGATCATCGACGATGCCACCGCGAAGCTGCCGCCGCGCGGCCGCATCGGGCTGATCGGCCGCAATGGCGCGGGCAAATCAACCCTGGTGCGGGTGATCGCCGGGATGCTGGAAGCCGACAGCGGCGAAGTGGCCATGCCGCGCGGCGCGCGGCTGGGCTATATCGCGCAGGAAGCGCCCGGCGGCGAGGCCTCGCCGTTCGAGACCGTGCTGGCCGCCGATACCGAGCGCGCGGCGCTGATGGTGGAAAGCGAAACCTGCCACGAACCGCACCGCCTGGCCGAGATCCACGAGCGGCTGATCGCGATCGAGGCCCATTCCGCCCCCAGCCGGGCCGCGCGCATCCTGGTGGGCCTGGGCTTCGACGAGGCGGCGCAGCACCGCCCGCTGGAAAGCTTCTCGGGCGGCTGGCGGATGCGGGTCGCGCTGGCCGCGCTGCTGTTCTCCCAGCCCGACCTGCTGCTGCTCGACGAGCCTTCCAACCACCTCGATCTCGAAGCGGTGCTGTGGCTGGAGGATTTCCTGCGGTCCTATCCGGCGACCATCCTGCTGGTCAGCCACGAGCGCGATTTCCTCAACAACGTGGTCGATCATATCCTCCACCTCTCGGGCGGCAAGCTGACGCTCTATCCCGGCGGCTATGATGCCTTCGAGCGCCAGCGCGCCGAGCGGCAGGCCCAGATCGCTTCGGCAAAGGCCAAGCAGCAGGCGATGCGCGATCGGTTGCAGGACTATGTCGCCCGCAATTCCGCCCGCGCTTCCACCGCCAAGCAGGCCCAGTCGCGGGCCAAGGCGCTGGCCCGGCTCCAGCCCATCGCCGAGCTGATCGACGATCCCTCGCTCAGCTTCGATTTCCCCGATCCCGACGAGCTGCGCCCGCCGCTGATCACGCTCGACCTGGCTTCGGTGGGCTATGGCGAGGAACCGGTGCTCCAGCGGCTGAACCTGCGGCTCGATCCGGATGACCGGATCGCCCTTTTGGGCCGCAACGGCAACGGCAAGACCACGCTGGCCCGCCTGCTCGCCGCCCAGCTTGCGCCCATGGCCGGCGCGATGACCGCCAGCGGCAAGATGCGCGTGGGCTATTTCACCCAGTACCAGGTGGAGGAGCTGGATCGCTCGGAAACCCCGCTCCAGCACATGACCGTGCTGATGAAGGGCGCGACGCCCGCCGCCGTGCGCGCCCAGCTTGGCCGCTTCGGCTTTTCCGGCCCCAAGGCGACCACCGAGGTGGGCAAGCTTTCGGGCGGCGAACGCGCGCGGCTGGCCCTGGCCCTGATCACCCGCGACGCGCCGCATATGCTGATCCTCGACGAGCCGACCAACCACCTTGACGTGGACGCGCGCGAGGCGCTGATCCAGGCGCTCAACGGCTATTCGGGCGCCGTGGTCATCGTCAGCCACGACCGCCATATGCTGGAGATGACCGCCGACCGGCTGGTGCTGGTCGATGGCGGCACGGCCCGCGAGTTCGATGGCTCGATCGACGATTACATCGCCTTTGTCCTGGCCAAGGAGCCGGCCACCTCGCGCAGGGACGAGGCCGGGCGCGGCGTCAACAAGAAGGACCAGCGCAAGGCCAACGCCGAAGCGCGCGAGAAGAGCCAGGACCTTCGCAAGCGCGCCAAGAGCGCCGAGGCCGAGCTGGAACGGCTGACCGGCCAGCGCAATGCGATCGACCGGGCCATGTTCGATCCCAAGAGCGCCGAACCTGCCCTGGCCAAGCTGACCATGACCGAGCTGATGAAGCGCCGCGCCGAGATCGAGACCCGGATCGGCGAGGCCGAGGCGGCCTGGATCGAGGCCAGCGAAGCGCTCGAAGTGTTCACGGCGGCCTAGGAGCACCGACCATGAGCGTGGCTTTCCGGCGCGATGGCGATGACGAGCATCTCGAGCCCAAGTTCGAGATCCCGATCCCGCCCGGCCCGAACCTGGTTACCCGGCGCGGGCTGGACCTGATCAACGCGCGCGTGGCCGAGCTGGAACGAAGCGTGGCGCAGGGCGGCGGCGACGAAGCCGCGCTGACCGCCGCGCGGCGCGACCTGCGCTACTGGCAGACCCGCCAGATCACCGCCGAACTGGTTCCGGCGCCAGGCGGCGAAACGGTGGAAATCGGCACCTGTGTCACCTTCCGGATGGGCGGCAGGGAGCGCAGCCTTGCCATCGTGGGCGACGATGAAGCCGATCCCGCCGCGGGGCTGGTCTCGTTCTCCTCGCCCCTTGCCCGCGCCTTGCTGGGCGCCGCGCCCGGCGACACGGCGGATTTTGCCGGGCGGGAAGACGCCATCGCGGTGCTGTCCATCACAGTTATGTTTGGCTAATCGGGATTGACGGAGCAGGCGACCGGCAAGCAACGCCTTTCCACGGGGAATGGAAGCGAATGACCAACCAGTTTGCCCTCACCGAAGACCAGCTTGCCATCCAGGACATGGCGCGCCGGTTCACCGCCGACGTGCTCACCCCCGATGCCGCCCGCTGGGACGAGGACCATGCCTTCCCGGTGGAAGCCTGGCGCGCCGCGGGCGAACTGGGGCTGGGTTCGATCTACGTTTCGGAAGCCGGCGGCGGCGCGGGCCTGGGCCGGCTGGAAGCGGCCCTCGCGGTCGAGGCGATGGCCTATGGCTGCCCCACCACCAGCGCCTTCATCTCGATCCACAACATGGCCGCCTGGATGGTCGACACCTATGGCGACACCGCGTTCAAGGCCCGCCACCTGCCCGGCCTGGTCACCATGGAACGGCTGGGCTCCTACTGCCTGACCGAGCCGGGTTCGGGTTCCGATGCCGCGGCGCTTCGCACCACCGCGCGGCGCGACGGCGATCACTATGTGGTCAACGGTTCCAAGCAGTTCATTTCCGGCGCCGGGGTCAACGACCTCTACCTCGTCATGGTCCGCACCGGCGAGGATGGGCCGCGCGGGATTTCGTGCCTGGCGATCGAGCGCGACACGCCGGGCCTTTCATTCGGCGCGCAGGAGAAGAAGCTGGGCTGGAATGCCTCGCCCACCGCGCAGGTGATCCTCGAGGACGTGAGAGTGCCGGTCGGCAACCGCCTGGGCGCGGAGGGCGAAGGCTTCCGCATCGCCATGGCCGGGCTTGACGGCGGGCGGATCAACATCGGCGCCTGCTCGCTCGGCGGCGCCCAGCGCTGCCTTGACGAGGCGCTGGGCTATGTGCGCGAGCGGCGGCAGTTCGGCCAGGCCATCGCCGATTTCCAGAACACCCAGTTCACCCTGGCCGACATGGCCACCGAACTGGAGGCCGCGCGCGCCCTGCTCTATCTCGCCGCCGCCAAGGTGACCGCCGGCGAGCCGGACAAGACCCGATTCTCGGCCATGGCCAAGCGGCTGGCCACCGACACCGGATCGGCCGTGGCCGACCGCGCGCTGCAACTGTTCGGCGGCTATGGCTATCTCAGGGATTACCCGATCGAGCGCATCTGGCGCGATCTCAGGGTCCATCGCATTCTCGAAGGCACGAACGAGGTCATGCGGATGATCGTCGGCCGTGATCTCCTCAAGTAAGCCCACGGAGCGCAACATGAAGATCGCCTTTATCGGACTTGGCAACATGGGCGGCGGGATGGCCGCGAACCTGGTCAAGGCGGGCCACGATGTCCGCGCCTTCGATCTTTCCGAAGACGCCCTCGCCCGCGCCGTGGCCAATGGCTGCACCGCCTGCAAGACCGTGCCCGATGCGGTGGCCGGCGCCGAGGCGGTGGTCTCGATGCTGCCCAACGGGGCTATTGTGCAACAGGTCTATAGTGCCGAGGTGATCGGCGGGGCACCCAACACGGCGGTGCTGCTCGATTGCTCGACCATCGACGTTGCCACGGCCAAGACGGTGGGCGCGGCCGCCGCCGCTGCGGGCTACGACATGGTCGACGCGCCGGTTTCGGGCGGGATCGGCGCGGCCAATGCCGGCACGCTCACCTTCATGGTCGGCGGCACCGACCAGGCCTTCGCGCGGGCCGAGCCGATCCTGGCCGCCATGGGCAAGACGGTGATCCATGCCGGCGCCAGCGGCAGCGGCCAGGCGGCCAAGATCTGCAACAATATGCTGCTGGGCGCCACGATGGTCGCCACCTGCGAGGCGCTGCGCCTGGCCGAGCGGCTGGGGCTGGACCTGGGCACCTTCTACGACATCGCCTCCAAGTCGTCGGGCCAGTCGTGGTCGCTGACCTCCTATTGCCCGGTGCCGGGCGTTGGCCCGGCCAGCCCGGCCGACAACGACTACCAGGGCGGCTTTGCCTCGGCGCTGATGCTGAAGGACCTGCGCCTCGCCATGGCGGCAGCGCACGATGCCGGCGCGAAGGTGCCGATGGGCGAGCGGGCCGAGGCGCTCTATGGCGAATTTGTCGATGCCGGGAACGCCGCGGTCGATTTCTCCGGCCTGATCCGCACGCTGTGAGGCGCGCGCCGCCGGGCGAGTCCCGGCGGCGGCCTCAGTAGGACTTGGGCAGGCCGAGCACGCGTTCGGCCACGAAGCACATGATCAGTTCGCGGCTGACCGGGGCGATCCGCGTGAGCATGACCTCGCGCAGGTAGCGCTCGACGTGGAATTCCTTGGAATAGCCCATGCCGCCATGGGTCCGCACCGCGCGGTCGCAGGCCTCGAAGGCGGCATCGGCGCCGAGGAACTTGGCGCTGTTGGCCTCGGCCCCGCAAGGCAGGCCGGCATCATAGAGCCGGGCGGCGTGCCACACCATCAGGTCGGCCGATTCCAGCGCCATCCAGCTTTGCGCCAAGGGGTGCTGGATCGACTGGTTTATGCCGATCGGCCGGCCGAACACCACCCGCTCATTGGCATAGCCGACCGCCTTGGCAAGCGCGCGGCGGCCCACGCCGATCGCCTCGGCGGCGATCAGGATGCGCTCGGGATTGAGGCTGTCGAGCAGGAGGCGGAACCCGTCGCCCTCTTCCCCGATGCGGTCTTCCACGGGCACGACCAGGCCATCGATGAAGGTCGAATTGGAATCGACCGCGGCGCGGCCGTGCTTCTCGATCGGGGTGGCTTCGATGTGCCGGCGGTCGAAGTCGGTGTAGAACAGGGTCATCCCGTCGGTCGGCTTGCGGCAGTCCTCGATCGGGGTGGTGCGGGTGAGCAGGAGGATCTTGCTCGCCTCCTGCGCGGTGGAGGTCCAGACCTTGCGGCCGTTGACGACATAATTGCGGCCCTGCCGCACCGCGCGGGTGGAAATGTGGGTGGTATCGAGCCCCGCATCAGGCTCGGTCACGCCAAAGGCCACCTTGTCGCGCCCTTGGACCAGCGCGGGCAGGAACCGCTCCTTCTGCTCGTTCGTGCCATGGGTGACGATCGGATGGGGGCCGAACAGGTTGATGTGGATCGACGAGGCCGCAGCCATCGCCCCGGCGGAATTGGCGACGGTCTGCATCATCAGCGCGGCATCGCTGACCCCGAGGCCGGCCCCACCGAATTCTTCGGGCATGGTGATCCCCAGCCAGCCGGCCTCGGCCATGGCGGCATGGAATTCGTGGGGGAATTCGGCCTTGCGTTCCTTTTCCAGCCACCAGGCATCATCGAACCGATCGCAGACCGAACGCACGGAATCGGCGATCTGGAGCCGCAATTCGGAGCGTTCGAGGCCGGGCGGAAGATCATCGGTACGCATGGTGCGGTTCTCCCCCGGGCCGCTGGCCGCGCGGCATTCGTGTGCTGGCGCAAGTCTCTGGCCCGCGCTCCGGGCAATGGCAAGGGCGCGATTCCGCAGCGGCAAGCCGGCTTGACGGGCGCGGCGCGGACGCGGGATGGTCAGCGGCGAAAAAACGCAGCATACTGTCATAGCGGCAAGCCTCGCCGCGATTCTCCAGCGGCCTTTCCACCCAAGCCGATCACGGCGGGCGCGGGCCAGCCTGATCAACGCCCGGGAGCGGAACCATGCCTGAAGCCCACACCACCCCTCCCCTCGAACGCGACCTGCTGGTGGCCGAGGCCCAGCGCCGCGCCGGGCTCGACGACCTGGGCGATACCTGGTTCTTCGAGCCGCTCGACAAGCTGCTGGAAGTGGAGAAGCGGGAATCGCAGCTCCACGAGGCGGGGACGAAAGCCGAGGCGGAGCGCATCGTGGGCTATCTGGTCAACCGGCTGGGCCGGGTGGACCTGCTCAAGAAGCACCCCGAGATCCTGGACGAGCAGGTCAACGTCGGCTGCGCGATCATCAGCCTGGGCCGCACCGGATCGACCAAGACCCACCGGATGCTGGCCGCCTCCCCGAACCATGCCTTCCTCAAGTGGTGGGAGGGGATGTTCCCCTATCCCTTCCCCGGCGAGGAAATCGGCCATCCGGTGCAGCGCCGCGCGCTGGCCCAATCGATCCACGATCGCATTCCCAAGCGGCCCGAAGTGCGGGTGACCGAAATGGACGACGCCGACGAGGAAGCCTACCTCATCGACCAGTCGTTCGTGGGCACGATGATCGAGTGCTTCCTGTGGGTGCCCGGTTTCATCGAGTGGCAGAATACCTACGACCAGATCAAGGGCTACGAGGAGCTCAAGGTCACGCTCCAGATCCTCCAGTGGCAGGACCCGTCGCGGCGGGGCAAGCGGTGGATCCTGAAATCGCCCACCCATATGTCGGCGCCGCGCGCCCTGCTCCAGGCCTTCCCGGATTCGCTGATGGTCCAGACCCATCGCCACCCGCTGCGGACCGTGCCCTCGCATTGCAGCATGATCACTCCGCTGATCCGCTCGAAGACCGATGCGATCTCGGTGGAGGAGATCGGGCGCTTCACCTCGAAGCGCTGGGCCGACATGGCCGCCGACCTGATCGACCTGCGCGACGAGATCGGCGACGACCGCTTCATCGACATCCCCTACGACACCACCACCCAGGATCCGCTGCGCGCCTGCCGCGACGTCTATGACCGGATGGGCGCGCGCTGGACCCCCGAGGACGAGGCCGCGATCCAGAACTGGCTCGACAACAACAAGCGCGAGAAGTGGTCGCCGCACATCTACGACTACGAGAAGCATGGCCTGAGCGAGGAAATCATCGAGCAGGACTATGCCCGCTACATCGCGCGCCATTGCTCGTGAGCTGACGGGACGCGGCCAACGCCCCGGCGATGGGCCGCGCCCCGCCGCCAGCCAGCGCCGGGGCGATGGACCAACGATTGCAGGGTGGGCCGCGGCGGATTAGCCTGTCGGCACAAGGCGGCGCCAGGCCGCCGGAACACGCCGGCCATGGCGGGGAGAGCGCGCATGATCCTCAAGTCCTTCTGCCGTATCTGCACGTCCAATTGCGGGCTGGACGTCGAGGTTGAGGGCGACCAGGTGATCGCCGTTCGCGGCGACGAGGACAGCCCGCTGACCGCCGGCTACACCTGCTCCAAGGGCCGCGCCGCCGGCGAACTGCAGGCGCGCGAGGACCGGCTGCTCCACCCGATGATCGGGCGCGAGGCCGGGCAGCGCCGCGCCACCTGGGACGAGGCGCTCGACGATCTGGCCGCGAAACTCAACCGGATCATCGCGGAATCCGGCCCCGATGCGGTGGGCATCTTCTTGGGGGGCGGCTGCTATCTCGATTCGGCCGCCTACACCGCCCAGCGCACCATGCGCGAGGCGCTGGGCACCCGCTCGTTCTACAGCGATATGTCGATCGACGTGATGTCGAAGGGCGTGGTGGGCGAAATGGTCGGCGGGGTTGCCTGTATGCCCCGCCCCGACTTCGGGCGGACCCGGATGATCGTCTACGTCGGCACCAACCCGGTGGTCTCGCATGGCCACACCTCGATGCTCAACAGCCCGACCCAGCGCCTGCGCGAGTTCACGGCCAACGGCGAGGTCTGGGTGCTCGATGCCCGCAAGACCGAAACCGCCGCGCGCGCCACCCGCCACCTCCACGTGAAGGCCGGGACCGACTATGCCGTGCTGGCCTACCTGATCCGCGAACTGCTGCGCGATGGGGCTGATCGGGAATACCTGGCCGCCCATGCCCAGGATGTCGACAAGCTGGCCGCGGTGGTCGAGCCGTTCACCGCCGCGCACGTCGCGCGGCTCTCGGGCCTGGCGGAAGACGATCTTGCCGACTTCCTCGCCGCCGTGCGCCGCAATGGCCGGCTGAGCGTGGAATCTGGCACCGGCATCTCGCTTTCGCCGGCCGGCAACCTCACCGCCTGGATGAGCCTGTGCCTGATGATCGTCACCGGCTCGATCGACCGCGAAGGCGGCGCCTGGTGCAACCCGGGCTTCTTCCTCCAGATGGACCGGATGAGCATCCCGCCCGCCCCGCCCGAAGGCTGGCGCATCCCCGGGCCGAAGAGCCGGCCCGAACTGGTCACGGTTGCCGGCGAATTCGTCTGCGCGGCGATGCCCGACGAAATCGAGCAGGGCAACCTCAGGGCGATGATCAACCTTTCGGGTCATATGCTGACCTGCATCCCCGGGAGCGACCGGCTGGAGCGGGCGCTGCGCGGGCTGGAGGTTTTTGCCACGATCGAGATCCTCGACAACAGTGTGACCCGCCTTTCCACCCATGCCCTGCCGGCCAAGCACCAGCTTGAGCGGCCCGACGTGTCGCTGGCGGTCGATCCGTCGTTTTCGGAGGTCGCGGCCTATTATTCCAAGGCCTGCGTGCCGGCGCGCGGCGAGGCGCGGTCCTACTGGTGGATCCTGGCCGAGCTTGGCCGGCGCATGGGCCGCGACTTCTTCCCCGGGGTCGATCCCGCGACCGCCACCGACGACGAGGTGGTCGCCCTCATCGCCGCGCGCGGGCGGCGTCCGGTCGATACTAGCGGCCAGTGCAGCTATACCGTGGCCCAGGAACGGATCTATGGCTGGGTGACGCCGAACGTGGACCGGATCGGCGGCTGGCGCCTGGCGCCCGACCGGCTGATCGAGCAATTGCGCCAGATGCCGCCCGCCCCGCCGCTGGTGATGATCTCGGGCCGCCAGCTTCACCAGCACAACAGCCGCAAGGTGCCGCACAACCGCGATGTCGCCGCGATCTTCGTCAACCCGGAGGATGCCCGCGCGCTTGGCTTCGCCGACGGGGAGCGCGCGATCCTGCGTAGCGCGCACGGCGAGATCGACGGCAATGTGAAATACGATCCCCGGCTGGTGCGCGGCGCCTGCCACGTGCCGCATGGCTGGCAGGGGCAATACAACGTCAACACCATCACCAGCACCGACGATGTGGATTCGATCACCGGGATGCCGGTCATGTCGAACCTGCCGGTGGAACTGGTCAAGGTGCCAGTGGCGGAGGCGGTGGCGGAGGCGGTCGCCTGATCGCGTCTCCGGCCGCGCCCTCGATCCCGCGGGACGCCGCGCCCTGGCCAAAACGCTTGCCCTGACCCCGCTTCCGCACGAAGAACCGACCGTGGAGGAATTCGACTACATCATCGCCGGTGGCGGCAGCGCCGGGTGCGTCCTGGCCAACCGGCTCTCGGCCGATCCGCGCAACCGGGTCCTGCTGCTGGAGGCCGGCGGCAAGGACGATTACCTGTGGATCCGCGTGCCGGTCGGCTACCTCTACTGCATCGGCAATCCGCGGACCGACTGGCTCTACCGGACCGAGGCCGAGGCGGGCCTGGGCGGGCGCTCGCTGGCCTATCCGCGCGGGCGGGTGCTGGGCGGCTGCTCGTCGATCAATGGCATGATCTATATGCGCGGCCAGGCGGCCGACTATGACGGCTGGCGGCAGATGGGCCTGGCCGGCTGGGGCTGGGACGATGTCCTGCCCCATTTCCGCCGGGCCGAGGACCACTACGCCGGGGCCGACGCATTCCACGGCAGCGGCGGCGAGATCCGGGTGGAGCGCCAGCGCCTGCGCTGGGCCATCCTCGAAGCCTTCCAGCGCGCGGCGCAGGAATGGGGCCTGCCGGCGATCGCCGATTTCAACCGGGGCGACAACGAAGGCTCGGCCTTCTTCGACGTGACCCAGCGCGCCGGCTGGCGGTGGAGCGCGGCCGATGCCTTTCTCAAGCCGGTCCGCGGGCGCGCCAATCTGAAGGTGGTGACCGGCGCGCTGGTTGACCGGGTGCTGTTCGATGAGGGCCGCGCCACGGGCCTGGCCTGGCGCCAGGGCAGTGCCAGCCACACCGCGCGGGCGCGCGGCGAGGTCGTGCTGGCCGCAGGGGCGATCGGCTCGCCCGCGATCCTCGAACGCAGCGGGATCGGCGACGGCGCGCGGCTGGCCGGACTGGGCATTGCCCCGCTGGTCGACCGGCCGGAGGTGGGCGGCAACCTGCAGGATCACCTGCAATTGCGCTGCGCCTATCGCGTCAGCAATGTCCCCACGCTCAACCGGCGCGCCGCCAGCCTGCTGGGCAAGGCGCTGATCGGGCTGGAATATGTTGCCCGGCGCACCGGCCCGATGGCCATGGCGCCGAGCCAGCTGGGAATGTTCCTGAAAAGCGATGCCGCCCGCGCCACGGCCGATCTGGAATACCATGTCCAGCCGCTCAGCCTGGAAGCCTTCGGCAGCGCGCTGGATCCCTTCCCGGCCTTCACCGCCAGCGTCTGCCACCTGCGCCCGCAAAGCCGGGGGCGCACCGCGATCGCCAGCGCCGATCCCGCCGCGCCGCCGCGCATCGCGCCCAACTATCTTTCGGCCGAGGAGGACCGCCGGGTTGCCGCCCGCGCGATCCGCATCACCCGCGAGATCGTCGACCAGCCGGCCCTTGCCGCCTACCGGCCCGAGGAAGTCCGCCCCGGGCCGGGCCATGACGACGAGGAGGCGCTCCAGCGCGCCGCCGGACAGGTGGGGACGACGATATTCCATCCCGTGGGCACGGCCGCCATGGGCCGCGTGGTCGATGCCGAATTGCGGGTGCTGGGGGTGGACCGGCTGCGCGTGATCGATGCCTCGGTCATGCCCGTGATCACCTCGGGCAATACCAACGCCCCCACGATGATGATCGCCGAAAAGGGCGCGGCCATGGTCCTTGGCGCCGCCGCGATCCGCTGAAATCCGGGCCAGCGCCCTGCCCGGCCCCGCCGGCAGGCATGGACATTCCCCGAGGCAGCGATAACAATCGCGCCAAACAGCCCATGAACCGGGCGCAAGAGCCTATCGGAGAGGAACCCCCAATGCTTGCACAACTGTTCGGCCTGGCCGGAAAGCACGTGATCGTCCTGGGCGGCGGCCTGGGCATGGGCGAGGCGACCTGCCGGCTGCTTGCCAGCCTGGGCTGCAACGTCACCGTGCTCGACATCGTGGCCGAGCGCGCGGAAGGGGTTGCGGCCGCCCTGCGCGAGATGGGCGTTAAGGCGCTGCCTATCACCGCCGACGTGCTGGACGATGCCGCGCTGGTCGGCGCGATCGACCGGGCCGAGCGCGAGATCGCCCCGCTCGATGGCCTGGTGTCGATCGTGGGCATGGCCCACATGGGTTCGGCCACCGATATCCCGATGGAGATCTGGGACCTCGATCACCGCCGCAACCTGCGCTACATCTTCCTGGCCGCGCGCGAAGTGGCGCGCCGCCTGATCGCCCGCGGCGCGCCCGGATCGATCGCCTGCGTGGCCTCGGTCGACGGATTGAAAGCCTCCACCAACCATGCGGCCTACGGCGCGGCCAAGGCCGGGCTGGTCCACATGGCCAAGAGCCTGGCCGGCGAATGGTCGCGCCACGGGGTGCGGTTCAATGTCGTCGCCCCCGGCGCGATGATCACCCCGCGCATCAAGGCCGGCGCGCCCGAGCAGGAGCGCGAGATGATGAAGCTGGTGCCGATGCAGCGCCGGGGCGGGGTCGACGATATCGCCAATGCGCTGGTGTTCTTCCTCAGCGACCTGTCGGGCTATGTCACCGGCCAGACCCTGGCGGTGGATGGCGGATTTTCCGTGGTTGGCCCGGTGGACTACAGCCGGTTTGCCACCGACACCGGGGTGCGGGGCGTCGACCGCGCCTGATCGCGGGGCTGCGCTCAGGCGCGGGCCATCAATTCGATCAGGTTGCCATCGGGATCGCGGAAATAGATCGAAACGCCGGCATCCCCGGTCGCGCTGCGCCGTGCCACAGGGCCGGTGTCGATCGCCAGCCCCAGCCCTTCGATCACGGCCCTGGCCTCGGCCGCCGTGCCGGCGATCCGCAAGCACAGGTCGGCCGATCCCGGCGTGGGCCGGGCCGCCACCGGCACAATCCCATTGCCCGCCTGATGCAGGTTGAGCATGGCCGCGCCGATCGCCACCGAGCGCACCAGCACCTGCCCATGGCCCCGCCCATGGGGCGCGTGTTCGGCCACGATCCGGCCACCCAGCACGCGCTGGTAGAAGGCAGTGCTCGCCGCGATATCGGCCACCGTGATCGCCACGTGATCGATTGCCTCGATGTTCAGCATCAGCCTGTCTCCTCGGCCCCCGCCAATTCCTGCAATATCGCCTTGACGCTGTCACGCCGATTGACCGCGGCGCATCCCCGACGCAGGAACGGCCACGGCCTTTTGCCGCAAAGCGAGACCATGATGACCGTTACCCCCGCCACGTCCCCACGCGCCCTGCCGCGCATCACCGAGATGAACGCCCATTTCTGGTGCGGCGGGGCCGATGGCCAGCTTCACATCCTGCGCTGCGGAGCCTGCGGCACCTGGATCCACCCCTATGCGGCGCGCTGCCCTTCATGCCGTTCGGCCGATGTGGCGCCGCAGCCGGTTTCCGGGCGCGGCACGGTGGTGGGCTTCACGATCAACGTCCAGCCGTGGCTGCCGGGGGTGAAGGTTCCCTATGTCGTTGCCATGGTCCAGCTGGATGAACAGGCCGATATCCGCCTCCTCACCAACTTGCCGCGCACCCCGATCGAGGAGGTGAGCGTGGGCTGCCGTGTGAAGGTCTACTTCGAGCAGCACGACAAGATCTTCCTGCCCCTTTTTGAAGCCGAATGAGCGAAGGCCCGATCATGACCATTTATGGCGAAAAGAACACGGCCATCACCGGCCTCGGCCAGTCGGCGATCTACCGCAAGCCCCAGGTCCTGCCGTTCGAACTGGCCGTCCAGGCCTGCGAAATGGCGATTGCCGATGCCGGCCTGCGCCCCGAGGACATCGACGGGGTGAGCTGCTGGCCCAATGTGCAGCGCGGCACGGTGGCCGGTTCGGGGGCGGCCGCCATTTCCGACATCGTCAACACCCTGGGGCTCAAGCCCAACTGGTGGTCGGGCGCCGAGAACGCTGCCCAGCTTTCGCCGATCATGGAGGCCGTCGCCGCGATCTCGGCGGGCTATGCCACCCACGTCCTGTGCTGGCGCGCACTGGGCGAGCGGTGGACGCCAAGCTACGGTTCGGCCGCCGCCGACGCCGGGCAGACCCTGGCCATGACCAGCGGCTGGCTGGAATACCTGATGCCCTTCAACGCCCCTTCGGCGGCGATCTGGGTGGCGGTCCACGCCTCGGCCCACATGGACCGCCATGGCATCACGCGCGAGCAGATGTCGGCGATCCCGATCGTCCAGCGCGCCAATGCCGGGCTCAATCCCAAGGCGATCTACCGCGATCCGATCACGCTCGACGACTACATGGCCTCGCGGATCATCACCACGCCGTTCTGCCTGCTCGATTGCGACGTGCCCTGCGACGGGACCACGGCGGTGATCGTCTCGCGGCTTGATGCCGCGCGCGATCTCAAGCAGAAGCCGGTGATCATCGAGGCGGTGGGCGCCGGCTCCTATGACCGGATGGACACCTGGGTTTCGCGCCACGATTTTCCCCGCATGGCCATGCACGATGCCACGAAGATGATGTGGTCGCGCACCGACCTCAAGCCGGCCGACATCGACACCGCCCACCTCTACGATGGCTTCACCTGGCTCACCATGTCGTGGCTGGAAGCGCTGGGGGTCTGCGGCGAGGGCGAAAGCGGCGCCTTCATCGAGGGCGGCCAGCGCATTTCGCTGACCGGCGACCTGCCGATCAACACCAATGGCGGGCAATTGTCCGAAGGGCGGATGCACGGCTTCGGCCACCTCCACGAAGCGGTGCTCCAGTTGCGCGGCCAGGCCGGCGCGCGCCAGGTGGCGGACGTGAAGGTTTCGGCGGTCGGCAATGGCGGCGGCAATTTCGGCGGCGCCCTGCTCCTGCGCCAGGACGGCTGAGCCTGCCGCCAATTGCCAACAAGGCGGTAACGGGGGCCACGCAGTCGCCCGGGGCAAGAAACTTGCGCCACGGTGTTGCCGGCCATGGCATAGCCTGAGCGACTCGCCCTTCCGCACCGCGCGGCGGACCGGACCGGAGCGACGGGAGAACTGTGCCATGGCAATGAGCGACCACGTGGATCTCAATGGCTTCATGGAAGGCCTCAAGCGGCGCAATCCGCACCAGCCGGAATTCATCCAGGCGGTGCAGGAAGTGGCCGAGGACATCTGCGAATACATCGCCGACAAGGAAGACTACCACCGCCAGCAGATCCTGCGCCGCATCGCCGAGCCGGATCGCATCGTCTCGTTCCGGGTCTGCTGGGAGGACGATGCCGGCAACATCCGCGTCCAGCGCGGCTGGCGGGTGCAGAACAACAACGCGATCGGTCCCTACAAGGGCGGCCTGCGCTTTCACCCCAGCGTGAACGAAAGCGTGCTCAAGTTCCTCGCCTTCGAGCAGACCTTCAAGAACGCGCTCACCGGCCTGCCGATGGGCGGGGCCAAGGGCGGCTCGAACTTCAACCCCAAGGGCAAGAGCGTGCGCGAGATCATGCGCTTCTGCCAATCGTTCATGACCGAACTGTACCGCCACATCGGCGCCGATGTGGACGTTCCGGCCGGCGACATCGGAGTGGGCGCGCGCGAGATCGGCTTCATGTTCGGGCAGTACAAGCGGATCACCAACCAGTTCACCGGGGTGCTCACCGGCAAGGGGCTGGAATGGGGCGGCTCGCTGATCCGCACCGAGGCGACCGGCTATGGCGCGGTCTATTTCCTGGCCAATATGCTGGCCACGAGAGGCCAGGACCTGGCGGGGAAGACAGCGGTGATATCCGGCGCGGGCAATGTCGCCACCCATGCCGCCGAAAAGATCGTGCAACTGGGCGGCAAGGTGCTGACCCTCTCGGATTCGGGCGGCTTCATCCACGATCCCGATGGCATCACCCAGGACAAGATCGACTGGGTGAAGACCCACAAGACCCACCGTCGCGGCCGGATCGCCGACTATGTCGACGAATTTCCGCGCGCCACCTTCCATGCCGGCCAGACCCCGTGGGCCGTGCCCTGCGATGTCGCCCTGCCCTGCGCCACCCAGAACGAGCTATCGGGCGAGGATGCGCGCACCCTCGTTGCCAATGGCTGCCAGGCGGTGTCGGAAGGCGCCAATATGCCGACCGACCTTGATGGCGTGCGCGTGTTTCGGGCGGCCAGGCTGCTCTATGCGCCGGGCAAGGCCGCCAATGCCGGAGGCGTCGCCGTTTCCGGGCTGGAGATGAGCCAGAACTCCGAGCGCCGGTCGTGGAAGGAGGAAGACCTCCAGCAGATGCTCAAGGACATCATGGCCGGCATCCACAGGTCCTGCGTCAGATATGGCGACCAGGGCGGCGGCCATGTCGACTATGTGAAGGGCGCCAATGTGGCCGGCTTCCGCAAGGTGGCCGACGCGATGCTGGCCTTCGGCGTGGTGTGATCAAAGCGCGCCGGCGGCACTTGCGCGCCGCCGGCCCGTTTCCAGCCTAGGCGTGCGGGCCGAGGACGACCGGCAGGCCGGCCACCCCGCGCACGTTGGACACGATGATCCGCTTGGCCCGCTCCGGGAAGACCTTCCAGTTCGGGAAGCGGGTGAACAGCTCCTCGAAGGCAATCAGGATTTCCTGCTGGGCGAGATGAATGCCCAGGCACTTGTGCACGCCATAGCCGAAGGCGATCGTGCGGCTGTCCATGTCGCGCTCGATGTCGAACACGTCCGGGTTGGGGAAGGCGCGCGGATCGCGGGTGGCCGCGCCGGTGGCCAGCATCACCCGGCTGTCGGCCGGGATGGTGACGCCGTGCAGGGTGATTTCCTGCGTGTTGACCCGGCCCTGCAACTGCGAGGGCGGATCGAAGCGCAGGGTCTCCTGCACCGCCTTGGCCGCCAGCGACAGGTCGGCGCGCAGCCTGGCCTTTTCGCTCGGGAACAGTTCCATGCCGATCAGGCCATTGGGGATCGCCTTGGCCACGGTTTCGTGCCCGGCCAGCGCCATCTCCATGAAGCGCGAGGCGATCTGGCTATCGTCGAGCCTGTGCATGGCGCCGTTCTCGTCCGCGATCTCGAGCGCGATCAGCATCGACACGGGATCGTCCTTCGGCTCGGCCCGGCGCTGCTGGGTGAGGTTGAAGAAGATCATGAACAGGCCGCCGTGGGCTTCCATGCTGGCATTCGGCCCGTCGGCTTCATCGCGCGAGAGCATCCGGTTGGCGAGGTGATGAACCTGGCCGCGCAGCTCCTCGGGAATGCCGAGCAATTCGCTGATCACCGAGAGCGGCAGTTCCACGGAAAACTCGTTCACCAGGTCCCATTCGCCATCGGGGCCGTGCCGGGCATAGGCGGCTTCGAGCAGTTCCCCGGCCTTGCGGCGAATGAACCCGTCCAGCGCGGCCATGCGCTCGCGGCTGAACACCTTGGTCATCATCGCCTTGGCCCAGCCATGCTCGGGCGCGTCCATGCTGAGCAGGATCTTGTTGTCGCCATCGCGCCGCTCGATCTGCGGGCCGGCCTTGCTGGAATAGAGCTTGGCGTCGCGGTGCGCCCGCCACACGTCGTCGTAGCGCGACAGCAGATAGAAGTTCATCTGCGGGTGGTAATAGACCGGCGCGTTGTCGCGCAGCCAGGTGTAGATCGGATAGGGATCGCGCGCGAAGTCCCAGCCATAGGGGTTGAACACCCAGCCCGGCTCGCCCAGGGCGGGGCCGGTGCGGTTGCCTTCCGGCGCGGCTTGGCCGGCGGTATCGTTCATCGCAGATCTCCACATCGTTTCCGGCTCTCGCCGGTTGCGGAGCCGCGTTTTCTTGTGCACTCGCCGGCGGGCTGGGCCGCCCGGCCTAGCCGCCCTTCTCGAAGAACGGCTTGGCCATCTGCTCGATCATCTCGACCCGTTCGCGGCGCGCATCGGCCGAGAACACGCCGTAGGAGCCTTCGTTGCCAGCCCTTCCCCAGTTGCACACCGGGCCGTGGGGCAATTGCGCCAGGCCCAGCGCCGCCACATCGGCCGCGCTGGCCACGCTGGCCGGCAGCGGCAAGCCCTTGGCGGCAAGGAAGCGGCGCAGTTCGGGCGTATCGGTCTCCCCCATTACCAGGTTCAGGACATCGACCCCGAACGGCTTCAGTTCCGCCCACAGCGCCTCGCCGAAATTGAGGTCGAAGGCCTTGGTGGCGGAATAGATCGCCATGTAGGTCGCCCCGCCATAGCACGCGCCGGAGTTGACGAGCACCATCCCGCCGCGCCCGCGCGCCTTCATCGTGCCGGCGAAATGATAGCACAGGTCGAACAGGGTCATCACGTTGCGGCGGATCAGCGCGCGCCAATCCTGAGCCGGCCGATCAAGCAGCCGGGCGCCGTGGGGATCGGAGCCGGCATTGGCCACGAACAGGCCCACATCGCGCTCACCAATCGCGGCCAGCAGGTGATCGGCGGCGGCAGGATCGGCAAGATCGAGCGCGACGGTGAGGCACTCCACGCCGAATTCGGCCGTGATCTCGCCGGCCAGGACGGCCAGCGGCGCGTCTCGCCTGGCAACCAGAACGCAGTTCAGCCCCTGTGCCGCGACCTGGCGCGCAAACTCGCGGCCGGTCCCCTCCGAGGCTCCGGCGATCAGTGCCCAGGGGCCATACCTGGCGGCGAACTCCACGGTTCTCTCTCCCGGATCAACTGGCCTTGCGGCGCGCCTCAGGCCTTCTTCGCGCCCCAGAATTCTTCGGGCGCCTGGACATATTCAAGATAGTGGCCAAGCGTGCGCCGCGCATCGACATACATGAAGCGCAGGCCTTGCTGGGCCGCGCCTTCCAGCACCACCGGCCGGCCATGCGCCTCGCTCTCGGCGCGCACGGCCTCGATATCGTCGGTCCGCATGGCGACGTGGTGAAGGGTCAGCGGACGGTCGGGCACCACGAAATCGGCATAGAGCCGCACGTTGCCCGAAACCGGCTGGATCAGCTCGTATTGCAGGTGGCCCACCTGGATGAAGGCCATCCGCATGGTGCCTTCGGCGGTGCCGTCGGGCGTGGTGAACATCTGGCGCGCATCGATCTGGCGCGGCGCGCGGGTGAGCGCGAACTGCTCGACCATGGCGGCCACCGCCGCGTCGATATCGGCGGTCACGTAGGCATTCTGGAAATGGTTGGCCAACAACATGGCTATTCCTCTCGTGTGTCAGGCCGCGTCGAAGGCAACCATCACCTTGGCCGATTGCGGGGTTCCCGCGACCTTCAGGCCTTCGAGGACATCCTCGAAGCGGTAGCGGTGGCTGATCAGCGATTGCACCTTGTCGCGCAGGCGCGGCAGGGCCGCAACCACTTCGGGTATTTCCGTGGGATAGCCAAGCGCCGTGGTCATCGACATCTCGTTGATCAGCATCATGCCGAGGCTGATCTCGACCGGCCGGGAATAGGCCGCGGTGACGACCAGCCGGGCATTGCTCTTGCCCATCGAAATGATCTGGTTGACGAGGCCCGGCCCACCGGCGGCATCCATGAACACATCGGTGCCGACCTGTTCGAGGAACAGTGCCCTGGCGGTCCCATGCAGTTGCGCCAGGCGTTCGCGCACGTTTTCGCTGGCGGCGTTGATCGTGGCGCGGGCGCCCATGGCGCGCGCCCGGGCCAGCCGTTCGTCGGCAAGATCGATGGCGATCACGTCGGTGATCCCGCGATCGACCAGCCACAGCACCATGGCAAGGCCGATCGGGCCGCAGCCGAACACCGCCACCTTGTCGCCCGGCTTCGCCCCGGTGCGGTTGACGCCGTGGAGAGCCACGGCCAGCGGTTCGGCCAGCGCGGCCACTTCATAGGGCAGGTCATCCGGGATCGGCAGGATCGCCGCGCCCACCCTGGCCTCGGCCACCAGCACCTGATCGCAGAACGCGCCTTCCGGCCCGCCCGAGCCGATGTTGCTGGGGGTCATCATCGGGTTGATGATCACCCGCTGGCCCACCGCGATGTCCTTGACCGCGCTGCCCACCGCCACCACTTCGCCCGCCGCCTCGTGGCCGATCGGGGTCACCCCGCCCTCGGGCCGGTTGATCCCGCCCTTGCGGATATAGGACAGGTCGCTCCCGCAGATGCCGCAGGCCTTGATCGCCACGACCACGTCGGCCGCGCCCGCCACCGGGGGCGCCCTGGGATCGAGCCGGACATCGTCCACGCCGTGAATGTTGAGCACGCGCATATCAGCCTCCCCGGATGTCGCTGCCGAAGTGATAGGGCGGATAGATCAGGCTGCCGCCATCGATCACCAGGGTATCGCCGGTGTGGAACGAGGAGGCATCGCTGGCGAGATAGGCCGCGATGCCCTCGAAATCGACGGGCGAGCCAACCCGCGGGATCGGGGTGTGGGCGGAGAAGTGGCGGTCGATCGGCCCGCCCTGCTCCCCGCCCATGCCGGTCTGGACCATGCCCGGCGCGATCACGTTGGCGCGAATGCGATAGGGTCCGAATTCCGCCGCCATCGAGCGCACCAGCGCGGCGATCCCGGCCTTGGCCGCGGCATAGTTGCCCAGACCCGGCAAGCCGTGGAACATTGAAAGGCTGCCGCAGAAGATCAGCGAGCCGCCCGGTTCCCCGCCCTGCGCCCGCGCCACCATGTGCCGCGCCCCTTCGCGCAGGGTGTAGAAGGCGCCGTGCATATTGGTGGCCAGGAGATCGTGCCAGAGCTGCGCGGTCATCCCCAGGGTGGACGGCGCCTGCGGGGCGATGCCGGAATTGGCGATCACCGTGTCGATCCGGCCCCAATCGGCCATGGTCGCCTCGAACCCGGCGATCACCGCCGCCTCGTCGGCCACGTCAACCACGCGGGTGCGGACCTTCACCCCCAGGGCTTCGAGTTCGGCCCTGGCCGCCGCGTTCTTTTCGGCATTGCGGCCCCAGATCTCGATGTCGCCGCCCACACGGGCGATCCCGCGCGCGAAGCCCAGGCCGAGGCCGCCATTGCCGCCGGTGATCACTGCGACCTTGCCGGTGCAGTCAAACAGGTTGCCGGTCATGTCAGACGCCCTCCGGTTCGATATCGAAGCACGACAGGTAGCACTCGAACAGGCCGCGCACCTGGCTGGCCGTCAGGCCATATTCGTCGAGGCGGTATTCGTGCTTGCCGAATTTCGCCTGGGGATTGTCGGCCAGCCAGGCGCGCATCGCGGCCTCGGCCTCGGGCGTGAAATCATCGCCCAGCGCGGCGTAAAGCCGGCGCATGGCCGGGATCGGATCGCGGATCAGATCGGCATAGTGGACATGGGCGATCCGTTCGCCGCCGTTGCGCTCGATCCAGTCGAGCGGGCGGTTGGCGTGCTGGAGCGCCTGCCACGGCTGGTTCTGTGCGATCCATGCAAGATCGACCGGGCCGGAGAACGCCTGGTGCGCCACCTTGGTCAGGCTGCAAAACGAGCCGAGCGCGGCCACCGGATCGCGGTGGGTCCAGACCAGACGGGCATCGGGATAGGTTTGCAGCAGGCTATCGAGCCACAGGCCGTGGCTGGGCTGCTTGAGGTTCCAGATGCCCGGCGCATCGGCCTGGTGCAGCTGGAGGAACCGCTTGTGATAGGCGTAGGTGGAACCCATGTCGGTCTGGAACAGCCAGTCGCGGTAGGTGGGCAGGCTGCCGGTGGATTCGCAGATCAGCGATTTGAAATCGCTGCGGGTGAAGAACAGGCATTCGTTGGGATAGACCGGCGATCCGCGATAGATCCGGCCCGCCTCGGGATGAGCGGCCAGCAGGGCGCGGTGCTGCTCCAGCCGGGCGACAGCGCGCGGATCGCTGGTCAGCGTGGCGCTGGTCGGCGGGGGCACGGGATCGTCGATCTCCCAGGTCAGCGCCGAACGCCGCGCCGGATCGGCGGCCAGCAGGTTGTTGAGCAGGGTCGTGCCGGTGCGCGGCAGGCCGAACACGAAGACCGGCCGCTCCACCGCCCGTTCCAGCAGTTCGGGCCGCTCATCCAGCGCGGCGGTGACCTTGAGCCGGTTGGCCAGCGCGCTGATCACGAACTGGCGGAAGGGCTCGGTCAGCTCGGGCTGGCCGGGGCGGGTCTTGTCGGCGATCAGGATTTCAAGGCCTTCGCGGAACGAGTCCGAATCGAACCGCTCCAGCCCGGTCGCGCGCCGCGCCGCCTCGATGAACTGATCTGCCGTCACTGGCCCGCCCATGGCGTTCCCCTCCCTCTCGTTTCGCCGCAATAGGGCATTGCCGAGGCCCGGTGGCAAGGCCCGCGCGCACTGCGAGCGCGGGCGCTTCCCGCCGCCATTTTACAAATCGCCCCGGCGGCATATCCTTGGGGCCAGAAACAGGACCGGACACCGGAGAGGACAACCATGACCGAAGATGCCCCCAAGCTTGCCCAGATGGTCCTTGCCGGCGAACAGCAGAGCGCGGCGACCGATCTTGGCGCCGGCATTTTCATGGTCCGCGACATTTCCAACCTCTACCTCGTCACCACCGGCGCGGGCGACGTGCTGGTCAACACCGGGTTCATGACCGCGGCAGCGCGCAACAAGGCGATGATCGAGGCGGTCCGCACCGGGCCGCTCACCCACATAATCCTCACCCAGAGCCATGCCGATCACTTCGGCGGCGTGCCGACCTTTCAGGAGGCCGGCACCCGCATCGTGGCCGAGCGGCGCTTTGCCGAAACCGCCCGCTACTATCGCGACATCGCCCCCTGCACCGGCCCCCGCCAGGCCAAGCTGTGGGGCAGCACGGTGACGTCGATGGGCGATGTGAAAACGCCCGAGGTGGAGCCGGACATCACGGTTGACGGCCGGCTGGAGCTGGACCTTGGCGGGCGCCGGTTCGTGCTGCTTTCCACCCCCGGCGGCGAAACGGTGGATTCGCTCACCGTCTGGCTGCCGGATGACCGGATCGCCTTCACCGGCAACCTGTTCGGCCCGATCTGGCTCTCGATGCCGTTCCTCAACACGATCCGGGGCGACAAGCCAAGGCTGGTCGGCCGCTACCTGGAATCGCTGGAGATCGTGCGCGGGCTGGATGCCCAAACCATCATCACCGGCCACGGCGATCCGATCCGGGGGGCCGATGTGAAAGCCGGGCTGGACCGGATGCACGATGCCGTTTCGTGGCTGAACGAGGCGGTGATCGCGGGGATGAACGCGGGCAAGGACGTTTATGCCCTGATGCGCGAGATCAGCCTGCCGGAGCACCTCAGGATCGGGGAATTCCACGGCAATGTCCGCTGGGCGGTGCGCGCGATTTACCACGAATATGTCGGCTGGTTCCTCTACGATTCCACCACCTCGCTCTATGGCGTGCCGCGCTCGAGCGTGGACCGCGACCTGGTGGACCTGGCCGGTGGCGCCGATGCCCTTGCCGCCCGCGCCGCCAGCCATCTGGCCGCCGGGCGCCCGCTGGAAGCGATGCACCTGATCGACATCGCGCTGGGTGCCGAGCCGGCCAACCGCGCGGCGCTGGAGGCCAAGCGCGGTGCGCTGGGCCGCCTGCTGGCCGATGGCGGGGGCACCAACCTGAGCGAAACCATGTGGCTGCGCTCGGAAATCGCGGCGGTGGACCGCGCGCTGGAACCCGCCGGCTGATCCGCGCCGCTCAGGCCGCCAGCCGGGGCGCCTGCGCGCCGCGCACCAGGCGGCCGGGGCGGGCAGCGGTGGGCACGCCGTCTTGCGCGATGATCTCGCCCGCGACGATCGTGGCGACATAGCCATCGGCGCGCTGGTGCAGGCGCATCCCGCCGGCCGGCAGGTCGTGGACCACTTCGGGCGCGTGCAGCTTCAGCGCGGCATGATCGATCAGGTTGATGTCCGCCCGGTGCCCCGGCGCGATCAGGCCGCGATCGTGCAAGCCGGCTGCAACGGCGGTGCGACGGCTGAGCATATTGACCATCTGCTCGATGGAAAAGCGCCCGTGCGGCCGGTCGCGCGTCCACCATGCCAACGCGTGGGTGGGATAGCTGGCATCGCAGATGAAGCCATAGTGCGCGCCGCCATCGCCCAGGCCGACGACCACGTCCTTGTGGCCGAGCGCGCGCTCCAGGAAATCGAGGTTGCTGTCGCGGTAGTTGCCCAGCGCCACCAGCAGCAACTGGTTGCCATCGCGCTCCAGCAGGAGGTCATAGCAATAGTCCGCCGGGCTGACCCCGGCGGCGGCGGCGCGCGCGGCCACGCTTTCGGATGGCCCCGGCTCGTAGCTCATGTTGGCGGGATCGAGCGGATACATACTGCCCCAGCGGCGATGCAGGCCGGACTGGACATCGCCGGGATCGGGCTGCTCGGCCAGCAGCGCCGCGCGCAGGGCCGGATCGCGCAGGGCCGCGACCTTTTGTGCCAGCGGCAGCGCCTTCAACGGCTGGAACGAGGGCAGCATCGAGAACGGATTGCTGCTGGTGGTCAGCCCGCCGATCATGCCGAAGGGGCGCGGCAGCATCTGGGCGCGCACGATCACCCCCGGCTCGGCATTGCTGGCTTCGAGCCGCGGGAGGAAATCGTCGTTCGGGTCCATCGGCTGGCCCTGGGTATAGGTGACGGGGCGGCCCGCCGTGGCCCGGGCGATCTCGCGCACCACGGCGAATTCCTGGGGCGAGGAGAAATTGGGCACGATCTGGAACAGCCCCTTGCCCGTTTGCGCCAGGGCCGCCGCGATCCCCAGCAGTTCGGCGTTGCTGGCCTCGTAGCTGGGAATCTGGGCGCCATCGGGGGTGCGGTGGACCACCGAGCGCGACGTGCCGAAGCCCAGCGCGCCAGCCTCGAGCGCCTGCACCACCAGCGCCTGCATGGCCGCGATGTCGGCTTCGCTCGCCGCCTCGCGGTTCACCCCGCGCTGGCCCATGACATAGGTTCGCAGCGGCGAATGCGGGACCAGCACGGCGACATCGATATCATGGGGCCGCCGCTCGATCGCGGCCATGTATTCGGGGAAGGTCTCCCAGTCCCAGGTGAGACCGGCGGCGGCGACCGGCTCGGGAATGTCCTCAACCCCTTCCATCAGCGCGATCAGCCCGGCCTCCTCGCCCCGGCGGCAGGGCGCGAAACCGATCCCGCAATTGCCGGTGAGGATCGTGGTCACCCCGTGATCGGACGAGGGCGCCAGCCGGTCGGACCAGATGACCTGGCCATCATAGTGCGTGTGCAGATCGACAAAGCCCGGGGTGACCAGCAGCCCGGTGGCATCGATCTCGCGCAGGGCCGGCCCCTGCACTTGCCCAACCGCGACGATCCAGCCATCCTTCACCGCGACATCGCCGGTCCTTGCCGGCTGGCCTGACCCGTCGACGATCCGGCCGCCCCGGATGATGAGATCGAACGCCATGCCTGGCTCTCCCGCTGCTTGTCTTGTCGGGCCGATCATAGGCCTGCGCGCCGGGCCGGGCAAATGCCGCGCGGCGCCGCATGGCGGTAGCGCGGGGACGATCATCCCGGCCCGAAACAGGCCGTGATTCAGCCACGCTTCATGCCTATCTTGCGAAAGGGCCGATTCTGGCCGGGCATGGCGATGACAGATGGGAAACGGCAGGCTGACATGATCAGGCGCACGGTTCTGGTGGCGGGTTTCCTGCGCCGCGGCCTGCGCGCCGCGCCGGCCTGGCGCGATGCCCCGACGCGGCTCGCCAGCGGCTGGCGCGAATTCGTGGCGCGCCTGCGCCGTGGTGGCCTGATTACCCTGGCCATCCTTGGCGGCCTGCTGGCCTTCAGCCTCGTGCGTCCGATCGGGGTGGTGCCGTGGCTCATCGGCCTGCCGCTGGCCAGCCTGGCCGGCGGCCTGTCGATGCTGTGGCCAACCCGGACCTTCGCCGCGCGCGCCGTTGCGGCGCCGGGCCTCGGCGGGCAGGTGGCCGAGGCCGCGCGGGCGCTGGCCGCCGCGCGCCGCGACCTGCCGCCCGCCGCCCGACCCGCGCTGGACCGGGTGATCGCCCGGCTGGAGCGGATCGACGACCTGCGCGTGAGCGAGGATCACGATCCGCTGCTCCTCGCCGAAGCCCGGCGGCTGGTGGACGGGCACCTGCCCCGGCTGGTCGAGAGCTTCCGCGCCCTGCCCCGCGCCGAACGGACCCCGCCCCGCATCGCCGCGCTGGCCCAGGGGCTGGAGACCATTGCCGATGAACTGGACGACATCGCCCGCCGGCTGCTGCTGGCCCATGCCGACCATTTCGACATCGCCCAGCGCTTCATCGCCGCCCGCTTTGCCGGGCCGGGGCTGGATGCGGGTGGCCGATAGTCGGGCCTTGCCTGCCAGCGCGGCCATGCGCGGGTTCCCTTCCGCCCTGCCCCGTGCCGGGCGAACGATGTCCGATCGATGGAGCGGCCGATGATTGACCTGGTGATCGAGCAGCGCCGGCGCAACCTGGGCGGCGGGCTGGAAGTGGGGCGGGTTCTGCCCTTCGCCGCCCGCCGGATGATCGGACCCTTCGTGTTCTTCGACCACATGGGGCCGATGGACGTGGCCGCCGGGGCCAGCCGCGAGATCGACGTGCGGCCCCATCCCCACATCGGCCTCTCCACGATCACCTATCTGCTGGCCGGCGAGATCATGCACCGCGACAGCCTGGGTTCCGAGCAGCCGGTCCGCCCGCGCGAGGTCAACTGGATGACCGCCGGGCGCGGGATCACCCATAGCGAGCGGTTCGAGAAGGCCCGCGCCGTGGGCGATCACCTCCACGGCCTCCAGGCCTGGGTGGCCCTGCCGGAAAGGGACGAGGAATGCGCCCCCTCCTTCACCCACCTGGAAGGCGCGGACCTGCCGGGCTGGGACGCGGGCGGGGTGAACGGGCAGTTGATCGCCGGCTCGGCCTATGGCCTGAGCGGGGCGGCGCCGGTCCATTCGCCGCTGTTCTATGCCTGCCTCCAGCTGGCCCCCGGCGCGCGCGGCGAACTGCCATGGGGCTACAGCGAACGCGCGGTCTATGTGGCGAGCGGCGCAATCACGCTCGACGGGCGGAACTTTGGCGCCGGGCAGATGCTGGTCCTGGGCCGTGACGCTTCCCATGTGGATTCCGAGCAGGGGGCGACCGTCATGGCGCTGGGCGGCGAGCCGCTGGGCGAGCGGTTCCTCTACTGGAACTTCGTGTCCTCATCGAAGGCGCGGCTGGCCGAGGCCGCGGCGGACTGGAAGGCCGGGCGGATGAAGCTGCCCGATGCCGACAGCCAGGAGTTCATCCCCCTGCCCGAAACGCCGCCGCCGCCATCGCCCTAGGCGGCGTGGACAAATTTGAGCCAGTATCTGGCGGTAGCGATATGAATCATGCCGAGGAAGCTGTTGGCCAGTTGGTCATAGCGGGTGGCGATGGCGCGGTTGACCTTGAGGTGGCCGAACATGCGTTCGATGCGGTTGCGCTGCTTGTAGAGCGCACGGTCATGCTCGATCTTCACGCGTCGGTTTGATCTGCCGGGGATGACTGCCTCGATCTTCCGTTCGGCAAGGTCGGCACGGATGGCGTCAGCATCGTAGCCTTTGTCGGCGAGTAGCGCGACCGGTGCCCGCTCTGGCAGGTCGATGAGGTCATCATACGCTTTGCAGTCTGCTGCCTCACCGACCGTCAGGTGGAAGGCGAGAGGTCTTCCGAGGGCATCAGCCAAGCAGTGAAGTTTACTGGTGAACCCGCCCCGCGAGCGGCCAAGAGCGCGTCGATGAGTCCCCCTTTTCCGCCCGCTGCCGAGACATGGGCGCGAACGGTGGTGCTATCGATGCTATAGTGACCGCTGTCCGCCATAACTTCGGCCAGTGTCACCGCCACGATTTCCCAGACCCCGGCCTCGCTCCAACGCCGAAACCGGCGATAGATCGTGTTCCAGCTTCCATATTTCGGTGGCACATCGCGCCACGGCGCACCGCAACGGAGCCGCCAAAGTATTCCGTTGATGATTGAGCGGTTCTGCTCCGGCGGCCTTCCTCGTCCGCGATTTTCAGGCTCGATTGGCAACAAATCCCTCAGGATGCGCCATTCCGCTTCAGTGAGATCGCCTCGGCTCAAGCCTGCCTCCAAAAAGCAGGCTTGAATCAACGACTGGTCATCGCGTCAATGACGATCCCCAGCACCACGCCAAAATCGATGCTTTTCCGAACACTTCGCGATAGATTGCGCTGCATGAGGAAAGTGACTCGACGGGACTGGCTCGCGCTATCTGCTCCGGCTGTTGTCAGCATTCTGGTGGTCTACTTTCAAGGCCATCAGCAGGGTTGGCTCGTTGGAGTAGCGACCGGGGCGATCATGTTCGGTTTCGCCGTCTGGATATGGCGGCGACAAATCATCAAATATCCTGATGACACGTGGAAAGCCCGCCTCTAGCCAATTTGTCCACGCCGCCTAGGCTCAGGACTCATTGATCACAACCAGTAGCAGCAGGTTGCGGCGATGGAGATGGCGGACAT